>NZ_JBFABA010000050.1:0-41480 GCF_040640115.1 Micromonospora sp. NPDC023644 | reverse complement strand
GCCAAGTCCGTGCCGGGCAGCGTGCAGCTGTTCAGCCCGGCGCTGGAGTCCCGGTCGCTGCGGCGGGGGGGGGGGGCCGGGGCCCCGCCGGGCGGGGGGGGCGCCCCCCCGCCCTCGGGGGGGGGGGGCGCCCCGCCGCGGGGGGGGCCGGGCGGCGCGAAGCCGCCGGGCCACCCCTGTCAGGTTCGGGCCACGGTCCCCGTCGCCGGCGGCGAGGGGACCCCCGCTCAGTCCGGTACGGCCGACGGGGCGACCCGGTCGGTCGCGGGGACCGGCGCCGGCGCCTGAGCACCGTCGTCGCGGTGGCGTACCGCGGGCCGGCCCCGCGCCGGGCCGCCGCGCGCGCTGCCGAGCTGCCGGCCACCCCAGCGGCGCATGATCGGCCGCTCGACGCCGACGAAGAGCAGCCAGCCGGCGACCAGGTTCGCCACCAGGAAGGCGAGCAGGACGGCGATGGCGGTCGGCGTGCCGTACTGCTGGTTGTCCCCGAACAACGCACGCCCGTGGTAGAGCACGATGCCCTGGGCCATGTAGAAGCCGAACGAGACGTCGCCGAGCCACTGCATCGTCCGGCCGCCGAGCAGGGTCCGCCGCCCCTCCCGGTCGGCGTCGGCGGCGGCGCAGATCAGGATGCCGATCGGCACCATCGTGGCCAGGCTGAACGCGTACACCGTCGGCAGGAACGTCGACACGGCGTAGCCGGCGACGGCCACGGCCGCCGCGGGCAGGACGCCGACCTGCGGCCACCGCCCGGCCAGCACGATCCGGGCCAGCAGCATCCCGAACAGGAACTCGAAGATCCGGGCCGGCGGGAAGAAGTAACCGAACCAGAACTGCTTCATCGAGAGATCCGGAATGAACGGGCCCTTCGGCATGTCCGGCACGACGAACAACGTGACGAGCACGACGCCGATCCCGCCGAGAACGGCGGCGCCCGCCCACGCCCACAGCCGGTTGTCCGCGATCCGGCGAACCGGGTTGATCAGGAACGGGAACATCACGTAGAAGAGCAGTTCACAGGAGAGCGACCAGCTCGGTGGGTTGACGCTGATGGAGGTGGCCGGGTCGGGGGAGAAGGAGTGCAGCAGCAGCAGGTTCGGCAGCCACGCCGACATCGGGGTGAAGGTCGCCGCGAAGAGGATCATCGCGACGGCCCAGGTGACGAGGTGGGTCGGGTAGATCTTCACCAGCCGCCGGCGCAGGAAGGTGCCGGCGCGGTCGCCGGGCCGGGCGGCCCAGGTGAGGACGAAGCCACTGAGGATGAAGAAGAACGACACGCCCACGAAGCCGCCGCCGGCGAGCACCCGCGCGTAGCCCTGGCTCCAGTCCGGGTCGGCGAACGGGGTGACGGGCAGGTGCGGCGGCACGGGCGCCATGAACTGCGACGTGTGGTAGAGGAACACGAGCAGTGCCGCGACGAATCGGAGGCCCGTCAGCGACGGTAACTTGCTCCCGGTCCGCGGCGTGACCGCGGCGGGGTTTTCCGGACCGGATCTGGACATGCCACACCTTTCACTCCTTGTCGCCGACAATCGAGAGTGCGTGGGCAGCTCGATTTCACGACAATGACCGGGTCGAGACGCATTTCCGCACAGGAAGCAAATCGTCGGGCTCCCGGCCCGACGGTTTCTCCAATATGGTTCTCGTCGCCGCTCGGCCCCGCATCTTTGGAAATGCTGAATCCGGGCGCCACCGGTGACGGGTGGTGACGCCCGTGCTATGGCGACCGTTTCGCGGATGGCGGCGGGCCGGCACCCGCCGCACGTCCCCCGGCGGATCAGTCGTCGGCGGGCGTCCTCTCCCACCGCTGCGGGCGCGCCCGGCGGTCCCGGTCCGGTCCACCGGCGGGCGCCGCGGTGGCACCGTGGTCGTCCGCCGGCGCCGCGACCTCGTCGCCGGCGGGGTTCCCGGCCGCGCGAGCGCGCAACCGCAGCGCGAACAGGCCGCCGAGCAGCAGGACGCCCACCACCACGCCCAGCGCCGGTCGCACGGCCGGCAGGAAGGCGTCGGCGAAGGCCGCCTCGGCCAGGTCCCGGTACCTCTCCGCGAGCTCCGGCGGCGTCCCGGGCGGCACCACGAACCCGCCGGCCTGACCCGCGCCCAGCTTGGCGCCCTCCCCGGCGGCCCCGTCGAACCCCGCCAGGAAGTCCGCCCGCGCCTGCGGGGGCAGCTGCGCCGCCCCCGCCCGGGCGGCCTCGGGCAGGGTGTCGGCCAGCCGGTGCTGCAGGACGGCGCCGACGACCGCCGCGCCGAGCGCGCCGCCCACCTGGCGTGCCGTGTTGAGCACGCCCGCGGCCGCGCCGGCCAGCGGGGCGGGGACGTGGCGCATGGCCTCGGTCGTGGTCGGCGCGATGGACGCCCCCATGCCGACGCCGACGGCGATCAGCGGTACGACGAACGTCGCGGCCGTGGCGCGCGGCGTGACCAGCAGCGCCATGCCCAGCACGCCGAGCGCGTAGACGACGAGCCCGCCCGCGAGCAGGCGTCGGCCGCCGAGCCGGTCGGTGAGCCGCCCGGCGACCGGCGCGACGGCGCTGAGCACCACCGTCCAGGGCAGCGCGGCGAGGCCCGACTCCAGCGGGCTCATGCCGAGCAGCGCCTGCGTCTCGATCACGAAGACCAGCAGGAAGCCGTACAGCCCGAACGAGCTGACGAGCGTGATCAGGGTCGCCGGAGCGAAGTTGTCGAGGCGGAACAGGCCGGGCGGGACGAGCGGCTCCCGCTGCCGGCGCTCCCGCAGCGCGAACAGCACCCCGCACATAGCCGCGGCGACGAGGATCGCGGGGATGCCGACGGGCCCGCGTACCGTGCCCCAGTCGTGGCGTTCGCCCTCGATGAGGGCGTACATGAGGCCCACCAGCGCGGCGGTGGCCAGGAGCACGCCGACCACGTCGAGGTGGCGCGGCCGGCGGGTGCGCAGGTCGGGAACCAGCCACCAGGCCAGGGCGACACCCGCCGCGCTGAGCGGCACGTTGAGGTAGAAGATCCACTCCCAGCCGAGCCGGGTGATCACGAGGCCGCCGAGGGTGGGCCCGCTGACGGCGGCCACGCCCGCGACGGCCGTGAAGATCCCGAAGGCGGCGCCGCGCCGCGCGGCCGGGAAGATGCCGGCGATGAGGACCAGCGCCTGCGGCAGCAGCGCCGCGGCGCCCACGCCCTGCACCACCCGCGCGGCGATGAGCTGCCCCGGGGACTGGGCCGCCCCGCAGAGCACCGAGGCCACCGCGAACACCGCCATGCCGGCCATGAAGACGGTACGCGGGCCGAACAGGTCACCGAGGCGGCCGGCGACGATCAGCAGGGACGCCAGCGCCAGCAGGTAACCGTTCAGCACCCAGAGCATGCTGTCGATCCCGGTGTCCAGGGACCGCATCATGTCCGGCACGGCGGTGTTGACGATGCTCGTGTCGAGCAGGATGAGGAAGTTGCCGAGGCACAGCACCAGCAGGGCGGCCCACGGGTTGGCGGCTCTCGGTCGCGGCGGCGTCGTCACCGGCTCGACGCCCCGCTCCGGGTCACGGCTCGCCCGCACGCGACGTCCGGTCCTCGTACAGGCCCGCGCCGATGCGGCGGGCGGTGGCCAGGCTCGCCCAGGCCGTGACCGCGACCAGCGTGGCGTCGTCGGCCCCGCCGTCGCGGCAGGCGGCGACGTCGGCGTCGGTCACCCGGTACGGCGCGAGCGCGGTCAGCAACGCCAGCCGGGCGACGGGTCGCTCGGCCGGCGACAGCTCGGCGACGGCGGCGTCGAACCACCGGCCGCCGCCCGGCTCCGGCGGCGGCGGGTCGGCCAGGCAGGTCAGGACCCGCCGCCGGACGTGCTCCGGCAGGGCGGCCTCCCCGGCGCGGCGGACCGCCTGGCCGGCCCGGGCGAAGGCGGCGGCCACGTGCGGCTGGCCGACGGCCCAGGCCAGGTCGGCCTCCGGCGGCGCGGGCGGCAGCAGCTCCAGGGAGCGGCCGGGCGGGCGCCCGGCGCGGGCCAGCGCCCCCATGATGCGGGCGGCCGTCCGGCGGACCCCGGCGCGGATCCCGGCCGGCGCCGGCGGCAACGGGGAGTCCTGGAGGAAGACGCTCACCATCCGGTTGAGGTAGTGGAAGGTCACCGCCACGCCGATCAGCTCCGGCCCGTGCTCGGCGGGGAACGGCGGGGGCCGGCGGCGCGCGCTGCCGGCCCCGCTCTGCCGGGCCCACTCGGCCAGGGCCCGCAGCCGGGGGTCGCCGATGCCGCCGACCCCGGCGCTCAGCCACCCGCCCGCGTCGCCCAGCAGCCCGGCCGCCGTGGCGCCGTGCACCTCCACGCAGTACGGGCACCGGTTGCTCTCCGAGACGGCGGCGGCGACCACCTCCTTCGCCTCGCGGCCCACCAGGCCCTCGGCGAGCAGCGTCTCGCGCAGCATCGACCAGCAGGCCCGCAGCACGTCGGGGGCGGGGGAGTGCAGCAGCACCGGGGGCGCGAGGACGCCGAAGTCGTCGGCCATCTGCCGGTAGACCCGTTCCACGGGTCCGTCGGCGGCCTCCGGGGCGACCGGTGTCACGTGCCGGACGTGGGTCAGCATGGTGCGGCTCGTCACCCGAGCCAGTCGCCTGCCCATCGGTTTCCTTCCTGGTCGGGCGGACGCCGGGGCCGGGGGCGGGCGCGCCCCCGGCCCGCCGGGTTCCTAGCTGGGCACGACCTGGGGCACCGCGGTCACCGACCCGTCGGGCAGCGATCCGTGGTAGCTGACCGCCACGCCGCGCTCCTGCGCCGCGCGGACGATGCCGGGCACGGCCCGTTCGGCGAGCGCGGCGATGGTGAGGGCGGGGTTGACGGTGAGCGCGCCCGGCACCGCCGAGCCGTCGGTGACGAAGATGCCGGGGTGCTGCCGCAGCTCGTGCCGGTCGTCGAGGGCCGACGTCGCCGGGTCGTCGCCGATCCGGCAGGACGACAGCGGGTGCACCGTGTACGCCCCGACCACGTCGTTGGTCCACGGCATCACCCGGGCCAGCCCGTCGCGCTCCAGGATGTCCCGGGCGTCCGCGTCGGCGGCGGCCCAGCCCCGCCGCGTGTTGGCGGTGGGCCGGTAGCGCAGCGGGCCCCGGCCGAGCATCTGCTGGGAGATGCGGTCGGCGTTGCCGGTCGCCGGCGGCGGCCCGAAGACGCCCTCGTTGTCGTCCTCCGACATCGTGAACAGCGTCAGCCACGACTGCCAGCGGCGCAGCATCTCCTTCTTCTCCAGGCCGAACCAGCTCGGGCCCTGCGCGTCGGGGACCTGGGCGAGGATCGTGCCCAGCCCCAGCGGGAAGAACAGCTGCTCCAGCGAGTACCGCTCGTACTCGGGCAGGTCCGGGTCGAGCCGGTCCCAGGTCGCCACCGTCGGCCCCCGGCCGATCTGGTTGGCGTCGTAGCCCTTCCCGTTGGGCCGGCTGAGGCCGAGCACCTCCCGGACCCGGTCGTCGTCGAAGACGGCCGTGTTGAGCCGCTCCCCGTTGCCGGAGAAGTACCGGCCGACGGCGGGGGGCATCGTGCCCAGGGTGGGCTCCGAGCGTTGCAGGATCACCGGGGTGGCCCCGGCCCCGGCCGCCACGATGACGATCTTGGCGTCGATCGTCCCGCTGTCGTGCAGGATCCGGTAGTCCTCCGCGTCGACGATGCGGTAGTGCACCCGGTACCCGCCGTCCTCGGTGCGGGAGAGGTGCTGCACCTCGTGCAACGGCCGGATCTCGGCGCCGTGCGCCAGGGCCGCCGGCAGGTAGTTGAGCAGCAGGGAGCGCTTCGCGTCGAAGCGGCACCCGGCCATCATCCAGTTGCAGTTGGTGCACTTGTCGACGTCCACGGCGGAGGGCACGGGATTGGCCGTGCGCCCGGCGTGCGCGCAGGCCGCCGCGAAGAGGCCGCCGGCGTACGGCACCTTGTCCCAGCTCTGCATCGTCACCGGCAGCGACTCGCAGACCCGGTCGTACCAGGGGTCGAGCGTGGCGCGGGTGATGGCCGCCGGCCACATCCGCCGGCCGATGCTGCCCTGCCGCTCGAAGACGAACTGCGGCGCGCGCGGCATCGTGGCGAAGTAGACGACGCTGCCGCCGCCGACGCAGTTGCCGCCCAGCACGCTCATCCCGTCGCCGACGGTGAAGTCGAAGATCCGGGTGTACGACGAGCCGAGCTTGAAGTCGTGGTCGAACTCCTCGCTGGACAGCCACGGCCCACGCTCCAGGACCACCACGCGCGCCCCGCCCGCGGCCAGGTGGTAGGCCGGGATCGCGCCGCCGAAGCCGCTGCCGATCACCACGACGTCGGTGCTTGCGCTACTGGTCATGCCGGGCTCCCTGTGGGGGTGGTGTGCGGGTGCAGTCGCGACAGCGGGCGTCCGTACGAGTACTCGGGGAAGCGCCACAGCCCGTCGGCGTCGGGCTTGGTGATGCCGATCGCCAGCAGCCCCGGGTGCCCGGCGGCGAGGGCGTCGAGCGTGTTCATGTGCGCGGCGCTGTCGTAGGCCATGTTGCTGAACAGGGCGAGCCCCACCCACATCTCCTTCTCCGGGTTGTCCGGGGCGAGCAGGTGGCTCAGCAGCGCGGTGCGGTGGTCGAACGCGAGCGCGACGAAGGGCGGCACCGCCGCGTCGAGGGTCAGGCCGTTCGCCTCGGCGTACCCGGTGGCGTGCGCGTTGAGGGCCTCGGTGAGCGTGCCCAGCATCATCGACAACCCGCCGGCCGGGTCCTCCATCAGGGCCAGCGCCCCCGACTCGACGGCGCCGCCGTCGGTCGAGACGCCGGCGATCGCCCGGTCGTCGGCCGAGCGCTTCACCCCCGGGATGATGGTGTCGGCGAACGCTTCCAGCGTCAGGACGCGTACCTGCTGTTCCTCGGGTGTTTCCGGTTGCACGGCGGCTACCTCCTTCTGGGGCGGGCGCGTCGGTGACCCGCCAGACGTTTTTCGGGCAGCCTTGACCACCGCCCGGTAAGGCGACGGAAGCAAGGGATGAAATGGTGGTCGCCCGAAATGTTTCCGGGCGGTGGGGATGGTGCGCGAAGTCCTGCATCATCGTGGCTACGCAGGCAGATGGAACGCATCTTCTGTTTTGCTGAGGCCGACGTCTGCGGCGGACGGGCCGATTAGCGTGGAAATTGCGGCCGGGCCGCGCGCCGCACAATTTCCGCGACATCGCGCGGCCGCGCCGGCGGGCGCGGTGGACCGGGGTGGCGCGCGGCGCCGGTCGACGTGCCGGGGCGCGCCTGGACGTCCCCGGGCGGCGGGCATGGCGGCCGCGGGGCGGACCGGCCCGGACGGGCAGTCCGGCGGGCCGGGGCGCCCCGGCGGCGGCGGTGGGTCAGGCCGGTTCCGCGGCCCGGTGCGGCGCGGCGGTCGCCGGGAGCGCGGCGCGGCCGGCCTGCCGGCGGCTCAGCCGCCCGGTCCGGTGCAGCCAGCGCACGGTGTCGGCCATCGTCTCGTCCAGCGACCGGCTGACCGGCCCGAGCAGCTCCTCGGCGGGCGTGCCGTCCATCGGGCGGGCGGTGGCGCAGAGGTAGATCGCGCCGTGCTCGGCGGGCAGGTGCACGGGCGACAGCCGCTGCGCCGCGCTGACCAGGTGGCCCATCGGCAGCAGGGCCCGGGCCGGCAGGTGGAGGGTGGGCAGGGCCCGCCCGGTGACCCGGCGCAGCGCGTCGACGAACTCGCGGGTCGTGACGTACCGCCCGGGGGCCGGGAAGCGGCGGGGGCCGCGCCCCGGTTCGAGCACCGCCGCGTGCAGCCGGGCCACGTCCCGCACATCGCCGACGGGGAAGCCGCCGCTCGGCCACAGCGGCATCAACCCGCGCAGCACGTTGCGTACCCGGGTCGTCTGGTCGCCCAGGTGCGGGTCGTCGGGGCCGAGCGAGGCGAGCGGGTACGTGATGACCACCGGCGCCCCGTCGTCCTGGTGCCGGCGCGCTACGTGCTCGGCGGCGGCCTTGCTGGCCAGGTACGCCTCCCGGGGCGCGCCGACCGGCGAGTCGACGGTCAGCGGGGACCGGGCGGCCGGCAGCAGCACGCCGAAGGTGGAGACGTGGACGATCGGGTCGAGGCCCGCCGTCCGCGCCGCCTGGAGCACCACCTCGGTGCCGCGGAGGTTGACCGCCCGCATCCGTGCCCGGTCCCGGGAGTCGAAGCTGTACACGCCGGCGGCGTGCAGCGCGGCGGCGCAGCCGTCGGCGGCCCGGGCCACGTCGGCGGGGTCCGTCACGTCGCCGGTGACCAGCTCGACGCGCCCGACGTCGGCGCCCAGCGCGGTCAGCACCCGTCGGGCGCGCGCCGGGTCACGCACGAGCATCCGGACCCGGTGGCCGGCGTCGAGGACGGCCGCCGTCGAGTGGGAGCCGATGAATCCGGTGCCACCGGTTACCAGGACCAGCATCGCGACTCCCGTGGGTGGGGGACTGGGTCGTCGCCCATCATCGGCGCGCGCCGCCGGGGGCCCCTTCTCCCAGGGTGCTCAACAGGTGTCGATCGCGTTGCCTGCGCCCCCGGTTTCCCAATACTGGCATTGCCGCAGTCGTGGGAGCCGTCGTCGTGACCGCCCGGCGGGGCGGCGCAGAGCAGGAGGCAGATCATGATCGCTCGTCGGGTGGCCTCGTCGGTGGTGCAGCGCCAGGTCAACTACGTCACGCCGGTGCCGCAGGGGGCCGCACGGGGCCTGGTGGACACCGTCTACACCCAGGTCGCGCAGGAGATGCGACTGGTGGTGCCGCCGGCGCAGCTGCACTCCCCGTCGCCGGAGGTGCTGGCCGCGTACTGGATGGTCATGCGGGAACCGCTGCTGCCGACGGAGAACGTGGACCGGGCGACCAAGGAGGCGGTGGCCGCCGCCGTGTCGGTCGCGAACATCTGCCCGTACTGCGTGGACATGCACAGCGTCGGGCTCTACGAACTCTCCACGGAGCACGACGCGGAGGCGATCGTGGCCGACCGGCTCTCCGAGATGGTCGACGGGCGCCTTCGCGCGGCGGCGGAGTGGGGCCGTACGGCACACCAGCCGCAGACCTCCCGGCCGGTCCTGCCGTTTCCCGAGCGGGACCGCCCGGAGCTGGTCGGCGTGGTGGTGGCCTTCCACTACATCGCCCGCGTGGTCAACGTGTTCCTCTCCAACTTCCTGCTCCCGCCGGGGCTGACGCCGCGGGCGCGGCGGCGCCTGAAGCGCGGCATCGGCTGGGTGTTGCAGGGGACGCTGCGCGACGCCCGGGAGCCGGGCCGCTCGGTGGAGCTGCTGCCGCCGGCGCCGCTGCCGGCGGAGGCCGCCTGGGCGGCGGGCAGCCCGCACGTGGCCGGCGCGATGGCCCGCGCCTACGCGGCGTTCGGGGCGGCCGGCGAGCGGGCGGTCCCGCCGGCGGTACGGGAGCTGGTCGCGGAGCGCCTCGACGCGTGGCGGGGGGAGGAGACCGGCCTGAGTCGACAGTGGTGCGAGCGGCTGATCGCGCCGCTGCCCGAGGCGGAGCGGGCCGCCGGCCGCCTGGCCCTGCTGACCGCGTTCGCCTCGTACCAGGTCGACGAGGAGGTGGTCGCGGAGTTCCGCCGCCACCGGCCGGGCGACGCGGCCCTGGTCGACGCGGTCGCCTGGGCCAGCTTCGCGGCGGCCCGCCGGGTCGGCACGTGGTACGCCCCCGCCGGCTCGCCCGAGCCGGTCTGACGGGTTCCCGACCCGAACTGCGCAACATTGGAGACGTGTCGGCGTGTCCGAGCCGACACGCTGGGTGAGGGCGCGGTGTTCTCGCGCCCGTGACCCTTCCAAGGAGGCAACGTGACCAGCTACCAGGCGACCCTGCCCGGAGCGTCCGGGCGTTGGGCGGCACTCAACGGCGCGCACCACCGGGCGGCCCTGAACGGCTTTCTCGTGATCGTGCTGGCGCACTGGGCCGAGCACCTGGTGCAGGCGTACCAGATCTGGGGCCTGGGCTGGTCGCGGCCGGAGGCGCGCGGGGTGCTCGGCATGCCGTTCCCGTGGCTCGTCAGCTCCGAGTGGCTGCACTACGGGTACGCCATCGTGATGCTCGTCGGGCTGTGGATGCTGCGCCCCGGCTTCGTCGGGCGCAGCCGGAGCTGGTGGACCGCCGCCCTGGCGATCCAGTTCTGGCACCACATCGAGCACCTGCTGCTGCTGTTGCAGGCCCAGACCGGCCGGCACCTGTTCGACAGCCCCGTGCCCACCAGCCTGCTCCAGGTCGTGATCCCCCGGGTCGAGCTGCACCTGTTCTACAACACGGTCGTCTTCGTGCCGATGGTGATCGCGATGTACCTGCACCTGCGGCCCTCGGCGGCCGAGGCGAAGCTGATGTCGTGCAGCTGCCGGCATCCCGAGGCCGCCGTGCAGCCGTCGTGACCACCGTGGACGACGCCCGCCCGCCCGCGCCGCCCACGTCCGCCGGAGCGGTGCAGCGGGCGGCCATCGTCGTCGCGGTCGGCGTCGTGCTGTCGATCGTGGCGCTGCTGGCCTTCGGCACTCCGGCCGAGAGCCGGAGGTTCATGCTCAACCCGGGCGACGGTTCGGTCGTCGGGGCCGCGCCCCCCGAGGTGACGCTCACGCTCGGCGGCGCCGAGTCGGCCGGAAACCCGCACCTGGCCGTCACCGGACCCACCGGGGCGGTCGTCTCGACCGGGAGACCGGCCGTCCGCGACGGCCGCCTGGTCGTGGCGGTGCGCGACGCCGGGCCGGGCGCCTACCGCGTCGCCTACCGCGCCCTGTTGCCCGACGGTCGACAGGTCGCCGGCCTGGCCGGCTTCACCGTGACCCCCGGCGCCGTCCCGGCCGGGCCCGTCGCCGCGCCGATCGGGGACGCGGCCGCGAACGCCGGCCACGACCACGCCCGGATCGACGGCATCAACGGCACGCTCCTGCTGCTCGACCTGGGTCTCGTCGCGGTGGCCCTGCTGCTGATGTTCCTCCGCCCGCAGCGCGGGAGGAGACCCGTCGCAGGTTTGTGATCCGCCCGCCGCGCGCCCCCTCCGGGCCGCGGCGCGGCGGCGGATGAGCGCACAGCAGAAGAGGCGGCCCCGGCCGGCACGAGGTGACGATGAAGTCACCCGCCGGCCGGGGCCGGCGTCGTCGTACCGACAGGGGGATCTACCATGCCGACGGTACTGGGCTCCATGCGTCGCCTGCTGATGGCACCGAAGCTCGCGGAGGTGACCTTCGCGCGTCGCGGCTTCCCCGGCCCCGCCACGGACGTCACCCGTCGGTTGGAGGCGGTTCCGCAGTCGGTGGTCTGCGGGTTCGAGTGGGGCATCGACACCCGCGACCCGTGGGAGCTGGAGCGCCGGCTCGCGCTCGTCGACCGGGAACTGCTGGGCTTCGCCTACGAGGGCGCCACGATGGCCTGCACCATCCTGGACGTGATGGGGCCCCGGCGCGGCACCCGCACCCGCGACCTGCTGCGGGGCCCCGGCGCGCCGCACCTCTTCCTCGCCTACATCGGCATCGGGTTCGCGATGGCCCGCCTGCCGCGGCGCCTGTGGCGGCACGTGGTCCCGGACCTCACGGGCTCGCCGTACCACCCGACGATGACCTGGCTGGCCGTGGACGGCTACGGGTTCGACCGTGCCTACTTCGACCTCGACCGGTGGGTGACCCGGCAGGAGCGGCTGGCGGCCTACCCGTGGCAGGGGCACGGGGACTACTTCCTCCGGGCCACGGACCAGGGCCTCGGGCGGGCGCTGTGGTTCATCCACGGCGCCCGCACCGCCGACGTGGCCGGGGCCGTCCGGGCCTTCGCCGCAGACCGGCACGGCGACCTCTGGAGCGGGGTGGGGCTCGCCGCGACCTTCGCCGGGGGCGCCGACGCCGAGGCGCTCGTCGCGCTGCGCGCCGACGCCGGTCCATGCGCGCCGGACCTGGCCCAGGGCGCGGTCTTCGCCGCCAAGGCCCGCAGCCACGCCGGATACGTGCCGGCGCACAGCGAGGCGGCGATGCACGCGCTCGGCGAACGGTCCGTGGCCGCCGCCGCGACCCTCGCCGACGACGTGGCGGTCCGCGCCGAGACGGCCGGAGGGCTGCCCGCGTACGAGATCTGGCGGCGCAACGTCCGCGCCCACTTCGAGCCGGCCGACGTCGGTCACGCTCGCTGAGAACACCCGCGTCACCCTCCGGACGGCTGCCGTGCCGCCGCCCGGTCGACGCCGCACGTGAATGTTCCGGATAGTTGCGACGAATGCGCAAGGTTGAAGAAATCAAATCTTCCCCCTCTTGCCATCATCGAATTGGATGTCCATCCCCGGTAAACGGTAACACCGACCCTTTGGGGGAACGTGCGATGCAGAGCCTGCGTGATCTGCGGCGCAGAATCCTGACGCCAAATATCTCCGAGACGAAAATGGACGTGCGCGGCTTCCACGTGAAGAACGAGGAATCGAAGGCGCTGCTCGAAACCGTCGGCGCCTCGTTCCTCGCCGGTTACGGATACGCCGCCGAGGCGCCGACGACCGCGGCGGCCGAAGCCCGGCTGGAGACGGTGCCGACGCGCTTTCGTGGCTTCGCGTACGAGGGCGCCGGGATGGGTTTCGCCGTCCGGGACGCGCTGCGGCCGGGACGCCCCCGGCACGTGGCGAGCCTGCTCGCCGGCCGGGGCGACGCGCACGTCTACATGGTGTACGTCGGCGTGGGCTGGGCGATGGCCCGGGTGCCCCGGATCCGCTGGGGCCAGCTGTACGCCCCGGACCCGCTGCTGCGCTGGCTGGTGCTCGACGGCTACGGCTTCCACCAGGCGTACTTCCACACCGACCGCTACGTCCACGGGCAGTACCGCCAGCCCCGGTTCCCGTGGCCGGCCGACGGCCCGCACGAGTACGCCGACCGGGTCATCGACCAGGGCATCGGCCGGGCGACCTGGTTCGTCGGCGGGACCGACGTGGACCGCGTCACGGAGATCTTCCGCGCGTTCCCCGCGCACCGCAGAGCCGACCTGTACGCCGGGGCCGGCCTCGCCGCCACCTACGCCGGCGGAGCCGTCGAGGCGGACCTGCAACGGTTCCGCGACCGCGCCGGCGACTACCGCGCGAACCTCGCCCAGGGCAGTGCCTTCGCGGCCGGGGCGCGCGTCCGCGCCGGCCTGGTCGCCCCGCACAACGAGGTCGCCACGCAGGTGTTCTGCGGCATGTCCACCGCCGAGGCGGCGAAGGTGACCGACGTGACGCTGCCCCACGGCGGGGACGGCGCCACGCCCGCCTTCGAGCGGTGGCGCCAGGCCATCGCCGCGGAGTTCGAGGGGCGGTGCTGATCGTGGCGCCCCACCCACCGGCCGGTCCCGCGCCCCGGCGGTCCACCACCGCACGTAACGAAGGAGAGACCTCGTGACCAGGATCGCTGTCGTGGGGATGGCGTGCCGCTACCCGGATGCCACGTCGCCCCGTGAACTGTGGGAGAACGCCCTCGCCGGGCGGCGGGCCTTCCGCCGGCTGCCCGAGGTGCGCATGAGCCTGGACGACTACTGGGATCCGGATCCGGCCACCCCCGACCGCTTCTACGCCCGCAACGCGGCGGTCATCGAGGGCTACGAGTTCGACCGGATCGCCTACAAGGTCGCCGGCAGCACCTACCGCTCCACCGACCTCACCCACTGGCTCGCCCTCGACATGGCGGCCATGGCGCTGGCCGACGCCGGGTTCCCGATGGGGGAGGGCCTGCCCCGGGAGCGGACCGGCGTCGTCGTCGGCAACACGCTGACCGGCGAGTTCTCCCGGGCCAACCAGCTGCGGCTGCGCTGGCCGTACGTGCGCCGCATGGTCGCCGCCGCGCTCAAGGAGCAGGACTGGGACGACGACCAGCTCACCACGTTCCTCGACGACTTCGAGGCGACGTTCAAGGGCCCGTTCCCGGAGGTCGACGAGGACACGCTCGCGGGTGGCCTGTCGAACACCATCGCCGGCCGCATCTGCAACCACTTCGACTTCAAGGGCGGCGGCTACACCGTCGACGGCGCCTGCTCCTCGTCCCTGCTCTCCGTCGCCACCGCGTGCAAGACCCTCTCCGACGGCGAGGTCGACGTGGCGGTCGCCGGCGGGGTGGACCTGTCCATCGACCCCTTCGAGATCATCGGCTTCGCGAAGACCGGCGCGCTGGCGCGCGGCGAGATGCGGGTCTACGACCGGGGCTCGAACGGGTTCTGGCCGGGCGAGGGCTGCGGCATGGTGGTCCTGATGCGCGAGGACGAGGCCCGCCGGGCCGGGCACCGCATCTACGCCACCGTCGCGGGCTGGGGCATCTCCTCCGACGGCAAGGGCGGCATCACCCGGCCCGAGGTCGCCGGCTACCAGCTCGCCCTGCGCCGGGCGTACGACCGGGCCGGGTTCGGCATCGAGACCGTCGGGCTCTTCGAGGGCCACGGCACCGGCACGGCGGTGGGCGACGCCACGGAGCTCCAGGCGCTGTCGCTGGCCCGGCGCACCGCCGACGAGAACTCCGCGCCGGCCGCGATCAGCTCGATCAAGGGCATGATCGGTCACACCAAGGCGGCGGCCGGCGTCGCCGGCCTGATCAAGGCCGCGATGGCGGTCCACCACGAGGTCCTGCCGCCCACCATCGGCTGCGTCGACCCGCACGAGATCCTCACCGCCGAGCAGTCCGCGCTGCGGGCCCTGCGCAAGGCCGAGGCGTGGCCCCGCGACGTGCCGGTGCGCGCCGGCGTGACGGCGATGGGCTTCGGCGGCATCAACACCCACATCGTGCTGGAGAACGCGCAGCCGCGTCGCTCCGCCCGGCTGGACAGCCGCTTCCGCAACCTCGCCGCGTCGGTCCAGGACGTGGAGCTCCTCCTCGTCGACGGCGGCAGCCCGCAGGAGCTGCGCGAGCGGCTGCAGCGGCTCGTCGAGTTCGCGCCCACGGTGTCGTACGCCCAGCTGGGCGACCTCGCCGCCACCCTGCACCGGGAGCTGCGCGACCTGCCGTACCGGGCGGGCGTGGTGGTCTCCTCGCCGGAGGACGCCGAGCGGCAGCTGCGCCGGGTCTGCGACGCCCTCGACGCCGGCGAGTCGCGCCTGTTCTCCGCCGACGGCCGCTGCTTCCTGGGCCACGTGAGCGGTCCGGGCCGCATCGGCTTCCTCTTCCCGGGGCAGGGCTCCGGCCGGGGCACCTCGGGCGGCGCGCTGCGCCGGCGCTTCGCCGACGTGGAGGAGGTCTACCAGCGGGCGGCGCTGCCGAGCCGCGGCGACATGGTCGCCACCGCGGTGGCCCAGCCGCGGATCGTCACCGGCGCGCTGGCCGGCCTGCGGGCGCTGTCGCTGCTCAACCTCGACGCGACGGTCGCCGTCGGGCACAGCCTCGGCGAGATCGCCGCCCTGCACTGGGCCGGCGTGCTCGACGAGGAGGCCCTGCTCCGGGTCGCCGGCGTGCGCGGCCGGACGATGGGGGAGCACAGCGCCTCCGGCACGATGGCCAACATCGGCGCCCCGCCGGAGCGGGTGGCCGGGCTGATCGCCGGCCTGTCCGTGGTGATCGCCGCGTACAACGGGCCGGAGCAGACCGTGATCGCCGGCTCGGAGGCCGCGGTGGAGGACGCCTGCGAGCGGGCCCGCGCGGCCGACCTGCGGGCCACCCGGCTGTCGGTGTCCCACGCGTTCCACTCCCCGCTGGTCGAGCCGGCCGCGGACGCCTTCCTCGAGGCGCTGGCGGGGGAGCGGTTCGATCCCGTCAGCCGGCGGATCGTCTCCACCGTCACCGGCGAGCCGCTCGCCCGGGACACCGACGTCTCCGCCCTCCTGCGCCGCCAGATCACCGACCCGGTGCTGTTCAGCCAGGCCGTCGCCCTCGCCGCCAAGGAGGTCGACCTCTTCGTCGAGGTCGGTCCGGGGCAGGTGCTCTCCGGCCTCGCGGCGGCCAGCACCGACCTGCCGGCGGTGGCGCTCAACACCGACGACGAGTCGCTGGCGGGCCTGCTGCGCGTCGCGGCGGCCGCGTACGTCGTCGGCGCCGGCAGTGTGGAGGGCGCCCTCTTCCACGACCGGCTGGTCCGGCCGCTCGAGGTGGGCCAGGACTTCCGTTTCTTCGCCAGCCCCTGCGAGTCCGCGCCGGTGGTGAGCCTGCCCAAGGGCGCCGGCGTGCGGACGGCGGAGCCGTCGACGGCGAACGGGCGGCCGGCGGAGCCGGAGCGGCCGGCCGGCGAGTCGAGCCTGCAACTGCTCCGCCGGCTGGCCGCCGAGCGGGCCGAGCTGCCGCTGGAGATGGTGCACGACGGCAGCCAGCTCCTCGACGACCTCCACCTCAGCTCGATCACCGTCGGCCAGCTGGTCAACCAGGCGGCGCAGCAGCTCGGCGTGCCGGCCGCGCAGACCCCGACCAACTTCGCGACGGCCACCGTCGGGCAGCTCGCCGAGGCCCTGGAGCAGCTCGCCCGGACCGGTCGGGACGCCGACGCGTCCGGCCCGGTCCTCGTGCAGGGCGTCGCCGACTGGTGCCGGGCCTGGTCGGTCGACCTCGACGACGCGCCGGCCCCGGCCGCCGCCCGGACCGAGGCCGACGGCCCCTGGCAGCTGTTCGCCCCCGCCGGCCACCCGCTCGCCGAGCCGCTCCGCGCGGCCCTGCAGACCGCCGGCGTCGGCGCGGGGGTGCTGGTGTGCCTGCCGGAGCGGTGCGCGGAGGCCGATCTCGAACTGGCCCTGCGCGGCGCGCAGGCGGCGATCGCCGCCGCCCCCGGCACCCGCTTCGTCCTCGTCCAGCAGGGCCCGGGCGCGGCGGGGCTGGCCAAGACGCTGCGCCTGGAGGCGCCGCACCTGCGGACCACGATCGTGCACACCCCGCCGGTGCCGGAGGCCGTCTCCCGGGTGACGGCGGAGGTCGCCGCCACCGACGGGTTCGCCGAGGTCCACCACGACGCCGCCGGGCAGCGGCGGGTGCCCGTCCTGCGCGGGCTGCCGGTGCGGCCGGCCGAGACGCGTCAACCGCTGGGCGCCGAGGACCTGCTGCTGGTCACCGGAGGTGGCAAGGGCATCACTGCGGAGTGCGCCCTGGCGATGGCTGTGGACAGCGGCGCCAGCCTCGCCGTGCTCGGCCGCTCGGACCCCGCCCGGGACGACGAGCTGGCCGCGAACCTCAAGCGGATGGCGGACGCCGGCGTGCGGGTGCGCTACGCCCGGGCCGACGTGGCCGACCCGGAGCAGGTGCGGCAGGCCGTCGACGGGCTCGTCGCCGAGCTGGGACCGGTCACGG
This sequence comes from Micromonospora sp. NPDC023644, assembly GCF_040640115.1. Taxonomy (NCBI): domain Bacteria; kingdom Bacillati; phylum Actinomycetota; class Actinomycetes; order Micromonosporales; family Micromonosporaceae; genus Micromonospora; species Micromonospora sp. NPDC023644. The sequence continues at coordinate 24,345 of NZ_JBFABA010000050.1, read as the reverse complement.
CGGTGCTGCACGGCGCGGGTCGCAACGAGCCGGCGGGGCTGACCGGCCTCACCATGGACGCGTTCCGCCGCACGTTCGCGCCGAAGGTCGACGGCCTGCGCGCCGTGCTCGACGCGGTCGACGCCGACCGGCTGCGCCTGCTGGTGACGTTCGGCAGCATCATCGGCCGGGCCGGCCTGCGCGGCGAGGCGCACTACGCCACGGCGAACGACTGGCTGGCCGAGTCGACCGTCGACTTCGGCCGACGCCACCCGAACTGCCGCAGCCTCTGCCTGGAGTGGTCGGTCTGGTCCGGCGTCGGCATGGGCGAACGGCTCTCGGTGGTCGAGGCGCTGACCCGCGACGGCATCACCCCGGTCACCCCCGACCAGGGGGTGCAGATGCTCCGGCGCCTGCTCGCCGACCCGCACGCGCCGTCGGTGGTGGTCGTCAGCGGGCGGACCGAGGGCATCGACACGGTCCGGGCGGACCTTCCGGAGCTGCCGCTGCTGCGGTTCGTGGACCGCCCGCTCGTGCGTTACCACGGCGTCGAACTGGTCACCGAGGCCGAGCTCAAGCCGGTCACCGACCTCTACCTGGACCACCACCGGCTGGACGGCAACCTGCTGTTCCCGGCGGTGTTCGGGATGGAGGCGATGGCCCAGGTCGCCGCCGCGGTGACCGGCCGGTCCGACACGCCGGTGGTGGAGCGGGCCGAGTTCCTGCGGCCCATCGTGGTGCCGCCGGAGGGCAGCACCACCATCCGGATCGCCACCCTCGTGGTCGACGACGACGTCGTGGACGCGGTCATCTACAGCGCGGAGACGGAGTTCAGCGCCGCGCACTTCCGGGCGCGGCTGCACTTCACCGGGACGCGACCGCCAGCGGGCCCGCCCGAGCAGGTGCCCGCCGGGCTGCCGGCGGTGCCGCTGGACCCCGGCACCGACCTGTACGGCGACATCCTGTTCCAGGGTGGACGGTTCCAGCGGCTGCGCCGCTACCACCGGTCGGCCGCCCGGCACGTCGACGCCGACGTCGTCACGGCGCCGCAGACGCGGTGGTTCGCCGACTACCTGCCGGACACGCTGCTCCTCGGCGACCCCGGCGTGCGGGACGCCCTCATGCACGGCAACCAGGTCTGCGTCCCCGACGCGACGCTGCTGCCGGCCGGGATCGAGCGGCTCCACCCGGCTGGCCCCCGCCTGACCGGGGCGGAGGAGCTGCGCTACTGCGCCGAGGAGCGCAGCCGCGACGGCGACACCTACGTCTACGACATCGCGCTGCGCTCCGCCGACGGTGCGGTCGTGGAACGGTGGGAGGGCCTGCGGTTGCGGGCGGTGCGCAAGAAGGACGGCCGCGGTCCGTGGGTGGCCCCGCTGCTCGGGTCGTACCTGGAGCGGGCCGTCGGCGACCTGGTCGGCGGCGACGTGGCCGTCGCGGTGGAGCCGACCCCGGCGGACGAGGCCGGGCGCGGCGAGCCGGCCGGGCAGGGCACGCCGGACGGGATCCGTCGGCGGCGGGCCCGGACCGCGGTGGCCGCCGGCCGGGCCGCGGGCGGGCCGGTCGAGGTCGCGTACCGGCCGGACGGCCGCCCCGAGCTGGCCGACGGGCGGTCCCTCTCCGCCGCGCACGCCGAGGACCTGACGCTGTGCGTGGTGGGGACCGGGCCGCTGGCCTGCGACGTGGAGGCGGTACGCGCCAGGGAGGAGTCGGTCTGGCAGGGGCTCCTCGGCGCGCACGTCGACCTCGCCCGGCTCTGCGCCGCCGACGGCGGGGAGTCCCTGGACGCGGCGGCCACCCGGGCCTGGGCGGCGATCGAGTGCCTGCGCAAGGCGGGGCTGTCACACCGGGCGCCGCTGGCCGCGGTGCCCTCGGACCGGGCCGGCTGGCTGGTCTTCGCCTCCGGCGACCTGCGGATCGCCACGCTCGTCACGACCGTGCGGGACCTGCCCCAGCCGATGGCGTTCGCGATCCTCACGGAAGGACGGGTCTAGGCGATGGACAAGTACTTCGAGTACCTGCACACGGTGGGCTTCGAGGAGACCAACCTCGTCGGCAACGTGTACTACGTCAACTACCTGCGCTGGCAGGGGCGCTGCCGGGAGATGTTCCTGAAGGAACGGGCGCCGGACGTGCTGGCGGACGTACGCGACGACCTGAAGCTGTTCACCCTGCGCGTCGACTGCGAGTTCTTCGCCGAGATCACCGCGTTCGACGAGCTGTCCATCCGGATGCGCCTGGTGGAGCTGGCGCAGACCCAGCTGGAGTTCAGTTTCGACTACGTCAAGCTCGACCGGGACGGCGGCGAGACGCTGGTGGCCCGGGGCCGGCAGCGCATCGCCTGCATGCGCGGCCCGAACACCCGCACCGCGCCGGCGAGGGTGCCGGAGGCTCTGGTGACGGCGCTCGCGCCGTACACCTCGGCGCGGCGCTCCTGACGGCGCGAGGAGGAGACGTCGTGGACGTACAGCGAACACTCACCGTCGGGACACCCGACGTGACGGCACTGCGGCGGGCGTACGGCGCATTCGCGACCGGCGTCACGGTGGTGACCGTCGGCGGCGCCACCCCGCACGGGATGACCGCCAACTCGTTCACCTCGGTGTCGCTCGACCCGCCGCTGGTGCTGGTGTGCGTCGACCGGAACGCGGTGATGCACGCCTGTCTCTCCGAGACCCGCGAGTTCGCGGTCTCGGTGCTGACCGACGGCCAGGAGAAGGTGGCCCGGTACTTCGCCGATGGGCGGCGACCGCTCGGCGGCGAGCAGTTCGACCAGGTGGACTGGCGGCCGGGCGCGGCGACGGGGGCGCCGCTGATCAGCGGCGCACTCGCCCACTTCGAGTGCGAGGTGTGGCAGTCGTACGACGGCGGCGACCACACCATCTTCCTCGGCCGGCTGCTCTCCCTGGAGCGCCGGGCGGACGGGGAGGCCCTGCTCTTCCTCTCCGGCCGGTTCCGTCAGGTCGAGCGGGAGCGGAGTGAGGCGGCATGACCACGATCGAGGGCGCGGCCCGGCGCACGCCGCCGGGCCCGCCCCGCCCCGCCGGCCTGCCCATGCTGGTCCTGATGGGTCGGGACCGGCTGCGGATGATGACGCTGGCGGCGGAGCGGTACGGCGACGCCGCGCGGCTGCCGGTCGCCCACAAGCAGCTCTACTTCTTCAACCACCCCGACCACGCCAAGCACGTCCTGTCGGACAACAGCGCCAACTACCAGAAGGGCATCGGCCTGGTGCACGCCCGCCGGGCGCTCGGCGACGGCCTGCTCACCAGCGAGGGTGAGCTGTGGCGCAAGCAGCGCAAGGTGATCCAGCCGGCGTTCCAGAACCGACGGCTCGCCCACTACGCGGGGGTGATCGGCGAGGAGGCCGCGCTGCTGGTCGAGCGGCTGGTGGCGCGGGCCGACGGCCCTCCGGTCGACGTGCTGGAGGAGATGACGACGCTGACCCTCGGGGTGCTCGGGCGGACCCTGCTCGACGCCGAGCTCAGCGGCTTCCACGGTGTCGGCGGGTCGTTCGCCGCCGTGCAGGACCAGGCGATGTTCGAGCTGGAGACGCTCAGCGCCGTGCCGACGTGGATCCCGCTGCCCCGGCAGCTGCGGTTCCGGCGCGCCCGCCGGCACCTCCAGCAGGTCGTCGACGAACTCGTCGCCGGCCGGGGCCGGGACGTGGACGGGCGCGACGACGTCCTCTCCCGCCTGATCGTCTCGACCCGGCTGGAGAAGGACCCGCGGGTGGCCCGGCAGCGGCTGCGCGACGAGCTGGTCACGCTGCTGCTGGCCGGGCACGAGACGACCGCCAGCACGCTGGGCTGGAGCCTGCACCTGCTGGACCGGCACCCCGCGATCCGGCAGCGGGTCCGCGAGGAGGCCGTGACGGTGCTGGGCGACCGGCTGCCCGAATTCGAGGACCTGCACCGGCTGCGGTACACGGCGATGGTGGTGGAGGAGGCGATCCGGCTCTATCCGCCGGTCTGGCTCCTGCCCCGCAAGGCCCAGGAGGCCGACGAGATCGGCGGGTACCACGTGCCGGCGGGGGCCGACATCCTCATCTCCCCGTACACCCTGCACCGGCATCCCCGGTTCTGGGACGAGCCGGAGCGGTTCGACCCGGACCGCTTCGACCCGGCGCGTAGCACGGAGCGCCCCCGGTACGCGTACATCCCGTTCGGCGCCGGCCCCCGGTTCTGCGTGGGCAACCACCTGGGCATGATGGAGGCCACCCTCGTCCTGGCCATGCTGCTGCGGGACGTGCGCCTGGCCGGGGTGCCGGGCCGTCCGGTGGTGCCCGAGCCGATGCTGTCGCTGCGGGTGCGCGGCGGCCTGCCGATGACGGTGCACAAGGTCGACTGATCCCCGTACACCGGTCCCGCGGGCGCCACGGCGTCCGCGGGACCGCTGCGTGTGCCGCCGGTGCGCTGGTCGCCGGCCTGCCCACCCGGCTCGCCGGACGCCACCTGCAGGCGGCGCGGTGCGAAGGCGACGACGCGGGCCGCGGCCGCGGGCGATGGCGGTGCCCCGTCCGCCTGCCCGGTGAGCGATCCGTCGGCGGACACGGAGGCATCCCCGCCTGCCCAGCGAGCGATCCGTCGGCGGACACGGAGGCACCCCGGCCGCTGACGCCGTCGCGGGCGTCGGCGGCCGGGGTGCCTCGTGGTCGACCCACGGGTGGCCGCACGGTGGGGGAGCGCCGCCGAGGGGTACGCGGTGCTCCCGCCGGTGCGCGGGGTCAGGCGGCGTACACCTCGGCCCGGTTCTCCAGCTGGGCCTGGCGCTCGCTCGCCGCCTTGCGGCTGTCGAGCAGGGCCAGGAGCACCGGCGGGTCTATCTTGGACACCTGCTTGAGATGGGCGTCGGCGGTCAGGGTCTGCCGTCCCCGGACGACCAGCGGACCCACCGCCGACACCATCATCGTGTCCTGCTGGAGCCGGAGCACGTCGCCGGAGACGGAGTGGCACAGCAGGTACCAGGTGCCGTCGGGCACGTTCGTGAAGCGGTAGCCGCCCGGCGACTCCAGGATGGCGCAGCGCACCGGCGGGCCCTCGGGGATGCGGTGCTGGAACAGGCCCATGAAGATGAGCCCGGGCACCGGCCCGCGGGCGGGGGCGGTGACCCGCCCGGTGATGGTGCCCTGCGTCAGACCCGTCGGGCGTTGGGTGGGAATGCGGGGGGTGAAGCCACCCATCCGCCGGTACGTCGTGGGTGGCAGGCCGACGCTCTTGGTGAACCTGGTGCTGAACGTGCCGACGCTGTTGTAGCCCACCCGGAGGCTGATGTCCGTGACGTTGAGCCTGGTCGTGGTGAGCAGCCGCTTGGCCTCCTGCAGACGGATCGCGGACAGGAATCGACCTGGCGAGATGCCGGTGACCCGCTGGAAGATCCGCGTGAAGTGGAACTTGCTGAACATGGCTGCGCGTGCCATGTCGTCCACCGTCAACTGCTCCGATAAATTGCTGCGCATCGTGTCGATGGCTCGTTCCACTGCCTGCTCTGCGCTGTCGTGCATTTGTCTCCCCCGGATTGCGTACAATCCCGATGTGCGGATGTGGCGAATTGGGCCGAGTCAATTGGGAGCGTCGACCACCACTATTCCCCGCTAACCGAAGTCGATGCTAGCGGAGGCTGCCTGGCGGGTCAACACGTTCTGCGTTCGGAGGGTAGCGCGGAGTGACGAGGGGGGGCTTATCAATTCTTGCCCAGAATTGGCAAGTGCCACTGTACGTTCGGGATGAAGATCGCTAGGATTGCTCAACGTATTGTGGAACTCGCCAGTATCCGCGCCGTGGACTATCAATCCTTAGCGTAATTTTTCGGACATCGGCGGCGCGTTCCGATGCGTGTGGATCAAGCAGCCGGCCGCCCCCGTCGCCGACGCGCCGATCTGCCATGGAAGAGTGTCGATCAATGACTAGCGATCGATCTCTATGGCAAGATTGCCCAAACGTTCGCCAGGGGCGGAGGACGCGTGCGTATCTCGGAGCTCAGTCGACAGAGTGGCGTGTCAGTCCCGACGATCAAGTTCTATCTGCGTGAGGGGTTGCTACCGGCGGGTCTGCCCACCGGTCGCAATCAGGCGGACTACAGCGAGCGGCATTTGCGGCGAATTCGGCTGATCCGGACCCTGAGTGGGATCGCCGGCCTCGACCTTTCCTCGGTCCGGGAGATCCTGGCCGCCATCGACGACGACGAGGTCACGCTGCGGGACGCGTACCAGATCGTGGACAACGCCCTCTACCTCGACGGGTCGGAGGCCCTGGGCCGGGCCGCCGTGGACCGCGCCCGCGAGGAGGTGGCCGAGTTCGCCGACGCGCTCGGCTGGTCCCGCGACGCCAGCGCGTGCGGCGGCGACGTGCTGGCGCAGGTCCTGGCCGGACTGCGCAGCCTCGGCTGCGCGGCCGAGGCCTCCTTCTTCGTCTCCTACGCCCGCGCCGCCGAGCAGCTCGTCGTCGCGGAACTTGACCTGCTCGCCGACGACGGCGAGATCGAGAAGGGTCCCGCGGTCGTCCGCAGCGTTCTGTTCGGGGTCGCCCTGTCCGCCCTGCGCCGCATGGCGCACGAGCACCACGCCGCGCTGCGATTCCCAGGGAATGCGGTCGACTGAAGGCCGCCAACGGCCGGGATGCCGGATCCGACCGGCGGGTAACGTGTGGCGCCCAGTCGGCCACTGAGCAACTTTTGAGAAGAACTCGGGCCGTGGTCCCGCGACCATAAGTGAGCCGGCGGCGACTTTCGCAACCGGTTCACCAGGCATCGTGAAGGGACCGCACGTCATGCCTCGATCGGCTGGGAATGGGCGGCGCCGGCCACGTACGCCGTAGCGCCCCGCATGGTGAATGCTCCGTTCCGACGGCAATGAACTGCTGGAGGATGACGGCGAGAAAATTGCCGCCGGGACAATTCATTCCATTTCTCAGCCACCGACACTGCCCGTCGCCAGACCCGGCCGCACGGCGCAATCAGCCGCTGCACGGCACGGGTGGTGGCCGAATCCGGAGGGGAACCCCTTGCCATCCCAACCCGTCGGCGCGACCCGCCGAATCATTCCCGCTGTCTTCGTGCTGGTCCTCGTGGCCGCGTTCTTCGCCGTCGCCCGGCTGCCCAGCGCCTCGGCCGAGGAACGCCAGACGATCGCCTCGCGGTTCGGCTTCACCGAACTGCCGATCGCGCTGCCGCCCGGCCTGCCCGAGCGCACCGTACGGCCGGTGAATCCCGAGTACGAGCACATCCGCGCCTGGGTGTCGTCGGTCGGCGCCGCCGTCGCCGCCAACGACCTCGACGGCGACCTGATCGCCAACGACCTGTGCCTGGTCGACAGCCGCAGTGACAGCGTGATCGTCACCCCGGCGCCCGACGGGCCCGCCCGGTACGCGCCCTTCGTGCTGGACCCCGCGCCCCTGCCCACCCACAAGGCGATGGCGCCGATGGGCTGCGTGCCCGGCGACTTCAACGGCGACGGCCGCACCGACCTGCTCGCCTACTACTGGGGCCGCACCCCGGTGCTGTTCCTGCACCGCGCCTCGGCGAAGGCGCCGCTGGCCATGGCGACCTTCCAGCCCACCGAGCTGGTCGGGCAGCCGTCCTCCTCCGGAGGCGAGTACCAGGGCAAGTTCTGGAACACCAACGCGGTCGCGGTCGCGGACTTCGACGGCGACGGCCGTCCGGACATCGGCGTCTTCAACTACTTCCCGGACAGCCAGGTCCTCGACCCGGCCGGGCAGCCGAACGTCGAGATGAACCACTCGCTGTCCCGGGCGCAGAACGCCGGCGGGGCGCACGTGCTGCGCTGGACCGCCGCCACCAGCGGCGACAACCCGACCGCGACGTACGTCGAACAGTCCGCCATCCCGCCGGAGTACGCCACCGGCTGGACCCTCGGCGCCGGCTCCGCCGACCTAGACGGCGACCTGCTGCCCGAGCTGTACCTCGCCAACGACTTCGGCCGGGACCGCTTCTTCCACAACGTCTCCACGCCGGGCCAGATCCGCTTCGCGCTCGCGGAGGGCCGCCGCGGCGCGCTGACCCCGAAGTCCATGGTGGTCGGGCACGACTCGTTCAAGGGCATGTCGATCGAGTTCGGCGACCTCGGCGGCACCGGCAAGTTCGACATGTTCGTCAGCAACATCACCACCTCCTGGGGCCTGGAGGAGAGCAACTTCGTCTGGCGCAACAACTCGTCGAGCCTGGCCGACGCCCGCAAGCGGTTGAGCGAGGGCAAGGCCGTCTTCGACAACAAGGCCGCCGAGCTCAACATGGCCTGGGTCGGCTGGGGCTGGGACGCCAAGATGGCGGACTTCGACAACAGCGGCGAGATGACGGTGGTGCAGACCGCCGGGTTCGTCAAGGGCAAGATCAACCGTTGGTCGTGGCTGCAGGAGCTGGCCATGAGCAACGACCTCATGCTCCGCAACCCGGCCATGTGGCCGAAGGCCGAGCCGGGCGACGACATCGCCGGCTCCGAGCCGTTCGCGTTCTGGGTCCGGGAGAAGAACGGGCGCTACGCGAACATCAGCGCCGAGCTCGGCATGACCGACAGCACCCCGAGCCGTGGCGTGGCCGTCGCGGACACCAACGGCGACGGGGGCCAGGACTTCGCGGTGGCCCGCCAGTGGGGCGCCCCGTCGTACTACCGCAACGACAAGCCCGGCAGCGGCAACTTCCTCGGCCTGCGCCTGTGCCGGCCGGGCGAGGACGGCCGTGGCACGCCCGCGTACGGCGCGCAGGTCCGGGTGAAGACCGCGGACGGTCGTACCCGCGTCGCCCAGCTCGACGGCGGCAGCGGCCACTCGGGCAAGCGCAGCTTCGACGTCTTCTTCGGCCTCGGCGACGCCGGTGACAAGCCGGTCTCCGCGGAGATCGCCTGGCGCGACCTCAACGGTGGCGTGCACAAGCAGACCCTCGACCTCGCCGCGGGCTGGCACACGATCATGCTCACGGACAAAGCCCAGGAGATGAACGCCAAATGACCGACGTCCGAGACAGCGCCCGCACCGGCACCGACGTGAGGGAGGCGGGGGGCACCGCGCTCGCCGACGCCCCGGTCAGCCCGGCGCCGGCCGTCACCTTCGACCGCAACGCGGCGGTGGCGGCCACGCCCGGAGCGCCCCCGCGGGTCGACCGGCGGGACCCCCGCTACCTGGCCCTGCGCAACTTCGCCATCTCCATGAGCGTCTTCAACATCCTCGGGTACACGGTGCTCGGCTTCGAGCAGCCCTGGACCTGGCCGTTCCTCGCCCTGGCGGTCGGCTACGCCACCGAGATCGTGGTCGAGCTGGTCACCGCGCGGGCCAACAAGCGCCCGCCCGCCTTCCTCGGCAACGGCGCCTGGGGGATGTACACGTTCCTGCTGCCCACCCACATCACCGCGCTCGCCGCGAACATGCTGCTCTACGCCAACGACAACTTCTGGCCGATCGCCTTCGCGGTGGTCGTCGCCATCGGCCAGAAGGCGATCTTCCTGGCGCCGATCAAGGGGCGCATGCGGCACTTCATGAACCCGTCCAACTTCGGCATCACGGTGACCCTGGTCGCCTTCTCCTGGGTCAACATCGCCCCGCCGTACCACTTCACCGAGGACGTCCCGGACATGATCCGGATCTTTGTCCCGCTGATCATCCTGACGGCCGGCACGGTCCTCAACGGGGTGCTGACCAAGAAGATCCCGCTGATCGTGGGCTGGGTGGGCGGCTTCGTGATCCAGGCGCTGGTGCGGCACTTCATCTGGGACGTCGCGCTCTGGGCGGCCCTGCTGCCGATCACCGGTGTGGCGTTCGTGCTGTTCACCAACTACATGATCACCGACCCGGGCACCACGCCCAGCTCGGGTCGCGCCCAGTTCATGTTCGGCGCGAGCGTCGCGGGCGTGTACGGCGTGCTGATCGCCTTCAACGTCGTCTACACGCTCTTCTTCGCGGTGACGATTGTCTGTCTCGCCCGGGGCCTGCTCTGGTGGGGCATCTGGCTGCGCGACCGCTCCCGCCGGGCGAGCGCGCCGCAGGCGCGGCCCGCCGTCACCTGACGCACGTCGGTCCGTCGCCGGCGCGGCCCCGGGTGGGCCCGCCGGCGACGGGCCTCGTCCCACCGGTTACGCATCAGAGACGAGAGCGAGGCGATGAGCGTGCACCCCACCCCGCAGGCCCCACCGCGACGTGCACCGGTGCGAATCGTGGCCCCGCCGGCGGCAGCCGGCCGCCGCCGGACGGCGGTGATCAGCGCGGCGGCGGGCGTGCTGCTCGCCGTGCTCTGGTCGTTCCACCTGGTCGACTCGGTCATCGGCGACACGGTCGCCGACGCCCTCCTCGGCCACGACGCGAAGGGCACCGCCATCAGCGGTACGGCGGCGGGGCTGCTGTTCGCCTTCGTGTCCGGCTTCGCCGGAACCTTCACCGCCTGCAACATCGCGATGGCGGCCTCGGTCGGCCCGATGAGCCAGGCCGGCGCGACCGGCCGCCGCCCGGGCGTACGGTCGCTGCTGCGCCCCGTCGCCTGGCTCAGCGTCGGCATGCTCGCGGTGTCGGCGACCTACGGCGCGGTCGGGGTGCTCCTCGGCGAACGCCTGCCGCAGCTGTCCAGCGACACCGTCGGCGGGATGCCCGTCCGCCTGGTGCAGTCCTCGGTGGTCTTCGGCCTGATCGGCCTGGCGCTGACGTACCTCGGGCTGGCGGCCCTCGGCCTGCTGCCCGACGTCTTCGCGACCCGGCCGGTGGCGCGGGTGGTCGTCATGGGCGCCCTGGTCGGGGGCTTCCTGATCGGTCGGCCGTACCCGCTGTTCAACAAGCTGTTCCACTGGGCGGCCGACACCGGCAACCCGGCGTACGGCGCCCTCGCCTTCGCCCTCCAGTCGCTGGGCAACATCCTGATCGTGGCGGCGCTCTTCGCGGTCCTCATCCTCCTCACCCGGGGACGGTTCCTCAGCTGGATGGCGTCGCCGCGCCGCGCCGCGACGGTGACCGGCTCGCTGCTGGTCGCGCTGGGCGTCTTCACCGTCGTGTACTGGGACCTGCGCGTGCCGGCCATGTTCGGCGTGGGCTGGTTCCCGACGATGCCGTACAGCTGACGACAACGGCAGGCGCGACGACGCCCCCCGGTCCGGAATGGACCGGGGGGCGTCGTCGACTCGGTCAGCGGGCGTTGCCGGGCACCGGTCCCGGGCGGGGCGCGGGGCCGTCGACGGCGGGCGTGGGCCGGGCCCGGCGGGCGGTCACGGCCACCCAGCCGGTGGTGATGAGCAGCAGGGCCGCGATGTAGGTGGTCATCACGGCCAGGCCGTGGCCGGGCACCCGGGACCCCGCGGCCTCCATGCCGATCAGCAGGTCGGAGATCAGGAACAGTCCTCCGCCCAGGGCCACCCGCCGGGAGACGCCGGCCGCGGCGGCGGCCATCAGGCTGAGCGCGAGGCTGTAGCCGAGCACCGGCAGCCGCAGTGGGCCGAGGGAGTTCCACAGCACCAGGTTGGCCACCGCCCAGCAGGCGAGGTAGCTGGCGACCGCGACGAACGGCGGCCGCCGGTGGCGCAGGAAGGCGGTCAGGAAGGCCACCTGGGTGCAGAGGAAGCACCCCATGCCGACGAGGAACGCCGTGTCGTCGGGAACGAGCAGCGCGATGTCGCCGCCGGTCGCGAAGACCAGCCCGACGGCGACGGGGTCGACGCGCCGGCGCGCCCGCAGCAGGTGGACCAGCAGCACCGGCGCGAGCAGGGGCTTGGCCAGCCACTGCAGGACGGTCGAATCGACCGCGACGCCGATCAGCTCGACGGCGGCCACCACGCCGAACGGCCAGAGGCGCCTCATCGGGCCACCGCCGGCTGCGCGTGCGGGGCGGGCTGCCAGCCCGGCCGGCCGAGCACGTAGCCGAGGCGGTGCCGCCAGGACGAGGCGGCCCGGGCGTCGGCCCAGATCGCCCGGTACTCGTGGGTCGCCACCCGCAGCGGGTTGTACGTGTCGATGTTCTTGGTCAGGCCGTACCGGACGGTGGCCCGCTCGGGCTCGAAGGTGCCGAAGAGCCGGTCCCAGACGATCAGGATGCCGCCGTAGTTGCGGTCGAGGTACTCGGCGTTGGCGCCGTGGTGGACCCGGTGGTGCGACGGCGTGTTGAAGATCCACTCAACGGGGCGGGGCAGCAGGTTGATCCGCTCCGTGTGCAGGAAGAACTGGTACAGCAGGCTGACCGACTGCTGGAGGAAGATCATCCACGGGGGGATGCCGAGCAGCGCCAGGCCCAGCCAGAACGGCACGGACGTCATCGGGGTCCAGCTCTGCCGCAGCGCGGTGGAGAGGTTGAAGAAGACGCTGGAGTGGTGCACCACGTGCCCGGCCCAGAGCAGCCGCACCTCGTGGTGGGACCGGTGGAACCAGTAGTAGGCGAGGTCGTCGGCGAAGAACAGCAGCACCCACGTCCAGACGCTGGTGGGGGAGAGCTGGAGCGGCGTGACGGTGTACGCGGCGGCGTAGAGGCCGATCGTCAGCAGCTTCCACGGCACGCCGATGACCTGGCTGCCGGCGCCCATGGTCAGGCTGGTGGCGGTGTCACGCAGCTCGTACCCGCGTTCGTCGTCGTCGGGGGCGAACCGGTAGGAGAGTGCCTCCACGACGATGAGGAGCAGGAACGCCGGTACGGCGTAGAGCACGGCGGGGATCATGCCCGGGCTTCCCTTCTCGGTGCTGCGACGGGGGTGGTGAGGGGGGCGGTGAGCAGGGCCCGTGCCTCGCGGGCGGCGTCGGCGGCCCGGCCGGTGACGACGGCGTCGGCGAGCCGGCGGTGGCCCGCGACGTCGAGCAGCTCCGCGGCGCGCCGCTCCGGTGGCACGTCGCCGACGGCGAGCGCGCCGGCCACCAGGCTGTTGAAGGCCAGCAGGTAGGCGGTGTTGCCGGAGCCGGCGACGATGTGCCGCCAGAGCACGATGGTGGCCTCGCCCATCCCGGCCAGGTCCGGTGCCAGGCCCGCGTACGCCTCGACAGCCCGCAGGATCGCGGCCCGGACGTCCGGGCCGCCGCGCTGCGCGCAGAGCCGGGCCGCGTCGACGCCGATGCAGGCCCGCATCTCCAGCATGTCGCGGACCAGGGTGTCCACCGGGAGGGTGTCGTGGAAGCGCGTGAGGGACAGGGCGAGGTCGAGCCCGGCGTGCACCCGCCAGTCCAGCACCCGGGTGGCGCCGCCCTGGCTGACCCGCACCAGGCCGAGCTGCTGCAACCGGCGCAGGGCCTCCCGGACGGCGTGCCGGTTGACCCCGAAGGTGGCGGCCAGCTCCCGCTCGCCGGGCAGCGCCTCGTCCGGGCGGTAGACGCCGCTGACGATGGCGTCGCGGATCTGGCCGAAGACGTGGTCGGAGACCGAGGAGCGGGGGACGGGAGCGAAGGCCATGCCGAGGAGTGTGGCGCAGCGCACATCAACCCGTCAACTGGTTGGACCAGTGGGCTGTCGGGGCCGCCGCCCCGGTCCGGCGACCGCCGACCCGGCCAGCGTGAGCGACCCCCCGGTCAGTCGTCGATCGTGACGCTGGTGATCCAGGACGGAGGCCGCGGCGCATCGGCGCCGATCAGCCCCGCGATCACCCGGGCCGACTCCGGCGGCGCGGCCGGCCACGGCGTCAACCCGTCGGTCAGCACCACCACGACGTGTGGCCGACCCGTCAACGCGGCCTCGATCCCGACCCGCATGTCGGTGCCACCGCCGCCGGCCAGCCGCACCTCGCCCACGGTGTGCACCCGCCGTACGACGTGCACGGCCGCGTCGCAGGAGAGCACGGTGACCCGGTTGCCGCCGACGCCGACGGCCCGCAGCACCCCGGCGACCTCGGTCAGCGCCGCGGCGAGCTGCGCGTCACCCATCGAGCCGGACGTGTCCACCACGATCGCCACCCGGGGCACCGGCCGACGCAGGCTGGGCAGGACCACCCCGCGCGTGGCGGCGGAGCGGCGCGACGGTCTCCGGTAGGTGTAGTCGACCGCCCCGCCCGCCCAGGCCGCGGCCTCGCGTACCGCGCCGGTCAGCGCCCGCCGCCAGTCCACCCGGGGTTCGAGCACCTGGGCGGCCCACCGCTGCCAGCCGGCCGCGACGGTGCCCCGGCCGCGGGCGTGGGCGCGTACCGCGTGTGCCGTCTCCCGGCGGATCGCCCCCGCCTCGACCGCGCTGACCCCGCCCGTGCCGCCGCTCTCCCACGGCCGGTCGATGCCGTGCGCCCCGGAACCGCAGTCGGGCCCCTCGTGGCCCCGCACCCGCGCGGGCAGCAGCGGCAGGTACGCCTCGAACAGCAGGCCCGCCGGCAGCCCGAAGGTCGCCGGCTCGATCCGGTCGGCCGGCAGCGGCAGCCGGTCCGCGACCAGGTCGTCGTTGATCTCGCAGTCCTGGGCGACGTTGACGCGGTGCCGGTCGCGTTGCTGCCCCGCGGGCAGGCGGTCGGCGCGCCCGTGGTGGTCGCGGAGCAGGTGGGCGACCTCGTGGATCCACACCGCTGCGAGCTGCGGCACCGGCAGCCGGTCGACGAAGTCCGGTGCGACGTGGCAGCGCCACCGCCGGTCCACCCCCATCGTGGGCACGTCCCGGGACTCCACCACCGTCAGGCTGTACAGCGCGGTGGCCAGGTAGGGCCGGTCCTGCGCCGCCCGGAACCGGGCCGCGAGCAGCTTCGTCCGGTCCAGCCGTCGGCCCTCGGGGCTCATCCGCTCAGGCGCCCCGAGAGCCCCAGCACCTCGGCGAAGGCGTGGATGGCCGGCGGCACCGGCCAGGAGGTGTCGCGCAGCGCCGCTAGGTCCATCGCGGCGCGCGCCGCGACGTCCGGCACCCCGGCCTCGACCGCCTTGCCCAGCACCACCCAGCCGGCCTCCCAGCGCGACCGGTCGACCTTCGCCTGCACCGCCGAGATCACCGCGGTGAGGAAGGCCAACTGCCGGTCGCCCCGCTCGGGCAGCCGGAACGCCCCCGGGTCGGCGAGCACCCGCTCCGGGTCGGGCAGGTCCAGGTTCTCCAGGTAGGTGACGAACTCCAGCCCCGCGCCGTCGCCCACCGCGCCGATCACGGCCAGCGCCAGCGCCTCCGCCCCGGTCCCGGCGGCGTGGTGCAGGGCGAGCAGTCGCAGCACCATCTCCCAGGTCCGCGGGGACGGCCAGGCGCCGCCCCGGGCCTCGGCGTCGGCGGGCAGGTGGTGGGTCAACCCCGGCCGGGCGGTGAGGAAGCCCGCGACCGCCCCCCGGGCCCGGGCCAGCGCCGTGGCGGCCCGGGCGGGCCGGACCGCAGGCACCGCCACCGCGGGCCAGGTGCCGGCCAGGCCCCGCGCGACGGTGCGCGCGTCGTGCGTCCAGTGCAGGTGCACGAACCGGTTCGCCAGCGGCGGTGCGAGGTGCCAGCCGTCCGCCGCGCTGGTCGGCGGGTTGGCCGCCGCCACGATCCGCACCGACGGCGGCAGCGCGAGGCTGCCGACCCGGCGCTCCAGCACGACGCGCAGCAGCGCCGCCTGCACCGCCGGCGGCGCCGAGGAGAGTTCGTCGAAGAAGAGCAACCCCGAGCCGGTACGCGTCAGCCGCACCGCCCAGTCCGGCGGCGCCATCGGCACCCCGTCGGTGGCGGGGGAGTCCCCGACGATCGGCAGCCCCGCGAAGTCCGACGGCTCGTGCACGCTGGCGATGACCGTCTCCAGCGGCAGGCCCAGCCCGTCGGCGAGCTGTTGCAGGGTGGCGGACTTGCCGATGCCCGGCTCGCCCCAGAGCAGGACCGGCAGGTTCGCCGACACCGCCAGGGCCAGCGCCTCGACCTTCGGATCGGCGGCCGGCTCCGTCCGCCACGCCCGCGTCGCGGCGACGAGGTCGTCCGCCGCGGCCAGCGCCCGCACCGCCGCCGTCATCGGCTCGTCCACTCGGCCAGTACGTCCCGGATCTCGAACACCGGCCGCACGTCGTCCCCGTCGTCGTCGTACATGCTCGCCTTCCCCTCCGCCAGGTCGCGGGCGGTGAGGTCGTCCCCGTCCGGGGCGTGCGGATCGGCGCCGGCCGCCAGCAGCGCGCGGACCAGCTCGGGGCTGCCGCCGTCGCCCACCGCCACGTGCAGGGCGGTGCGTCCCCGGCGGTCCCGCGCCCCGATCGGGACGCCGGCGTCGCACAGCCGCCGCAGCAGCGCGACGTCCTCCACGGCGCGCAGGTGGTGCAGCAGCGTCCCGCCCCGGCCGTCGGTCATCCTCGGGTCGAGCCCCGCGTCGAGCAGGGCGGCCAGGGCCGCCGCGCCGCCGTGCTGGATGCGGAGCAGCGCGTCGCGCCGCAGCTCGCGCAGCGGCCGGGGCAGCCGGCCGGTGCCGCCCCGCCACGCCTGGACGGCCGCGAAGCAGCCCGTCGACCGCCCGCCGAGGGCGCGCAGCAACTCCTCCGCGGCGACCTCCTCGGCGGTGTGCGAGACCGGGTCGAGCCGGCCGTCGCCGTGCCGGAGGGTGTGCCACTCGCTCCCGCAGCGCACCGGCACGCTCACCCGCAGCCCGGACGCCGCCGCCGGCCGCGTCGCCGGTCCCACGGCCCCCGTCCCCGTCGGTCGCGTCGTCACCGGCCGCGGATCCGGTGCCCCGGTCACCCCGTCGGCCGTCGGGGCCCGGCCGGTCGCGGCGCAGCGGGCCACCGGCGGGGTCGTCGGCGCGGCGGAGCCGGCCACCGGCGGTGTCGCCGGGAACAGGGCCCGGCGCACCAGGGGGTGCAGCTCGGCGGGGTCGAGCAGGCCGTGCCGCAGCAGGTCCAGGTCGGCGGGCCGACCGTGCACCAGGGTGGCGAACCGGGGGCGGGTGAAGTGCCGCCGGTCGTAGCCGACGAACGAGGCGGCCACCGAGCCGTCGCCCCGCCGGTGCACCTCGGCCACCAGCTGCCACCGCGAGCCGATCATGACCTGGTCGACGCCGTAGCGGGCCTCGAGCCGGGCGAGCTCGGCGTCCAGCCCGAGCGGGACCAGGCGACCCCGCTCGGCGTCCGCCACCCCGTGGTCGAGGCCGTGGACCGCCGGATCCAGGTCGACGCCGGCCACGGCCCACGCCTGGAGCACCTCGCCGCCGGCGACGAGCCGGTCGAAGACCTCGGCCCGGCTCGCCGGGTCGTCCGGGTCGACCGTCGTGGCGTACGACTCGAACGGCCGGAGGGCGCCGTCGGCCCCGAAGCCGGGCAGCCGGGCCGGCGAGCCGCCGTACGCGACGGCGAGACCGTCCACGTGCGAAGCGCTCCAGTAGGCCGGCGGCAGGTCCTGCAAAATGACGTCCTCCGCCCGCACGGGGCCGACGGTCAACCGCAACCGCTGCGACCCGTCCACGGTCTTCGGCGTCCGCACCACCAGCGCGACGTCGTCGTCGCCGAACCGCCCGTCCCGCGTGGACAGCAGGATCCGCTGGTGGGTGGCGACACCGGTGCGGCCGCCGAGCACCCGCGGCAGATGCCAGCGCAGCAGGTCCGGAGCGAGCACGCCGAGGTCCGCCTCGATCCGGCCGGCCCGGGCCCGGCCGTGCTCCCGGGCCACCTCGGCCAGGTCGAACGCCACGTCGATCCGCCCGGCGGCACAGGCGGCCCGCCAGTCGCCGGCCTCCCGGGCGGCGGTGCACGCCTCGATCATCGACGCGGGCACGGCGTACCGGCGGACACGCTGCCAGGTGCGGATCTCGTCGATGACGGGCGGGTTCACCGGTAGACGCTCGCGATCGCCTGGATGTCCTCGTGTGGCGCGCCGACCGGCCGCTCGGCGAGCAGCGCCGAGGCGCGGCGGCGCTGCCGGCGCGGCACGCCGCCGTTGATGCCGAGGTACTCCAGCGTCGGGTGTCCCTCGATGGCCTCGACGAGCCGCCGCGCGCCCCGCCCGCCGATCTCCGTGCGCCGCAGGTCCAGCCGACGCAGCCGGGCGGCGGGCAGCGCGTCGGCGAGCATCGTCGCGCCCTCGTCGCCGACGACGTTGCCGCGCGCCCCGAGGGCCCGCTCCGACGGCGGCCGGGCCAGGTCGAGCGCCCGCCAGGACCCCAGGTGTCGGGCCAGCGCCGCCACCCCGGCCGGGGTGATCCCGTTGCCACCCAGCCCGAGCGTCAGCTCCACCCCGTCGGCCAGCTCGGCGAGGGCGGCCACGCCGGCGTCGCCGAGGTGGTTGGCCGCCAGGTACAGCTCCCGCACGCCGGCGGAGCGGACCAGCGCGCCGAGCACCGGCACGGCGTCCGGTCCGAAGCCGTTGCCGCCGAGGAAGAGCCGCTGCACGGGTCGCTCGCGGGCGGCCAGCGCCTCCGCGAGGGCGGTCAGCCCGGGCACGCCCATGCCGACGTTGACCAGGTCGAGCGTGCGGATGGCGGAGTTCACCGCGAGCGCCTCGGCGAGCCGGCGGACGCCCTCGTCGCCGACCGGGTTGCGCTTGAGCCACAGCGCCCGCACGGTGTCGTCGCCGGCCAGCCGGTCGGCGAGCGCGTCGACCCCGGCCGGGTCGATCCGGTTGCAGCCCAGGTAGAGCGTCTGGAGGTGGTGGCCCGGACGCAGGGCCTCGGCCACCGCCCGGGCGCCGTCGGCGCCGAGCCCGTTGGTGCCCAGCAGCAGGTGCCGCACCAGCGGGGAGTCGACGGCGGCGGCCACGATCCGGGCGGTCTGCACCGGGCCGACGCCCTGCTTGCACAGGTCCAGCCGGCCGTCGGGCTGCACCGTGCCGCGCGGGAACACCTCGGGCCCGGCGACCGTGTCCGGCGCGGCGAGGCGGACCAGCAGGGGGTCGAAGTCGCCGGGATCGGCGAGGCCGGCGTCGGGGTCGGCGATGGCCGGGCAGCGCACCGGCGTCGGGTCGGTCACCAGGGCACGCTCCGGTAGTCCTTGAGGAACTGGCCGCTCACCGGCGCCCCGCGTACGCCGCGCACGATCGGGTCGTAGACCCGGGCGGCCCCGTCGACGACGTCGAGTGGCGGCCGGAAGCCGAGGTCGCGCTGGGCGCTCTTGCCCGGGTGCGGCCGCTCGTCGGTGACCCAGCCGGTGTCCACGCTGTTCATGTGGATGCCGCCGGCCAGGTAGTCGGGCGCGACCGTGCGGACCAGCATGTTCAGCGAGGCCTTGGCCATGTTGGTGTGCGGATGCCGGGTCGTCTTGCCGGAGCGGGAGTAGCTGCCCTCCATCGCGGAGACCTGCACGACGTGCCGCTGCGGGTGGGCGCTCGCCTGCATCAGCGGACGCAGCCGGGAGGTGAGCAGGAACGGCGCGAAGGCGTTCACCACGTGCACCTGCAACCACTCGTGCGGGCTGACGTCGGCGTCGCTGAGCACCCAGGAGTTGACCTCGCGCAGGTCGAGCGGCTGGCCCGTCTCGTCGACCCGCCCGGCGGGGAAGAAGGCGTCCAGCCCGGCGGGCAGCCCGGCCGACGCGGTGGTGGCGGGCGCGGCGCCGATCGCGATCCGCGCCGCCGGCCCCTCCATCGCCGCGGACTCGGCCGCCCGGACCTCCCGGTGGTAGGCCTCCGGCCGGTGCAGGGTCTGCGCGGCGTTGTTGACCAGGATGTCCAGGCCGGCGAAGCGTCGCCCGACCAGCGCGACGAAGTCGAGGGCGCCGGCCAGGTCGAGCAGGTCCAGCCCGTGCACGTAGAGCCGGCCGGCCCATTCGTCGGCGTCCGGCAGGGCGGCGAAGCGACGGGCCGCGTCGCGGGGGAACCGGGTCGTCACGATCACGTCGGCGCCGTCGCGGAGCAACTTGAGCGCGGTGTGGAAGCCGATCTTCACCCGGCCGCCGGTCACCACGGCGGTGCGGCCGGTCAGGTCGCAGCGGGCGTGGCGCCGCTCGCGGTTCTCCGCCGCGCACGGCGGGCACATCAGGTGGTAGTCCACGTCCACCTGCCGGTAGGCGACCTTGCACACGTAGCAGTGCCGTGCCCTGCGCAGCGTCCCGCGCCCGGCCGCGTCGGGGTCGGCGCCGGGCGGTGCGGGGGCGGGCGGTGCCGGGTCGGGGATCTCGGTGTGGAAGCGCGTGGCGGTGGCCAGCAGCGCGCGGTCCGCCGCCCGGGTCGTGGCGTCCCGGCGCGCTCTGGCGCGCCGCTTGATCCCACGCTGGGCGGCGGTGACCGCCCGCTCCAGCTCCTGCCGGGTCGCCTCGTCGAGGTCGGCGTCGTCGAGCCGGCCGAGAACGGCGAGGCAGGCCGCCAGCTCGGTGGGATCGACGGGCACGGCGCTCCTTCGTGGAGGGTCAGGTGGCGAGACCGGCCGGATTCGAACCGGCGTCCTCCAGCTTGCTGTCAAGGCGCGTCGACCTCTGCGCTACGGCCTCGCCGCGCGGGAGCATACCGAAGGCCACCGACAACCGGTCCCCTAGCGTCGCGTCAGCGTCCGTGCGAAGGCGAGCAGTTCGGCGGCGGTGCGACCCCGCTCGTCCACGGCGTCCGGATCGGCCCCGGCCGCGAGCAGGACCTCCATCACCGCGGTGTCCAGCGCGAGGGCGGCGGCGTGCAGGGGGTGTGCCCGTCCCGGTCGGGTGCGTCGAGGTCGAGCCCGGCCGCGGTGAGCGCCGGGAGCACCCGGTGGTGGTCGACCCAGGGCAGCCAGTGCACCAGCGTGCGACCCCGGTTGTCGCGCAGTTCCGGGTCGATCCCGTCGGCGAGCAGCGCGAGCAGTCCTTCGGTGTCGCCGTGGAACGCGCGGGCGAAGAGGTCCTGCCGGAGCCTGCGGATCTCTTTCGGCACCGGCTTCGCCCCGGTACGCCAGGCGCGCACCGCCGCCGCGCAGCCGCCGAGCGGCCCGCCCAACCCGGCGAGCAGGAACTCCCGGCGCAACTCCTCGTCGGTGTGTGCGGTGACGAGGCGGCCGGCCGCGACCTGGACGGGGTGCCAGTCCCGCCCGCACCGGATTCGGATCGGCGGGCACGGCGCCGGCTCCGGAGCCCGCCACGCCTGGGCCCGCCCGGGGAAGAGGGCCTCGTGCACCAGCGGGTGCAGCTCGTCCGGCGCCAGGTCGCCCCAGCGCAGCAGCGCCACGTCCGCCGGCGCGGGCACCCCGAAGGCGTACGGCCCGGCCGCGGGCTCGTTCCAGGCCGCCTGGCGGACGGTCAGCCGGCCGTCGGCGGCGAGCTCGACGGCCAGCCGGTGGCCGTCGGCGAACTGCGTCGTCGTCCCGTAGCGGTGGGCGAGCCGCCGGGTCTCGTCGGCGAGCACGGGCAGCGCCGGCGCGTGGGCGACGAGTGCGGGCGCGAGCCAGGCGGGGTCCTGCCGGCCCACGTCCGGGTCGACGGCGAGCCCGGCCGCCTCGTACGCCGCCACCGGCTGTCGGGCCGCCAGCAGCGCGGCCACCGCCTCCACCTCCGTGGCGCGGTCGTCGGCCCGGCCGGGCGCGGCCGGGCCGCCCTGCGGGTACGGGCGGCCGTCGGGCGTGTGCCAGGCGAGCCGGCCGGCCGAGGCGCCGTAGGCCCAGCGGCGGGCGGCGACAGCGTCCGCGTCCCAGCACCAGCCGGGCAGGTCGTGCCACCGGGTCGGCAGGCGCAGGCTGTCGGTGACCCGCAGCCCGATCCGCTGGGGGCTGTGGTCGGTGAGCGGCAGGGTCGCCACCAGCAGCGGGACGCCCCGGCGGAGCAGCCGCGCGTGCGTCCGGACCGGGCCGGGCAGCCGGGAGAGCACGACGGCGGCCCGGGGCAGCAGGGCCAGCGACCCGGTGCGGGGCAGGAAGCGGCGCAGCAGGTCGGGGGCGAGGCGCGACGACCGCTGCGCTACGACCCGCTCGTCGGCGAGTGTAGGAGTGCGGGCCGGCCGGATTCGAACCGGCGTCCTCCCGGTTTTGGAGACCGGGCGCGACGACCGCTGCGCTACGGCCCGCACGGGGCGGCTGGACGGCGCCCGGGTGGCGGACGGGCCGGATTCGAACCGGCGTCTTTCTCCTTGAGAGGGAGACGCGACGACCTCTGCGCTACCGCCCGCCGCGGGCAGTGTAGGGCACCTCACGGGCCCGAGCTTGCTATGCAACGAGTTGCATAGCAGGATGGCGGCCATGGCGCTCGAACACGCGATCCTGGTGTCCCTGCTCGAACGGCCGGGCTCCGGCTACGAGCTGGCCCGGCGCTTCGAGCGCTCCATCGGCCGCTTCTGGACCGCCACCCACCAGCAGATCTACCGGGTGCTGAAGCGGATGGAGGCCGACGGCTGGGTCACCGCCGAGGAGATCGGCCAGGACGGCCGACCCGACAAGCGGTCCTGGTCGGTGGCGCCCGCCGGCCGGTCCGCGCTGGTGAGCTGGCTGCGCGCGCCCGTCCAGCCCGAGGCCGTCCGGCACGAGCTGGCCGTCAAGATCCGCGGGTCCGCCTTCGACGACGCCGCCGGTCGCGCCGCGCTCGTCGCCGAGGTCGAGCGCTACCGCGCCACCCACGAGGAGACGCTCGCCCGCTACCTGGCCGGCGAGGGCCGCGACTTCCCCGACCCCGCCGCGCTCGACGCCGCAGCGGCGCTCCAGCACGTCGTGCTGCGCGGCGGCATCGCGTACGAGCGGATGGTGCTCGCCTGGCTCGACGACGTGCTCGCCACCCTGCGCACCCTCGACCACTGACCCACCCCACCGAAGGGAGTCCCGCCGTGGCGGACTCGCCGCTGCTCAACCCGCACACCTACGACCCCGCCCACCTCGACGACACCTCCCGCCGGCTGCTGCGGGTCACCGTCGACTGGTTCGAGGGCCGGGGCAGGAAGGCGCTGCTCGACAGCTACGACCGGCACGAGTGGTACGCCGACTTCCTGGACTTCGCCGCGAAGGAGGGGCTCTTCGCCGCCTTCTGCACCCCGGCCGCCGACGGGGGAGGGGACCCGGCGAAGCGCTGGGACACCGCCCGCAACGCCGCGCTCAGCGAGATCCTCGGCTTCTACGGCCTCGGCTACTGGTACGCCTGGCAGGTCACCGTGCTCGGCCTCGGACCGGTCTGGCAGAGCGACAACGCCGCCGCGAGGGCCCGCGCCGCCGCGCTGCTGGACGACGGCCACGTGATGGCGTTCGGCCTCTCCGAGCGCGCCCACGGCGCGGACATCTACTCGACCGACATGGTCCTCACCCCCGACGGGGACGGCGGCTTCCGCGCCACAGGCGCCAAGTACTACATCGGCAACGGCAACGTCGCCGGGCTCGTCTCGGTCTTCGGCCGCCGCGCCGACGTCGAGGGCCCGGACGGCTACGTCTTCTTCGCCGCCGACAGCCGCCACTCCGCCTACCACCTGGTCCGCAACGTGGTGAACGCGCAGATGTACGTCAGCGAGTTCCGCCTGGCGGACTACCCGGTGCGCGCCGAGGACGTGCTGCACACCGGGCGGGCCGCGTTCGACGCCGCGCTCAACACCGTCAACGTGGGCAAGTTCAACCTCTGCACCGCCTCGATCGGCATCTGCGAGCACGCCATGTACGAGGCCGTGACCCACGCCCACAACCGGGTCCTCTACGGCCGGCGGGTCACCGACTTCCCGCACGTGCGGCGCGAGCTGACCGACGCGTACGCCCGCCTGGTCGCGATGAAGCTGTTCAGCGACCGCGCCGTCGACTACTTCCGCTCGGCCGGCCCGGACGACCGGCGCTACCTGCTGTTCAACCCGATGACCAAGATGAAGGTCACCACCGAGGGCGAGCGGGTCGTCGACCTGCTCTGGGACGTCATCGCCGCCAAGGGCTTCGAGGCGGACACCTACTTCGACAAGGCCGCCAAGGACATCCGCGGGCTGCCCAAGCTCGAGGGGACGGTGCACGTCAACCTCACGTTGATCATGAAGTTCATGGCCAACTACCTGTTCCACCCGGCCGCGCACCCGCCGGTGCCCACCCGGCACGACGCCGCCGACGACGAGTTCCTCTTCCGGCAGGGCCCGGCGCGGGGCCTCGGCGCGATCCGGTTCCACGACTGGCGCGCCGCCTACGACGCCCACGCCGAGGTGCCCAACGTCGCCCGCTTCCGCGAGCAGGCCGACGGCTTCTGCGCGCTGCTGGCCGCACACGCCCCGAGCGAGGAGCAGCAGCGGGACCTCGACTTCCTGCTCACCCTCGGCCAGCTCTTCGCGTTGGTCGTCTACGGCCACCTGATCCTGGAGCAGGCCGAGCTGACCGGCCTGGACCGCGACGTGCTCGACGAGATCTTCGGCGTCCTGGTCCGCGACTTCTCCGCGTACGCCACCGAGCTGCACGGCCGGGCGGCGACCACCGGGGAGCAGGCCGCCTGGGCGCTGGCGCACGTCCGCCGGCCCGTGGCGGACCCGGCGCGGACGGCGCGGATGTGGGCGCGGGTGGCGGCGCTCAGCGGCGCGTACGAGATGCGCCCCTGAGCGGTGCGGGCCGGGGCGGCCGAGCGTCGCCTGCCCGGTGCGGACGGTCGGCCGCCGTCGGCTCAGCCGGCGGCCAGCACCTGGTGCGCCGGCTGCGGTGCCGGGGCCTCGGCCGGGGCGCCCTCGCCGTCGCCGGGCCCGGTC
>NZ_JBFABA010000049.1:0-42243 GCF_040640115.1 Micromonospora sp. NPDC023644 | reverse complement strand
GGCGAACCGGGACGCCGCCGCGCCCGCCGGGCCGGGCAGTCCCACCGGGCCGGGCGGCGCCGGCACGAGGGCCGCGGCGGGTGGGCCGGGATCGTGGCCCGGGGCCGGCCGGTGCGGGCCCGCGCCGGTGGTCACCGTCACCGCGCCTCCTCGACCGGTCACTCGCCGCGACATCGACGCCGCCCATCGTAAGGGGCCTGCCCGGCGGGGTGGGGACCGCGGTCGTCCACAGGGGATCGCCA
The DNA here is from genome assembly GCF_040640115.1 of Micromonospora sp. NPDC023644. Classification (NCBI taxonomy): domain Bacteria; kingdom Bacillati; phylum Actinomycetota; class Actinomycetes; order Micromonosporales; family Micromonosporaceae; genus Micromonospora; species Micromonospora sp. NPDC023644. The sequence goes on along the minus strand of NZ_JBFABA010000049.1, from coordinate 42,001 downwards.
CGGGGTAGCAGAACCGCGACCGGGCCGCTACCGTCAGCGACGAGTTTGCTGAGCCCGCGCCCGCCGTGCTCGACCTCCGGGCGGCGCGAGCGACGCGCCCGGTGAGCGGGCGCGCCGACGGCCAGCCACGACCGAGGAGACGAGGTGACGTCCCGGGTGTCCCAGACCCAGGCAGAAGCAGCGGTGATGCAGCAGACCGCCGCGAAGTTCGAGCAGGTCGACCAGTCCCTGCAGTCCATGCTGAGCAGCCTGATGGCCGAGTTGGAGGTGTTGCAGCAGGCCTGGCGCGGTGCCGGCGGGCGCTCGTTCGAGCAGGTCAAGCAGCAGTGGGCACAGGACCAGGCGGCGCTGCAGCGGGCGCTGCGGGAGACCGCCGGCGCCATCCGCACGGCCGGCCAGCAGTACGACGTCTCGGACGCCGAGGCCGCCAGCCGGGTGTCCACCACCAACCGCGGCGGCATCCAGCTGCCGCTCTGACCCGGTCTCGGGGGAGGAGACATCCGATGGACCACGGTGTACTGGTCGTCAACTTCGCCGCCCTGCAACAGGCGGGCGCCGACATCCAGAAGGCGCTGAACGCGCTCGACTCGCAGCTCGGGCAGCTCGAACGCGACGCCGCCCCGCTCGTGGCGAGCTGGTCCGGCGAGGCCCGACAGGCCTACGAGCAGCGGCAGGCCCGCTGGCGTTCCGCCTCGCAGGACCTCCAGGCCATGCTGCGCGAGATCAAGTTCGCGGTGCACGACTCCGCCGCCGACTACCTCGACACGGAGAAGAAGAACGTCGGCCTGTTCCAGTGAGCCTTCGCCCGGTGGTGGCGTCGACCTGACCCGGTCGGCGCCACCGTCGGCATTCGCGGGCCGTGCGCGACCGACGCGACCGGCCGAACCGTCGGGCGGGGTCACCGGGCCGAGCAGGGCGCCGGCGTGGTGACCGGGCCCGCGCGCGCCGGCCGGGTCAGGCGGGGCCGGCCGGCCGCCAGCGGCGGCGGGCGCCGCGCGGCACGACGAGCGCCAGCAGCGCCGCCACGGCCACCACCGCCCCGCTGACCCCCGCCACCAGCAGCGCCCGGTCCCGGGCCGTCGCCCGCCTGGCCCGCTGCGCCACCAACGCCGGTTCGGCCCGGTCGTCCGCGAGCGCGGTGGCCCGGTGCGCCCGCTCCGGCGTCCCGCCCCCGGTCTCGGTGACCGCCCGGTACGGGTTCAGCACCCCCGCGCCGTACCCGCCACCCCGCCCGTCGCCCGGGGCCGGATCGGCGGTCGCCACGATCCGCCGCGCCACCTGCGCCGCGGTCAGCTCCGGCCGGTACTGGCGCAGCAGCGCGGCGGTGGCCGCCACGAAGGGCGCCGCGTAGCTGGTGCCCTCGGCCCGGTGATGGCCCTGGCCGGGGGCGGCCATCAGCACGTCGCCGCCCGGGGCGACCAGGTCGACGTACGAGCCGGTCTGGGAGAACGGGGCGCGTGCCCCGTCCGCCCCGATCGCGCCCACCCCGAGCACCCCGTCGTACGCGGCCGGATAGGGCCGGGGATCACCGGCGTCGTGCAGGTTCCCGGCGGCGGCCACCACGACCACGTCCCGGTCGACCGCGTAGCCGATCGCGGCCCGCACCGCCGGGTCGTCCGCGTACAGGACGACGGAGAGGTTGAGCACGTCGGCGTCGTGGTCGACCGCCCAGCGGACGGCGCGGGCGAAGTCCTCGGCGCTGACCGTGCGCCCCGACTCCCGCCCCTCGACCACCTGCTGCTCGCTGACCCGTACCGGCAGGATCCGGGCGCCCGGGGCCAGCCCGCGGAACGCCACCCCGTCGCGGGGGGCGGCGGCGATGATGCTCGCCACGCCGGTGCCGTGGCCGGCGCAGTCCCGGCTGCCGTCGCCGCCTGGGTCGAGCAGGTCGGTGCCGTCGAGCACCCGGCCGGTCAACTGCGGGTGTCGCCGGTCCACCCCGGAGTCGATCACCGCGACCGTCACCCCGGCGCCGGTGGCCAGCGGCGCCAGCCGCTCCGGGGCGTACCGCTGCTGGGGCCAGGGACGGGCGGACACCGGCCGGACCGGGGCGAGGGGCGAGGCGCAGCCGGGGGCCGCACGCGCGGCGCTCGGCGCGAGTGCGGACCGGCCCGCCGGCACCGGGCCGGGGGCGGGTCCGGCCGGGCGGCCGGCGACCGTGGGGACGGCGGTCAGCAACGCCGCCGTCAGGACGGCGAGGAGCGGGCGCGCGGGGGACCGGGACATCGACCGCCTCCGTATCGTGTCGACTCCGGAACGGGATGTTAGCGCCTCCGGCCAGCGATTGTGGTCACGCTTCCACCTTGTAGGTTGTACGCGATACCTATGGCCTGTTCGCGGGAGGAGGGGTGGCCGTGACCGAGTGGGAGCCGGCCACCGACGCCGAGGCGGCGATGCGGGACGCGCTGCGCGCCAGCGACCAACAGCTCTACTTCCGCGTCCTGGCCCGGACCGAACTGCTGCTGCCGGTCTCCGCCGAGGCCCTCGCGGGCACGGCGCCGATGGGCTGGGGCACCTGGACCACCGGCGGGCGCACCCACGTGTTGGCGTTCACCTCCGCGGCGGCCGTACGCGCCTGTCTCGGGGAGAACGGCGGCGCCGTCCGACGCACCTCGTACGCCGAACTGGCCGACGGCTGGCCCAACCACGAGTGGTGGCTGGCGGTCAACCCCGGCCTGCCCATCGAGGGCTACCTGCCGGCCTGGTTCGTCGCCCAGCTCTCCCGGGGCGACGTCCGGCTGCCCGGCCGCACCATGGGCGCGCGGGCCCGGCTGGAACGGGTGGAGACGGCGGCCCGGGCGCGGGCCCAGGCAACCGGTCACGGCACGCCGGCGGGGCCGGAGACCCGGCCGACCACCGGTGTGGCCCGGTCCGACGGCACGCTCCGGCCCGAGCCCACGACCGCACCGATCACCGGCCGGATCCCCGCTCCCGCCCGACCCGCCGCGTCGGCGGAGCCGGCCCACCCGGCCGTCCCGCCCACGTTTCCGGCCGAACACCTCGACCCGCGACGTGGCGACCCGACGGCCGGCGGGCCAGCGCGGTTCGACGGCGTGGCGGCCCCCGACCGGCTCCCGCCGTCGCGTCCCGCGCCGCTCACCGAGCGCCCGAGGGGCCTGCCCACGCCCGACGCCCACCCCTCGCCGTCGACCAACGGCCGCCCGGCCGGGGAGGCCCCGGAGCGGCCGAACCGGTCGTTCTTCGAGCCGGCCTCCGGTCGCGCGGCCGCCTTCCGGCAGGAGGCGCTGCGCTCCGGCGAGCGGGCGGCCCCGCCGTCCCGCATCGCCCCCGGCAGCCAGCCGTTTCCCCGCCGCCGGCCGCTCGGGGAGCCGGTGCCGGAGGAGCCGACCCGGCCGATCCCGAGCGCCCCGGCCGACGGTGAGGCGACCCGGGCCTTCCCGGTGTCCGCGAGCGAGCCGACCCGGGCCTTCGCGATGCCCGGCGGGGAACCGACCCGGGCCTTCGCGGTGCCCGACGGCGAGCCGACCCGGGCCTTTACCGTGTCCGACGGGGAACCGACCCGGGCCTTCGCGACGCCCGGGGGCGAGGCCACGCAGGTGTTGCCGCCGCGTGGGCCCGACGAGGACGCCACTCGGGACCTCCGGGCCCCCGCTGCGGAGCCCGCCGCGCCACCACCGGCGTACGGCGGACCCCGGCCGGCGCCGGCCGAGGACGTCACCCAGGCGCTGCCACGCCGGGGGCCCGCTCCGGAGCCGGTCGAGCCCGAGCCGGTGGCGGCGTCGGACGCCGAGCCGGTGTCCGGACCGCCGTCTTCCCGGCGTGGGTTCACGCCGATCGTCATCGAGGGCACCGTCATCGAGTCGCGGGACCTCACCAGGCCGGCCGCCGCCGAGCCCGCCCCGGCCGCCGAAGAGACCGTCTCGCTGTTCGAGCCGGTCCGGCGTCGGCGGGAGCCGGTGGCCGGGTCCGCGTCCGCCGACCCGAACGAGGCCGCGCCCGCGCCGAGCCCGCCGACCGCGCCCGGTGTCCCGGTGGCGCCCGCCGGCCCGGGGTGGTCCCCTCCGGCGGCCACCGGGGATGCGACCGTCCCCATGAACCCGGCCTGGCCGGGCGACCCGACGGCGCCCGTCGACCCGGCCGCGCCCGTCGCCCCCGCGCCGCCCCGCGAGCCGGCGGCGCCCGTCGGTTCGGCGTGGCTCGGCAACCGGACGGCGCAGAAGGCGCCGGCGACCGTCGCCGCACCCGCACCGGCACCCTCACCCGCACCCGCACCCGCACCCGATGGTGCCGCCCCGGAGCCGGCCCCGCAGGCCCCGCAGGCCCCGCCGGCGTCGGCCGATGCCGGCGTTCCCGACGTCGCGCCGGTCGCGGTCGCGGAGGACCCCGGGCCGCCGGTCGCCGACGAGCCGACGACCGGGCCCGTCGCCGGGGACGTGCCGCCGGACGCCGGTTCCGGGCCGGTCGGCTTCCAGCCGGCCAACGAGGTCGAGGAGAACCTTCTCGACGCCGCCGGCGCCGGCAGCACCGACACGTTCCTGTCCACCCTGTTGCTGGCCCGCGTGCTGCTGCCGGTGGCGGCCGACTCCGCGCCGGGCAGCAGGCCCGGCGAGCCCGGCTTCGTCTGGCGTACGGAGGAACTGGACGGCGAGACGTTCGTCGTGGTGCACACGTCGCCGGAGCGGCTCGCCGACCACACCGACGCGACGGTCGAGACCATCGAGGTCAAGTTCGTCCAGTTGATCCGCCGCTGGCCGGACGAGTCCTGGTCGTTCGCGGTCAACCCGGGCACCCCGGTCGGGGCGAAGCTGCCCGGCGAGCAGATCGTCGGGCTGGCCAACTGGGCGGCCGAGGTGGGGCTCGGCGACGACACCGGGGCCGAGGCCGAGCCGCCCGCCGCCGAGGAGCCGGTCAGCCGCCCCCGCTACGACCCGCCCGCGCCCGACCCGGCGCGCCCGATCGTGATGCAGAAGGCGGTCGCCCCCAGCCAGCTCGCGTACTACCTGGAGCGGGGCTACGACCGGGTCTCCGGCTTCGTGCACCGGGCCGGCGAGCTGGCCCACCTCACCACCCCCGCCCAGCTGCACGACGCGCTCGGCCTGGGCTACCCGGACTCCCCCTTCGCCCGGGACGCCGGCGAGATCTACGTGCTGCGCTGGCCCGCGCACCGGCCGAGCCTCTACCGGATCCCGTACGGCGGGCAGAACGAGGCCGCCATGCGGGCCATGGAGGGCTGGGTCATCGAGCGCCCGCCGTTCCGGGGCAACGGGTTCGCGCCGGGCGAGAGCAGCGACGTGGTGGCGGAGTTCAAGGTGGACAGCGCCCGGCTGCCGCACGGCGCGCAGCTGTGGCGGATCGGCGCGGACGGCACCGAACGGGTGGTCGCCATCCTCGACACGGACGCGCTGCGGTGGCGACAGGTCGGTGAGCAGTGACGCGCGACGGTTACGTGGCCCGCTGGCAGGGCCGGGAGTACCAGGCGAGCCCGGACGGCGACGACGTCCGGCTCTACCAGCCGGAGCCGGGCGAGGGCTTCGAGGAGATCCGCCCCGGCCGGTACGTCCGGGTGCTGCCGGCCACCGAGCTCGACGACCTGGCGTACGTGCGGACCACCTGCACCTGGCAGGGGCAGCCGTTCATCGTCCTCGGCGAGCACGACGGCTGGCTGCGGGTGGAGTACACCGGCGGACGCTGGCCGGTGGCCCGGGCGATGGGGCTGGAGGTCTTCGACTTCGGCGTCTACCAGGGCTGGGCGCCCGCCGCGGAGGTCGCCGACCTGCGCGAGCAGCGGGTCTGAGTCAGGACTTCGCCCAGCGCAGGATCTCGCCCAGCACCACGTCGCCGGCCTCCACGTGCGGAAAGTGCCCGACGCCGTCCAGGAGCCGCCACTCGTAGGGCGCGACCACGTACCGACCGGAGCCCTGGGCGGTACGCGGCAGGGAGGCCTCGTCCAGCGCGCCGTGCAGCTGGAGGGTCGGCGTGACGAGCGGCTTCTGCATCAGCCGGACGAAGCGGTAACCGTGCAGGCGGAGCACCGAGCGGAACGCCCAGCGGTAGCCCTCCAGCGCGCAGAACGCCGCCTGCGGGATGCGCATGGCCTCCCGGCACCGCCCCGCGTACGCCTCGAAGCCCGGCCCGTGGACCCAGCGCGGCCCGCCCCAGCGGCGCAGCATCTCCTCCACGGCCGCCGCGTCGTCGCGGGTCAGCACGTGCTCGTAGCGGGGCAGCTGGAACTTGAGGGTGGGCGTGGCGGCGGCGAACTGCCCGCGCGGGTCGGCGAAGATGGCGGCCCGGAGCCGGAGCGGGTGGGGAGCGCCGAGCACCACCAGCCGGCGGACCAGGGACGGGTGGAACGACGCCACCGTCCACGCGATCATGCCGCCGACGCCGGTGCCCACCACGGTGGCGGAGCGCTCGCCGAGGGCCCGGATCAGCCCGGCGACGTCGGCGGCCAGCGTGTAGCCGTCGTACCCCCGGGGCGGCTTGTCGCTGGCGCCGTAGCCACGCAGGTCGACGGCGACGGCCCGGAAGCCGGCGTCGGCGATTGCCGGCAGCATCTCGTGCCAGGCCCACCAGTGCTCCGGGAAGCCGTGCAGGAAGAGCACCATCGGGCCGGTGCCGGCCTCCACGACGTGGAAGCGGCTGCCGTTGGCGCCGACGAAGCGGTGCGTCCACGGCCCCTCGGTGAGGACGCAGGACTCGTCGACGGGCCCGCCGCGCTGCTCGGTCATGGCAACAGCCTAGGACCCCGACACCGGTCGGTTCCGTCGCCGACCCGTGAGGTGGCCGGGATCGCTCGACGTAACTCCCCGACCCGGCTGCGCTCTGAAGCCGCCGTGCCGGGGCGCGGGTGCCGGCGGGCGGCCGGCGTGGAGACGGGCGATGCCCGGGCAGGAGACCTGCCCGGGCATCGCGTGGTGCGGGTGGTGCGGGATCAGCGGCTCAGGAGATGCGGATCTTGGTGTAGACGCCGTCCTTCTCCAGGACCTTGATCTTGGTGCCGGTGGCCGGGAGCTTGACGCCGTGGTTCGGCAGCTCCGGGAACCAGTACTGCTGGGTGTCGTCGAACAGCGGCTGCGCGGCCTGGCCACGGATGTACTGCGGTTGGCTGTTCAGGTGCAGCGTGAACGAGTCGGCCTTCTTCAGGCTGAACGGCGCGTCGTAGACCTGGACGCGGGCCCGCCAGGGCTGGCCGGTCAGGTTGTAGATCGGCCGCGGGTGCGCGTCGATGATCAGGTTGCGACCCTCACCCGGGTGCACGAACGTGTCGTTGTCCGCCCACCGGGTGTTCCAGTAGGAGATCAGCAGGCCCTCCTGGTACGCGTAGTGGTCCACGTAGTCCGGGCGGGTGTTCGAGTAGCCGAAGAAGTACGGGCCGGTCTTCAGGTACTTGTCGTACGAGATGTACTGCCGGGTGCCCGCGATGTAGTAGTTGTCGTACGCCTTGGTGTAGCTCTCCTCGGCGACCTCGAAGCCACCGGCGAGCGTCCAGCCCTGGGCGCCGGCCTCGGCACCGTCGGAGAGGACGGTCTGACCGTCGGCCGTCACGGTGATCGCGTCACCGTAGAAGCCACCCTCGGAGACGCCACCGTCGGTCTGGTAGCGCAGCCGGAACTGCGCGACCTTGCCCGCCGCCACGTCCATGGGGATGGCGACGTCGACCCACTCGCCGCCGCTGCTGCCGTCCAGCGCGTAGCGGCCGGCCGAGATCTCCTTCAGCGGCTGGCCGTTGGCCGTGCCGGGCAGGGTCACCCAGGACTGGCCGCCGTCCAGCGACGCCTCGAAGAACAGGTAGTCGTAGTCGGCCTCGATGTTGTAGCGGCCCTTCATCGACAGCGACGCCGACGACTTCCCGGTGAAGTCCAGGGTCCGGGTCATCGTGCTGTTGAGGTCGTCCTGGTTGCCGGAGAAGAACTGCTTGGTGCCCTCGAACGGCGCGCCGTGCTCGAACGTGTAGTCACGCTTCGGGAGCACCACGACGACGGCCTGCGCCTCGTCGCTGTTGTACTCCTGCGGGCCGAGGGTCATGGTCCGCTTCTGCCCCGCGACGACCACCTCGTAGTCGAGCCAGCCGAGCTGGAGCTTGTTCCAGGCGCCGAGGTCGCCACCGCGGTCGCCGATGCCGGCGTCGTTCTTGGCGCCGAGCCGGCTCTGGGCCATCAGGGTCCAGTGCTCGTTGTTGTTGTCCCCACCACTGGTGACGTTGTAGTCGTCCGGCAGACCGAGGTCGTGGCCGTACTCGTGGTAGAAGACGCTCCGGCCGCCGTTCTCCGGCTGGATGGTGTAGTCGCCGATCCAGATGCCGGTGTTGCCGATCTGGGTGCCACCCGCCGGGTTCCCGGACGGGCCGGTCGAGCCCTGGTCGGACGCGAAGGCGTACCAGCGGTGGCTCCAGATGGCGTCCTCGCCCTGGTACGGGTCGCCGTCGGCCTCGTCGCCACCGGAGTGGACGATCTGGAAGTGGTCGATGTAGCCGTCCGGCTCGTTGAAGTTGGCGTCGCCGTCGTGGTCGTACCGGTCCCACTGGTCCATCGCCGACAGGTCGGCGGCGATCTGGGCGTCGGTGCGGCCGGCGGCCTTCTGGTCGGCGACCCACTGGTTGGCGGCGTCGCGGACCAGCGCCCAGGTGTTGGTGCAGACGTTCGAGGCGCACGGGTAGCCGCCGGAGCGGCCGTAGCGTGCCTCGTTGTACTTCACCTTCACCCAGTCGGTGACCTTGCCGTCGACGCTGTAGCGACCCGAGGACTGGGCCTCGTAGTACTGCTTCACCGACTCGTCACCGGGGTTGGTGCCGAAGTAGAGCTTGCGGTAGTAGTCGGCGTTGTAGTCCGCCTGCCACACCGTGGAGTTGTCCACCGCCCGGTTGGGCTGGGGGATCTCGTTGTGCAGCGGCCCGTCGAACCGGGTCGGACCCGCGGTGTCCGGGTCGGTGTCCTGGTCCGGGTAGTTCGGGTGCCGCTCGTTGCCGAACTCGGCGAGGATGACGAAGATGCGGTCCGTCTTCTCCCGGGAGAGTTCGACGTACTGGTCCTCCGTCTGGGTGGCGGCGTTGGCCCGGGTCGAGCGGGCGGCTGCCCCCTCGGCCTGGGTCTTGCCGACCTTGACGACCGTGCTGCCGTTGACCTTCTGCGGCTTGGCCCGGCCGGAGAGGACGTCGCTCAGGCCCTCCTGCCGCAGGGCGCGACGCTTGTCCTCCAGCGGGTTCGGCAGGTCGTGGTCGACATGGGCGGGCTCGGAGACCGACGGAGCGGCCGTCGGCAACTTCGGCTGCGGCGCGGCGCTGGCGGACGTGCCGACCGCCAGTCCTGTCGCCGTCAGCGAAAGCCCGAGCAGACCCACTGCGACTTTGCGCACGTGGTACCTCCGGTGTGAGGGAACCGGCCCAACGGGGGTACGGGCCGGTGTGACCGGTCCCACTAGTGGGACCAATGGTGAACATAGACACTCGTGTGACCGGTGGGAAGACGCGTGCGTCGATTTGTTGCAAAGTTTTGTTGGGAATGCTTTTCACCGTCACATCCCCGCCGTTCACCAACGCCGTGAGCGGCGCGAACGGTCAACCGGGGGAAGAAAGAGACGGCTTTCGATAGGGATGATCGCGTACGCGAAAAAGTGGGGCCGGTGGCGTCACCGCCACCGGCCCCACGCGTGCCCCGATCGTCAGTTGCTGACCTTGACGACCATGTCGTCGGTCGGGTTGGTGCCCTGCTGAAGGATCTCGATCCGGGTGCCGGAACCGGCCACCTTCACCGAGTTCCACGGGTTGCCGGACGTCCAGTACTTGTTCGCACCGCTGTCGGAGAAGACCGGCTGCGGAGCGAGCGCCGGGAGCGTGACCGGGACACCGTTGAGGTGGAAGGTCTGCGCCGGCTTGGCGTACAGGCTGAACGTGGCGTCGAAGCCGTTGCGCCGGTTGGTGATGTTGCCCTGGCCGTCGACGGTGATCTTGTTCGGTCGGACGTCCACCGGGAGGTTCAGGCCGTAGCCCGGGTGCTCCGAGGTGTTGTTGTCGCCGTACGCGTAGTTCACGTACCAGACCAGCATGCCCGGGTGGTTCGAGAACCGCTCCACCCAGTTCGGGCGGGTGTTGTTGAACCCGTAGTTGTACCCGCCGGTCCGCAGGGTGTCGTCGTAGCCGACGTAGGACCGGTTCTCCGCGATGTAGAAGCGGGGGTACGAGTCGGTCACCGCGCCGGTCATCCGGGTGAAGCCCTTGGCGGTCCACTCGGCGGCCAGCGTCTCGGCGTCGTCGGTCCAGGCGACGGCGCCGCCCTTGACCAGCGACACGTTGTCCAGGAAGGCGCCGGCGAGGTGCACGCCGCCGTCGGTCTGGTAGCGGTAGCGGAACTGCACGGTCTGCCCGGCGTACGCGGACAGGTCGTAGGCCAGGTCCACCCACGCGCCGCTGGTCGAGCCGTCGACCCCGGTCTCGCCGGCGTCGACCGAAGAGTTGCCCAGCGCGGTCCAGGTGGCACCGCCGTTGGTCGACACCTCGGCGTAGAGGTAGTCGTAGTCCTCTTCGATGTCGTACCAGGCCTTCGCGGTAATCGACGCGGACGTCGTACCGGTCAGGTCCAGCTGACGGGTCAGCGTGGTGTTCAGGTCGTCCGCGCTGCCGCCCCACCACTCGTACGACCCGCCGAACGGCGTGTTGTAGCTGGTGGTCTGGGTCTGCGCCGGCAGGTTGACGACGACCGCCTGGGCCTTCGGCCCGTCGCTGTCGCCGGCCGGGCCGAGCGTGACCCTGGTGGTGCCGCTGTTCTCCTCGACCACCGAGTAGTTCAGCCAGCCCAGGTAGAGCTTCGAGTACGGGTCCATGTAACCCGGCGTGGAACCGATGTCGTCCTTGCCGTGGCCGAGCCACGAGCCGGACGCCATGAGGCTCCAGAAGCCCACGCCGTTGTCGCCGCCGGCGGTGTCGTAGTAGTCCGGCAGACCGAGGTCGTGGCCGTACTCGTGGGCGAAGACGCCCAGGCCGCCGTTCTCCGGCTCCGTGGTGTAGTCACGGATCCAGATGCCGGTGTCACCGATCTGGACACCGCCGGCCTTGTTCGCGCCCGGACCGGCGCTGCCGGCCAGGTTCGGGAACGCCGCCCAGCGGTGCGACCAGATGGCGTCCTCGCCCTGGGCGCCGCCGCCGGCCTCCTCACCCTCGCCCGCGTGCACCGCCTGGAAGTGGTCGACGTAGCCGTCGGGCTCGTTGAAGTCGCCGTCGCCGTCGAAGTCGTACCGGTCCCAGATGTCGAACTGGGCCAGGTACTGCTTGATCTGCTCCGGCGTCTTGCCGGCCGCCACCTGGGACTGGTACCAGGCGGTCGCGCTGTCCTTGACGAAGTTCCAGTACCCGTCGGACTCGGGGATGGCGTTGCTGCCGTAGCGGGCCTCGTTGAACGGAACCTTGACCCACTCGCTGACGTCGCCGTTGACGGTGTAGCGCCCGCCGGACTGCTTGTAGTAGAAGTCCCGCATCGACTCGCCCGGACCGAACATCATGTCCTGGTAGTGCGCCCGGTTGAAGTCCGGCCGCCACAGGGTGCTGTTGTCGTCGGTCGAGTTGCCGTCCCAGTTGCGGTCCGGCTCGGCGATCTGGTTGCGCGCCGGCCCGGCAGCTCCACCGGTCCGGGGGTCGGTCTGGTCGCCGAACTCGACCAGCATCGTGAAGATGGGGTCGGTCTTCGGCGCCTGCTGGTACTCGACGAACAGGTCGTCCTTGACCTGGATGACCTTCGAGCCGTTGCGCGTCTGAAGCTTGGCCTTGCCGGAGAGCAGGTCGGCGATGGCCTTCTTCCGGAGCTCCCGCTGCTGATCCGACTTCGGATCGGGGAGGTTGTCCCTGCCGTGCTTCGCCTTGTCGGAACCGGGGGTCGGGTCCGCGGCCGGTGCGCCGGAGGCCGGCGCCGACACGACTCCCGCCGCCAGCAGCGCGGCCGCGGCCGAGGCCAGACCGGCTGTGACTCGTCTCCTCAAAGGTCCTCCTCCTTTGTGGATCTGTTACATGACAGGCGTGGCCGAGGCCACGGCTGTCATGTGATGCGTTACTCACCCTGACAGAGGGGATACGCGCTTGTCACGGGTCAAATGCTGAATGGGGGCGCGTCTTGGGGCCTTCATATGCGCATAAATGCCGACCAAAAGGCGCGTCCGACGAACTCCAGTTCACGTTACGTTTTGGCCACGATCACTCTGTGTGGCCGGGGTTATGAGGTCCCCTTAGGGGAGCGTCGGAGGCCCGGAATTCGTCACGGGCGCCGATGGGCGGGCGACAGCGCCCGCGACACGGACGGGGCCCGCCCGGAGCAAGTGTGCTCCGAACGGGCCCCGCCGTGTGTCCCGTCAGTCGACCCTCGGGTCAGTTCCTCGCGGGGGTGACGTGCACCGTGGCGTACGAGTTGTCCTTCGCGGTGCGCTTGATGGTGATGGTGACGCCGTAGGAGACGCCCTGGTCACCGGGGTTGCCGGTGCCCAGCACGATGGCGCCGCCGCCCAGGGTGACCCCGTAGTAGGAGGGCGCGGGCGTACCGTCCGGGTTGGTGACCCGGGTCGTGTACGGCGCGTTGCCCTTCGACGGGATGACCACGGAGGCGTCGCTGTCCCGGGCGTACGGCGAGCCGTCGCGGATCTCGATGCCCGGGTACCAGCCCTTCGCGTCCGTGAAGGTCGGCACCGCCGGCTGGGCGCCGAAGTCGGTGCAGTACTCGCTGTACGGCTCGTCCGCCGCCTCCAGGCACTCCGTGAAGGGGTACGTGGGCTTGAGCGAGAAGGCCGCGTTCGCGGACTGCGGGCGGCTGGGCAGGTTGTCCAGCACCGACGGGTCCTTGACGGCCGCCTCGCCCTTGCGGCGGTACGGGTCGAAGTGCGAGTCGACGATCAGCAGACCGCCCTTGGCGCCGTAGCTGGGCAGCGCGGTCAGCTGCGCCGTCGTGTGGTTGACGTCGCCCAGCGCGGTGTCCCGGTACCAGACCAGCATGCCCGGGGCGTTGTAGGCGACCCGGTCGACCTTCCAGGCCTCGTGCGAGTAGATCGTGTCGTAGCCGTACTTCAGGCCCTTGTCGAAGCCGTCGAAGTTGCGCCACTCGGCCAGGTAGTAGTGCGCCTGGGTGGAGGTGCCGCTGTCGATGTGCCAGCCCTGGCCGGTGGTGTCGACGAAGGTGCCGCCGGTCGCCGTCCAGCCGTTGGCCCCGCCCTCGACGTCGTCGCTCCACGTGGTGGTGCCGCCGCCGGTCACCGAGAAGTCGTCGGCGAACCAGCCGCGCTCCGCGAACGCCTCGTCCGTGGCGTAGCGGAGCCGGAGCTGCACGGTCTGCCCGGCGTGCGCCGACAGGTCCACGTAGTCGTGCCGCCAGCCGTGGGTGTCACCGGTGAGGCCGTACTTCTTGTTGCCGAAGTCCACCATCCGGCCGTTCGGGTCGGCGTAGCCGTCGTTCGTGGTGACGAGCTTGCCGGTCGAGTCGTAGACCTTCTGCTCGGTCCAGGTGGCGCCGCCGTCGGTGGAGAGCTCGACGAAGCCGTAGTCCCAGTCGGCCTCGATGACGAAGTTGTTCCACATCCAGAACTTCGCGTCGGCCGCCGCCGGCACGGCCACCTGACGGGCGATCTTGACGTCCGCCCAGTCCTGGTCGGCGCCGGAGTACCACATGTTCGCGCCGCTGTGCGGCGTGGCCAGCGTGATCACCTTGTTCGGCAGGTCGATCTTGATGCCGTCCTTGGTGCCGCGCGGGGTCCGCGAGGTCTGGCCGAGCTGCACGGAACGCGGGTCGGAGCCGGGCGCGAGGGTCAGCGGGTCGGCCCAGCCGAGCACCCACTTGTCCCACAGGCCCATGTGCGTCGGCAGCGCCTGGAAGATCTCACCCGAGTGCGAGCCCGAGGCCATCAGGTCCCAGAAGTCGACGTCGGAGTCGGCGTTGCCGGAGGTGTCGTAGAGGTCCGGCAGGCCCAGGTCGTGGCCGAACTCGTGGGCGAAGACGCCGACGCCGGCATCCTCCGGCTGCACGATGTAGTTCGAGACCTGCAAATCGGTGCCGGGAATGGTGTAGCCGCCGGCGATCGACGACGAGTGCGCCCAGATGGCGTACGTGCCCTCGGCGCCGCCGCCGCGGGACTTGCCCTGCCCGGCGTGCACCAGCACCAGGTGGTCGATCACGCCGTCCGGCTCGAAGAGGTTGCCGTCACCGTCGCGGTCGCCCTGGTCCTCGATGTCGTAGTCGGCCCACGGGAAGTCCGGGTCCGTCTTCGCGAGGGTGTCGATCGCGTCGGTGGCCAGCCGGCCCGCGCCCTGCGGGTTGTCCGGGTGGCCGTTCATCGACTGCTGGCGGCCGGGGACCCAGTTGCCGGTCTCGTCCTGGAAGCAGCGCGAGGCCGCGTACCAACCCTCGGAGTGCGGCACCTTGATCCACGGGCTGGCCTGCCCGTCGACCGTGTACGCGCCCTTGGACATCTCCAGGTACATGTTGTGCATGGTCCGGCCGGCCAGGCTGACGCCCGGCTTGCCGTCCGGCCCGGTCAGGTCCGGACGGACCCGCTCGGTGATGCCCTCCTTGGTGTAGAGCATCTTGTCGTAGTGGGTGGGCGAGAAGTCCGGCACCCACATCGAGTTGTTGTCCTCGTGCGGCAGGTTCGCCGGGTTGGGGATCTTGTTGTGCAGGGGCCCGTTCTGCACGGAACCAAGGACGCAGCTCCGGTCCTCGAAGACCGTCTTGGGCACCATGACGTCGGTGAAGTCGTCGTTGGCCTGGTCGTTGAACTCCACCAGCAGGGTCAGCAGCTTGGCGGTCTGGGTGCTCGGGGCCTGCTTGATCTGCCGCGGGCTCTTGCCCGTCTTGATCGCCTTGGCCTCGGTCCGCGCGAGCTGCTCGGCCGTGACGGGGTTGCCGCGGGCGAACTTGCGGTCGTAGGCGCGCGCCTCTTCGACCGCCGGGGCGAAGACGCCACCCTTGCCCTTGACCTCGCGACCGCTGCTGTCCGGCTGGACGGCGGGCTCGGCGTAGTTGATGTAGTACTCGTCCGCGCCGATCGTGGCTCGGGCGGGGCCGGGCTCCGCCGCCGCCGCGCCGCCCGTCACGGTCAGTGACGTGGCGGCGAGGGCGATGGCGGGCAGCGCGACGAGCAGGCGTCGACGCGACCCGGATTGCGGATTTCTGTTCATGCCGCTCCGTTTCTCGGGCATGGGGGAGGAGGAAGTCGGCCGGCCCTCCATCGATGTGACGTCCATCGAACCGACCCGACCTGCGTGAACCTAAATCAGAAAACAGGCGAATGACAGGGGTCGACGACTGCCTGTGTCCGTTCAGCTTCTCCCGGCTCACCCGACCGACCGATGTGACAGCGCGCATCCGGCCGGCGCCGTATCCGTAAGAAACGACGATGGGTGACGGTCCGCGCGGGACCGCCACCCATCGGGGCGTACGTCTGCGTCAGTCCTCGTCGGACTTGCCACCGCCCATGCCGGACGAGATCAGGTCCATCACGGACGAGTCCTGGAGCGTGGTGACGTCGCCGAGCGAGCGGTTCTCCGCCACGTCGCGCAGCAGTCGGCGCATGATCTTGCCGGAGCGGGTCTTCGGCAGCTCCGGCACCAGCATGATCTGCCGGGGCTTGGCGATCGGGCCGAGCGTCTTCGCCACGTGGTTGCGCAGCTCGGCGATGAGCTGCTCGCCGGCGTCGCCCGCCGTGTCCGTGGTGCCGCGCGGAATGGCGAACGCGACGATGGCCTGACCGGTGGTCGGGTCGGTCGCGCCGACCACCGCCGCCTCGGCCACCGACGGGTGGGAGACCAGCGCGGACTCCACCTCCGTGGTGGAGATGTTGTGCCCGGACACCAGCATCACGTCGTCGACGCGGCCGAGCAGCCAGACGTGCCCGTCGTCGTCCTTCTTCGCCCCGTCACCGGCGAAGTACATGCCCTCGAACCGCGACCAGTACGTCTCGATGAACCGGTTGTCGTCGCCCCAGATGGTGCGGAGCATCGACGGCCACGGCTCGCGCAGCACCAGGTAGCCACCGCCGCCGTTCGGCACCGACTGGCCCTGGTCGTCGACCACGTCGGCGACGATCCCGGGCAGCGGCGTCATCGCGGAGCCGGGCTTGGCCGCCGTCACGCCCGGCAGCGGCGAGATCATGATCGCCCCGGTCTCGGTCTGCCACCAGGTGTCCACGATGGGCAGCTCACCCCCGCCGACGTGCTGCCGGTACCACATCCACGCCTCGGGGTTGATCGGCTCGCCCACGCTGCCCAGCAGCCGCAGCGAGGAGAGGTCGTAGCCGGCGGGGATGTCGTCGCCCCACTTCATCATCGTGCGGATGAGCGTGGGGGCGGTGTAGAGGATGCTGACCTTGTACTTGTCGACGATCTCCCAGAACCGGCCCTTGTGCGGGGTGTCCGGGGTGCCCTCGTACATGACCTGGGTGGCGCCGTTGGAGAGCGGGCCGTAGACGATGTAGGAGTGCCCGGTGACCCAGCCGATGTCGGCGGTGCACCAGTAGACGTCATTTTCCGGCTTCAGGTCGAAGACCGCGTGCGTCGTGTAGGACGTCTGGGTCAGGTAGCCGCCGGTGGTGTGCAGGATGCCCTTCGGGCGGGCCGTGGTGCCGCTGGTGTAGAGGATGAACAGCGGGTGCTCGGCGTCGAACGGCTGCGCGGCGTGCTCGACCGGGGCCGTCTCGACCGTCTCGTGCCACCAGTGGTCCTTCGCCGACCAGGCGACCTCCTCGCCGGTGCGGCGCACCACCAGCACGTGCTCGATCGACGGGCAGTTCGCCACCGCCTCGTCCACGGTCGGCTTCAGCGCCGACGGCTTGCCCCGGCGGTAGCCGCCGTCGGCGGTGATCACCACCTTCGCGCTGGCGTCCTGGATCCGGTTGGTCAGCGCGTCGGCGGAGAAGCCGCCGAAGACCACGCTGTGCGTCGCGCCGATCCGGGCGCAGGCCAGCATCGCCACCGCCGCCTCGGGGACCATCGGCAGGTAGATGGCCACCCGGTCGCCGGCGGTCACGCCCAGGTCGGTCAGCGCGTTCGCGGCCTGGCAGGTCAGCCGGTGCAGGTCGGCGTACGTGATGGTCCGGGTGTCGCCCGGCTCGCCTTCCCAGTGGATGGCGACCTTCTCGCCCAGGCCGGCCTCGACGTGCCGGTCCAGGCAGTTGTACGCCACGTTGAGCTGCCCGCCGACGAACCACTTCGCGAACGGCGGCTTCGACCAGTCGAGCACCTGGTCCCACTGCCTTGCCCAGGTCAGCCGCCCGGCCTGCCGCTCCCAGAACGCCAACCGGTCGGCGTCGGCGTCCGCGTACGCGTCGGCGGTGACGTTGGCGTGCGCGGCGAGTTCGGCCGGCGGCGGGAACTGGCGCGTCTCGTTCAGCAGATTGGCCAAGGCCTCGCTCATGCCGTGCTCCCTCGTCGCTCGGGTGACCTGCGTCTCTCTAGGGCACGAGGTTAGTCGGGGCGCACAGCACGGGCGAGCGCCGGTCCGGCCGACGCGCGCCGAGCGGCCCTCACGGCGCGCCGGACGGCGACGCGGGCCGCCGCGTCGACGCCATTCGTCCGGGCAGGCGCGCCGCCGACGGCTCGCGGGTGGCGGCGGTCGCTTCCGGGCGGCTCGTCGGCGGGGCGGGCCGGGCAGTCGATAGCGTGACGGGGTGACCGCTGACCCGCTCGCCCCGCTGCTCGCGCTCGCCGACATCGCCCCCGCCGTGGAGCGGGCCCGCGAGCGCTTCGACCAGGCCCTGGGGCACCGCTCGTTGCGCCGGCACGGCGGCCAGGTCGCGGCCGAGGTCAGCCTCCGGTGCGCGGTGGCCAGCGCCGCCCTGGAGGGGTACGCCCGCGAGCGCGAGGCGGTCCGCGCCGGAACGGTGACCGAGCCGGTGGTCCAGGGCGCGCTGCGGGTCGCCGGGGCGCTGCCGGGGCTGTCCGAGCTCTGGCCGAAGGCGCCCCGACAGGCGCTGGCGAAGCTGCACGTGCTCGCCGCCCGCGACGTCGTCGGCGAGGCCGAACTGGGCCGGCCGGTGGCCGACCCGGTCGTCGCCGCCCGGCTGGACGCGCTGGCCGGGCTCGTCGCCGGCGGCACGAAGGTCTCGCCGCTGGTGCTGGCCGCGGTCGTCCACGGCGAACTGCTGAACCTGCGCCCCTTCGCCGGGCCGTCCGGGGTGGTGGCCCGGGGCGCCGCCCGGCTGGTGCTGCTGTCCAGCGGGCTCGACCCGCGCGGCCTGCTCGCCGTGGACGTGGGTCACCACGAGCGCGAGCCGGAGTACGTCGGCGCGGCCGGCGCCTTCGCCACCGGCACCCCGGACGGCCTGCGCTCCTGGCTGCGCCACTACATGGCGGCGGTGGAGGTCGGCGCCGACCAGCTCACCGCCATCGGCGACGAGGTCCTCGCGGCGGCCTGACCCGCCCGGGTCTGGATCGCTTCGACGGGTCCCGTTCAGGCGGGTGCCGGGGCGGACGTCGCTGAGGCGGGCGGGCGTGATCGGCTCAGGCGGACGCTTCGGCGGTTCCGTTCAGTCGGATGCCGGGGCGGATATCGCTGAGGCGGGCGGGCGAGATCCGCTCAGGCGGAGGCTTCGGCGGAGGTTCGTTCAGGCGGGTGCGGGGGCGGAGCGGGTGCGGCGGTGGCGGCCGTACCAGGCGATGCCGATGGCGACGCCCACGCCCACGCCCAGCGCCGCGGCGGCGACCGGGACGGCGGGGCGCTCGCGCAGCCGCCGCCCGAGTGGGATCGGGTGCCGGAACTCCAGCACCGGCCAGGAGTTCTCGACCGCGAGGCGGCGCAGCTGCCGGTCCGGGTTGACCACCGAGGGATGGCCGACGCACTCCAGCAGCGGACGATCGCTGTACGAGTCGGAGTAGGCGTACGAGTCGGCCAGGTCGTAGCCGCGCTCGGCGGCCAGCTCGCCGACCGCGTCGACCTTGCTCGGGCCGGCCGCGTAGAACTCGACCTCGCCGCTGTAGCGGCCGTCCACCACGCCCATCCGGGTGGCGATCACGTCGGTGACCCCGAGCAGCACGCCGATCGGCCGCACCATCTCCTCGCCGGAGGCGGAGACCAGGACGACGTCCCGGCCGGCGGCCTGGTGCTCCTCGATCAGGGCGGCGGCCTCGGCGTACACGTAAGGGTTGATCAGCTCGTGCAGCGTCTCCGCGACGATCTGGCGGACCTGTTCCACCTGCCAGCCCTTGCAGAGCGCGGCGAGATAGTCCCTGGTCCTGGCCATGGTCTGCTCGTCGGTGCCGCCCAGCCGGAACATCAGCTGCGCGTACGCCGACTTGACCACGTCACGCCGGGTGATCAGGCCGTCCCGGTAGAACGGCCGACCGAACGCCAGGGCGCTCGACTTGGCGATGACGGTCTTGTCCAGATCGAAGAAAGCGGCACTTCGGCCCACGGCGCGAAAGTCTATCCGGATGGTCTATGGTCGGCGGGTGCCCGGGGCCCGGTGACCCCTCGGACCTGCGGGCCGGCCCCCGCCACCTTCGCGCACCGTGACGATGGTCACACTCTGCGAACATTAATTCGCAGGGAGTGGAGGCCACACCACTCGACGTATACAGGTCCGCTCAGGCAGACTTGTGGATGCGATGAGTGTTCACATCTCGTACAACAGGCAGACCCTCGGCGGTTGCACCCCCCGTGACCGCTGAGTGGGTTCGGCTCGACCCCCCCGGAGCCGAACCTTCGACGACCCCCGTCTCCCCCCGACGGGGGTCGTCCCTTTCCCGGAAGCGCTCCCGACCAGGTGGAAGCACTTCTCCGAGGTCGGTCGGGCGGGGCGACGGGCGGAAAGTCAGCGAATCGTCAGCGAACGTCAGCCGCACCCGATCGGCGTAGTCGTCCGGGGTGTGCGTATAACGATTGAGCGTCGTTGACGCCTTCTCATGCCCCACGACCCGCCGCACCACGTTGACCGGCACCCCGTCCGTCACCAGCCAGGTGATGTACGAGTGCCGCAGGTCGTGGAACCGCAGCCCGCCGAACGCCGAGGCCGCCGCGTGCGCCACCGCCGCCGCCTCGTCGGCGAACTCCGCCCGCTCCTCCCGGCCGTCCCGGTCCGGCCACGACGCCACCCACCGGCCCGGCGCCACCTCGACCACCCGCCCGAGCAGCCCGGCCCGCACCAACGACGGCAGCCACACCCGACGCCGGAAGTTCGACCGCCGCTGCGGCCCGCCGTCCCGATCGGCGAAGACCAACGCCCGCCCCTCCGGCACCGCGGCTCCGCGCCGCCGCCGCAGCTCGTCGACGAGGAACGGCGGCATCGGCACCGTCCGCACCCCGGCCCGAGTCTTCGGGTACGCCCGCAGCACGATTCCGCCGTGGGTCTCCACCGCCACCTGGGCGACGTGCAGCAACCCCTGATCGAGGTCGACCGCTTCCCACGGCAGGCCCGCGCACTCGCCCCAGCGCAGTCCCGCCCCGGCGGCGGCGCAGACGATGCCCCGGTGTTCGGCCGGCACGGCGGGCAGCAGCCGGCCGAAGAACGCCTCCCGGCTGATCGTGCCGGCCCGAGCCTCCCGCGCCCGGTTACGCGGCACCCGCACCCCCTCGCACGGGTTCACCGCGATCAAGCGCGCCCGGATCGCCGTCTGCATGATCATCGACAGCATCCCGAGGTGCTTCGCCGTCGTCGACGGCGCCAGAGTCCGGCCAAGGGTGGTCACCCACTCCTGTACCGCCAGGTAGTCGATCTTTGCCAACGGCCAGTCCGCCCACTGCGGCAGCAGGTGGGCCCGCAGCATGGAGTCTGTTCGCTCGGCTGTCCGCGCTTCCACCGACCGCCCGGCGAGCCACCGTTTCACGAACTCGCCGAATCGCATCCGCCCCGCGTGCGGGTCGACGTACGTCCCCCGGTTGATCGCGCCCTCCACCTCGGCCAGGAACGCGTTCGCCTCCTTTTTCGTGCGGAACGTCTTCGCCTTCTGCCGGTCAGCCGAGTCCCGCCAGTTCGCCCGGTACGTCCCGGCCGGCGTCTTACTCACGAAGCCCACGATCACCAGCTCCCGCGCGGCGCGTCAGTACCCGTTGCCGAAAGGCCGCCGGAGGCACCGTCCAGCCAGGCGTGGAAACGGCTACGCGGCACCACCCAGCGCCGCCCCAGCCGTTCGGCCGGGATCTGCCCGGCCCGGACCAGGGCATAGGCCGAGCTGACCGACAGGGACAGCATCGCGGCCACTTCCTTGACCGTGTAGACGGCCCGGACCGGCTGCGGCGGGCAGTCGCCGGGGGCGATGTCGCCAGTACGAGGCCCGGCCTGCCAAGGCGCGAACGGTACGACGATGGACAAGATTTCCTCCCCAGGGGTTCAGGCCGCGAGCGCGGCGGGTTGTGCGGTTGCCGAAACGGCGGCGGCTGTTCGTATCCGGGCGGTGTCGAGGTCTGCGCGCCAGCGGATGCGGGCGGATATCGCGCGTAGGAGTCGGTGTTCCAGGGGTGGCACGTCGGGGTCTTCGGGTCGGGCGAGTTCGAACCGGTACCGCTTCGAGCCGTCCGCGTCGTCGGCCGCCTGGTCGTGCTCGTCGGTGTCGGCCATGCCGCCGGCGAGGATGGCGCGGACCCATGACCGGTTGTCGGCGCGGTGGTCGGCGAGGGTCTTGCCGGACCACTGCCGGGAGACGAGGACGCGTCGGCCGGTGAAGCCGAGGGTGGAGCGTTGGTGGACCTTCCCGGTGCAGCGGCCGGGGGTCAAGCCGGCCTTGACCCCGTCGGGCTGGACGCCGTACAGCAGCCAGTTCGCGCACGTCGGCGAGCACGGCAGGACAGCGAGTTCCGCATGGAGCCGGTCGAAGTGTGCCTTCTGCGCGTCGGAGCGCGGCTTGGCCTGGTCGGTCAGGTCCTTGGTGACGTACTTGGTCACGTAGCGGATGGACCGTTCGGCGTCCTTGGTTCCCTGCTCGATGCCCCGAGCGTCGATCCGCCCGAGCCGGGCGACGTAGGCGGGTCGGCTGTCGGGCTCCTCTAGGGCGTCGAGGGCTTCACCCCAGGTGGGCAGGGGCTCGCGGGTCTTGGGGTCGACGTATGCCTGTTGGTCGACGTCCCAGACCGGTGGCTTGTCGACCGTGTAGGCCAGTTCGTCGAAGGGCGGCCACCACACCTGGTGGTACGTGGCCGCAGCGATCTGCTTGAGCAGCCGGCGGGGCAGGGTGCCGCGGATGGCGAAGTGCGCGTGTGGGGCGAGCCGTCGTTGCAGCTCGACGGCTCCGGCGTATTGGACGTTCCAGCCGGCGGCGCGGCGGACGTTCTGCCACCACCGGTCAAGGACCCGCGCGAAGTGGATCGCATCCAGGGCCGCGCGCCGGTAGTCGTAGCTGGCCGGGTCGACCGGAGTGCCGAGCACGTCATCGTGTTGGCCGTGGCGGGTGCCGCACTCGCACGGGGCGACGTAGGCGCCGCGCCGTAGGTGGGAGTGGACCGGCCCGTGCGAGCCCAGGGTGAGCGTGACGAGCATTGACGGGCGGTGGGTTTTACCTGCCTTGCCGGAGTAGGCGCGGCCGACGGTGCGCGGGTCGACGGGCAGGCGTGGCAGGTCTGGGGAGTCCTGCCGCCGCCTGGTCGAGCGCTTGCGCCGTGGCCGCTCGTCGCGCTCTTTCGGAGTGAGGTGCCCGCGCAGGCTGGTTTCGGCGAGCGCTTCGTCCAGCTCGGCTATCGCGGCGTCGATTTCGGCGAGTTGTGCGGTCCGCTCGTCGGGGGTCATCGGCTGGTACTGCACGGCTTCGCGTTCGAATTCCAGGTGTGCCCGGACTCGGACGAGGGCGAGGACGTCTTCACCGGGTTGGTCGGGGCGGAGGGCGGGTTCGTCGGCGAGGTGCCAGCCCTCGCGGATCTGCTGGATGCGCAGCCGCCGACCCCGCTCCGCGCAGGGCTTGCACTTGGCCGCCAGGGTGGCCCCGCAGGGCACTTCGACGACCTCGGTCAGGCCGGTGGCGGTGTCTGTACGACGCAGCGCCAGAGGCCGGACACAAACGCCGTTCTGTTCGGCGAGCTGCTTGAGCGCGTCCTTGGCGAGCGGCTTGCGCATCCGGTCCGCGCGCGATCCCGGTCGGGGCTGGTCGACGGGAGTCGTGGGGACGAGGTCGAGTTGGCTCACCGGTCACGCTCCCCACCGAAGACGCTGCCGTTGCGAGGCGCGAACGCCGCCGCCGGTACGGGCACCAGTCCCGGCCGCCGCTCCACCGGCACCACGGGAACCGAGCGGAGAGCCCCGGGGCGGGGCTGCTCGTCGGTGGCCTCCATGGCGACGGTCACCGCCTGGTCCTCGTCGACGACGGCGAGGGTCACCGCCTGGTTCTCGTCGGCGACGTCGACGGGCGGCCGGTCGTCGACCGGGTTGTAGCCGGGCGGGACGTCGCCCCAGTCGTCGGCGTCTGCCGGCTTGCCGACGGGCACCGCCGCCGGGGCGGCGGGAGTGGTGGAGAAGATGAGCTTGGACAGGCCGAGGAACGCCAGCGCCGGCACGGCCGACAGCAGCCACCCGGACACACCCGGCTTGGCCACGGCGAGCTGCGCGGACAGCGACAGGGCGACGGCGCAGACGAGCAGGAACATCGGGTACCCGATCGGCCCCCCGGTGCGGCGCCGCCGCCGGATGGTCAGCAGCGCCGCCAAGGGCAGCAGTTCGGAGATCGCGGCGTTGGCCCAGCCGAACCAGTCCCCCGTACCGGCCGGGGAGTTGGCCATGGTCCAGTCGTGCACGTGGGTGAACGACGCCGCCCCCGCCAGCCCGCCCACGGTCAGGACGATGAGGACCAGGACGACGCCCTCCACCCGGTCCGCGTTCGCGTTGGCCTTCACTTGGTCACCTCCTGCTCGTCGTTGGTGTCGTCGCAGAGCCGCCGGTAGTCACGGCCCAGCTCGCGGATGTCGTCGTCAGTGAGGTAGGAGAAGCGGACCCGGACCGGCTCGCGGACGCCGTCGAGGACGACGAACCCGACGCCGGGGGCCGATTCGGGGATGCGGTCGCAAAGAGCTCCCCGGTCACGCGCGGAGTCGCCGAGAACCATGTCCACCTGCTCCGGCTCGGTCAGCCGCAGCCCGATGCGAGTCGGGAACAGATCCCGAAACGGCAGCACGTCCTTACGCGGATCTTGGAGCGCGGCGACCACGTGCACGCCGACCGCCCGGCCCTGGGACAGCAGCAGGCCGAGGGCTTCCTTGATCCGGTCGCGGACCTTCCGATCGGTGATGTACGCCGTCAACGCCGCCAACTCGTCGACCACCAGGACGACCAGCGGCTCATCCGGCGTCGGCGTGTGCTGGCGGGCGACCCCGCGCAGCCGGGCCGCCCGCAGCCGCATCCGCTTCACGGCCTCTTCCAGGACGCCGGCCATGCCGTCCGGGTCGTCGTAGGAAAACCGGGCGAACAGCGGCACCCCGGCCGCCAACTCCATCCCGCCCTTCGGGTCGAACGCCCACAGCTCTACCAACCCCGACCGCACACCGCCAGCCAAGGACCGGACCAGCGACCACAACACCGACCCCTTACCGGAGTTCGTGGCCCCGGCGATGAGCACATGCGAGCCGGCCAGGCGCAGCCGGTAAGGCTGCCCGTCCTCGCGCACCCCGAGGGCAAGCCCGTCGAGGTCCGGCACCTGAGCCACCGGCATCGGGGCTACGGTGCCGGCCAAGGGGTCACGGCGCAGAAATCGGATCACCACCCGATCCGGGCGGACCGGCGAGCGGGCCTGCCCCTGCCGGAGGCGGAAGGCGTAGGCGAGGCGTTCCGCAGCCTGTCCCCAGTCGTCCGGGATCTGACCGGGCAGCATGCGGACGGTCAGTTCGTCGCCGTAGCGGTCACAGCGCACCCGCAGCAGTTGCGGCACGTAGCGGTCACCGGCGAAAGTCGTCGCCAGCCCGCACGTGGCCATGACCGATGCCCACCGAGGCCGGTAGATCACCAGGGCGCGGACGCGGCTGACGATCGGATACCAGCCGAACCGCAGCCACGACGACGGGTGCCACCGCCACCAGGCCGCACACCCCACGGCGACCGCCAGGACGATGCCGGCCAGGACCCGGCTGCCGTACTCGGCTCGCACCCACAGAACGGCCACAGTGGGGGTGGTGAGCCACCAGTACCGCACCGCCAGCGCGGTGAGGCGGAACAGGCCCCGGGCCAGCCACCAGAACACCAGCAGCCAACCCGGGACCCGCCACGCCGGCAGGCGCACGTTCATCGGCGCGACGGGGATCTTGTCGCCCGGAATGATGTTGATCAGAGGCACAGGTCACCACCCCTGCCAGGACGGGCCAGGGTCGAAATGCAGGAGCGGCAGGACATGCGACGTAGGTCGAAGCGGCGCGGCTTCACCCACTCCTCGCAGCGGGGGCAGCGGATCGCGCACACCCGCGCCGAGGCCGGCGGCAACCGCAGCACGGACCGGAGGGCCGCCTCCACCTCCCGGTAGGCGTGGCGTAGGCCGACCATGCTGGTACGGGACATCAGGACCACCACCCCGACGAGCAGCGGCCCTCAGCGCGCTTCAGGGCAGGGGGAACTACGGTGGGCATCACGCCCTCCTTCACACGTGAGGGATGGAAGAAGCGCGGGACGGGCCGGGACTCTTGGCGGGGAAACGACCCGCCCCGCGCGCCAAACAGCGACCAGTCAGGCCGCCACCGAACCGGGCACGCTCGACGCGGGGCGGATGGCGGTGGCCCGCAGGGAGTACGCCATGCGGGAGCGGCAGTCGCCCGACGAGCGGCCCGGCTTGCAGCGCTGCGAATCCACGTACGGGGTGAGGGTCAGGCCCTCGAACTCCACCGCCGGCGGGTAACCCGGCACCGTTGACGGCGGCGGCACCGGCTGCTGCGGCGCGACCACCTTCACCTTCACCTCGGTCGACCGACCGAACTTGCCAGCCTCCGGGTCCAGGTCCATCACCCGCACCACCCAGACCCGCTCCCCGGACTCCTTGTCCCGCGCCTGGTTGTCCGCCTCACCCCGCCGCTCAAAGTCGATCTGCGGCGACACACCAAGGCACAACGCCCCGGCAGGGAACACGTACTCGGACGGGACCGGCACCTTCAACGTCATCGGAACCACGTGGGCAGCCTCCTAGCTTTACCAGTCGCTTACCTAACAACCGGTTGAGCTTACAAGCTATGTCAGCTTGTAAGCTCAAGCAAGGGTCTAATGAGGTTGGTTCATGTCGGAGTGTCAGGGGGCGCTGAGAGTCTCAGCCGCGTGGAACCCCTTGCCGCGCACAACATCTCCGTCTCCGTCCACTACGGCCACTTCGTCCTTCGTGACGTGTGGTGCGATGCCGGCGACGGCGGCGAGTCATACGAGGCTTCCCAGGACCACGTGGCCGGCGCGTCCACGTACCAACTCGCGGTTCGGGCGCTCACACACAAGGTCGAGCTTCAGACGCGACTTTGGCCTGCCGAGCCCGAGCCCGAGCCGGACGGCGGCGCATGGAGCGGCTGGCGGCAGCTTGAATTGCACTGCCCAACCGGTGAACTCCTCGTCGAGCAGATAACCGCCGGAGCGGCGGCTGAGGTTGCGCTTCCCCAGGGGGCTGGGGTCTATGGCGTGCGGGTTCATGGAGGCGCAATCGACGGTACCGAGAGGTTCCTCATCGACCTCTGGTGGCAATCGCCGCTGCCGCCCGACGACGATGACGAGGACTTCTACGGCGACGACTGGAGCTGATCAACTCAAGGCGTAGGTGTCCTCGATCTCGTGGCGGCTGCCAGGCATCACCAGCACCGACGTCATGATCGGGTCGCCGGATGCCTGGTGGACGGTGATGACGACGCTCATCACCGACTCGTCGGCCGGCACCTCCAGGGCCTCAGCCTCGACGTCGCTCACCCGGCGGGCGGTCATTCGCTCGGTGGCGTAGTCGGGTCGCAGGCCCTTGTGGCGGGCGATGAGGTCCAGCAGGCCACCCGCAATCGGGTCCGGCCTGGTGATGTCGGTGCCGACCGCGATGTCCACCGGCACGAAGGTGGCGACCAGGTCCACCGGCCCCGCCTCCGAGACGGTCCGGCGGCGCCGTTCGTAGACCGGCGTGCCCTCGGGGATCTTCAACTCCGCCGCGATCCGCGGTGAGGCGAGCACTGGGCCGACGTGCAGGATCTCTGTCTCCCCGGTCTCGTCCAGCTCGACTGCGTCGCGGGCGTAGTCGGGCGAGGTGCGCCCGGAGGCGGGTCTACCGCGTACGAAACTGCCCTTGCCCTGCTGCGACTCGATCCAGCCGTCCTGCTTGAGGATGCCCAGCGCCTTGAGCACCGTCGGGCGGGACACCCCGAACTCCGTACAGAGCTGGTTCTCGGACGGCAGTGCCGCACCGGGGGCGTAGTCGCCGTCCTCGATGCGCTTCCGCAGCGTGTTCAACACGCGCAGGTATTTCGGCGTCGGAATCTCGTACGCCATCGCGGGCCACCCCACCTATGAACGCTGCATGAATCTCAGCAGCTTATGAGTTGTTTGCATGACAGGACAAGCAAGGTCAGCCGTTCGGCGTCCCATGCTCCACCGCTGCGGCCAGCCACCCCGACCACGACGACGGCGCTCCCACCGACTCCGGACGAGTCGCGCCCGGCCACCGACGTGGCAGGCAGCCGTACCGGCCGAACACCCGCAACGCTGCCTGACGCTGCGGGCACGGACCCTCCTCGCCGCAGGTGGCGCATCGCCCGTCCGCGCTCGACGGGGTGTGCTGGTCAAGCTGCGCCTGTGCCGCCCGGAGCTGGTCGCGTACCGCCTTGGACAGGTAGGTGCTCACCGGGCCGCCCCATCCGGCGGGAGCTTGCTGGCGCGCACCAGGATCTGCGCCTGCCGACCGTGGCGGCCGGACGGACCGAGCCTGAATCCCTCGACCCAGATCCACTCGTCCTGCGGCGGACGGTTGGCCACCAGCCGAACCCCGGTCACCCAGAACGTCACCGGCCTATCCGAGGGCAGGAGACGATCGGCTGCATCGATCGTCAGCACCGCGCCGAGTCGTACCCGAACGTCAAACACCGCGTCTCCTCATCACCGGCGCCACGTTGCGAGGCGGCGCGTTGTTGGTAGTGCGTCGCTGGATCTGAATGCCGGCGATCTGCGCGAAGACCTCCCGCCGCGCCAGCGCCTTACCGGTGGCCGGGTTGATGGAGTAGCCGGTGAGCCACACCCAGCCGTGGTATGTCGGCTTGTCGCAGACCGAGGTAACCCGCAGCCACAGCGCGCGGTCGCCGCCGAACTGCACCGAGGCCCGGCCGTCGATGAGCACCAGGTCGCCCGGTGCCGGGACACCCGGCCGGCGCGGCGCTGGTGTGCGAAGCGCCGAGGCGGGCGGGCCATTCACGGGCCGTCGTTCGGGTCGCGGTCCCACGCCAGCACCCACCCCGGGCCAGCCTCAGCAGGTCGCTGCGCGACCGGAACCCGCGCAGTCCAGGCAGGACCGCCGGGCCAGGGAACGGGTCCGCTCCGACCCGCGCCCTATCCCCCGGATGGCGGTGCGGGCGAGGGTGTACTTCCAGCCCGCGCCCGAGCAGGATTGGCAATTGCTCGATACGTTCAGCCCCGTCATGCAGACAGGTTGTGGCACATACCGCCCGGCGACCCGGAAAATCCTTCCGGGGTCGCAGTCGACCGAGGGGAGACAGTGAACCGGTGCGCGGGACAACCAACACCCTGACCATCGGCGAGCGCGTCGCCTGGTACCGCCGGCGACGCGGCCTGTCCCAGGAGGTCCTAGCCGGGCTCATCGGCCGTACCGCCGACTGGCTGGGCAAGATCGAGAACAACCGGATCGAACTGGACCGGCTCTCCGTCATCAAGTCCCTCGCCGAAGTCCTGGACATCTCCCTCGGCGACCTGCTCGGCGAACCCTCACTGCTCGACTGGACCGGCGACAGCGGCACCGAAACCGTGCCCGCACTCCGCGCCGCCCTGATGAACTACCGCGCTATCGCCCCGTTCGGCGGCGGCACGCACGCGGAGCCGCCGAGCGTCGCCGTGCTCAAGAAGGAGGTGGGCGCCCTCTGGGACGCCTACCAGGACTCCCGATTCGGATACGTCACCGGCCGCCTGCCCGACCTGCTGCACCGAGCCCAGGCCGCCGCCGACCACCACGACGGCGACGACCAGGACCAGGCCCGCCGCCTACTCGGCCTCGCGTACCAGCTCGCCGCGACCCAGCTCACCAAACTCGGGGAGAGCGACCTCGCCTGGATCGCCGCCGACCGCGGCTTGACCGCCGTCCGCCCCACCGGCGACCCGCTCATCACTGGCTCACTGTTCCGCTCCGTCGGCCACGCCCTGCACGCCACCGGCCGCTACGCCGAAGCCGTACGCCTCACCGAAGACGCCGCCGGCTACCTTGAGCCCCACCTCAAGCACGCCACACCAGCGCTGCTCTCCGTCTACGGCACCCTGTTCCTGTCCGGCTCGATGGCCGCCGCCCGCTCCAACGACGACGCCACCACCCGCACCTTTCTCACCGCCGCCGACCACGCCGCCGGCCAACTCGGAGCCGACGCCAACCACCTCTGGACCGCCTTCGGCCCGACCAACGTCGCCATCCACCGCGTCGCCACCGCCGCCGAGCTGGGCAACCTGCAAGTCGCCATCGACCTCGGCCCGCGCGTCGACACCGCCGGCCTACCGATGGAACGCCGCGTACGGCACGCACTCGAAGTCGCCCGCGCCTACAGCTCCTGGAACCGCATCGACGACGCCCAAGCCGTCCTGCTCGACGCCGAACAGATGGCACCCGAACAGGTCCGACACCACTTCCTCAGCCGACAACTCGCCCTGACCTGGGTACGCCGGCAGCGCGGCAAGCCCTCAGCCGAACTGGTCGGACTGGCCCGGCGGCTCAAGGTGCTCGACTAAACCCAGCCCATCTAGGCTGCCCTGGTGACGGCCAACGAGATGCCACCCATGGCAACCCCACGCGTCGCCGCCGGCGCCCTCTTCTTCGACAACCAAGGCCGCGTGCTCCTCGTACGCCCCAACTACAAGCAGCACTGGGACATCCCAGGCGGTTACGTCGAACCCGGCGAGTCACCCCGAGCGGCATGCGTGCGCGAGGTCCAGGAGGAGCTTGGCCTCACACCCGCGCTCGGACCGATGCTGGTTGTTGACTGGGCACCCGCCGAACACGAAGGCGACAAGCTCCTCTTCATCTTCGACGGCGGATCACTCGGAGCCGAGCAGGAGCGGAACATCCGCTTCGCGGACGGTGAACTCACCGAGTGGCGCTACGTGAGCGCCGAAGCCTTGGAGCAGCACGGCCCGCCCCGGCTCGCCCGTAGGATCCGCACTGCGATTGCCGCACGCAGTAACGGCGTCTCCGCGTATGCCGAACACGGCAGCGCAATTTAGAACAGATTTTCGATGCACGATCAAGGCGGCCCTGAACGGGCCGCACGCGCCGCCGCCAGGGCGCGCGGCCCGGCCCCTCTGCGTTGCGCCAGGGCCGGACCACGCCCAATGCCCGGCGGCTGGCGCGGACAGCGGGAGCCCGAGCGGGCCGCAGAGAACGACAGACCGTTGACGGTTGAGGGGTGGGCCGGCAGCCGGCCGAGCCGCGCGGCCAAGCGCCCGCGCGGCGCAGGGGAGCGCACGCCGGTCGCGTCGGCGAGCTGCCGGCGGTCGCGGGGTTGCGGCTAGTGCGCCTCCGGCGGGGGCGCTCCGGCTCCAGGATGGCCGGGGCTCCGCCGGCGGGTCACGTTCCGTGGGTGGTTGCGGTAGGCCATCCCGCCTGCATTGGGAGTGGTGGCGGTTGGGTCAACGTGTGCGGTCAACCGGCCAAGGGTGGTAGCCATGCCGCAACGCAATCTTCAGACTGAAGCCGTAGCCGATATGACTTCCACGAGACTGCCACCGATTACGTAAGTGGGGTCTTCTGGCTTCAAAGGCTTCAAGCCAGATGCGGCAAAGAAGGCCATTCGCTCAGAGGGTTCCGAGGTCAGGTCCGGGTAGCCGCCGACGTGCGTGCATCCGGCCTCGACGGCTTCCCTCGCGAATCGATTCAGCAGGGCCTTGCCAACCCCCCGTCGCCGCTTGCTGGGTATCACGCCAAGTCGATCGATCCATGCCTGTGGCCCCGGCCCCAGGCCTGTCGGCGCGATGGTCTCATCGAATCCGATATCCAGTCGACCATGAATTGCACCCATAGCCGACCCGGCAGGGTCTTCGGCGATGAGAGCTAGGTCAAAGACCTCCTCGTCTAGGTATTCGTCGAATTCGACATGCAGTCTTGACTGCTCGAAAATCCTGCGAAGAATTGGGTTCTCGCCGGTCAGGGCGGGCCGGATCAAGAGAGAGGACACTTGGATCTACCTATCCGACCTTCGCAGGCCAATGATGAGCCCCAAGACTGCAAGAGCAAAACCGATCGCCTTGATTTGATCGTCAACGAGCTTGTAAGGGTCGAATACTGCGCCGTCGACTGTGGCGACATTCGTTCCATGTAGCGCAGCGGCCACGACCAGGTAGGTAGCGATTGCGTAGACAACGGCCACCCGTCGGGTTTCGCCTCGTCCGAGACTGGCCTTTGATTCATCGGCGTCGTTGTCAACCCCAACCAAAAGCCCGGCAGCCTGTCGACCTTCCTCAGACGCTGCAAACCGGTCGAACGCTGCAGCCAACTCTAGGTCGTCTTGTGGGAGTGCGAGCGACTCGTCGTCCTCGTCGAATGCTGATGCGGCAAAAAGCTCGAAGTCATCCCGCAAGTTGGAAAGAACTGGAGCCGGCGTTGTGGAGATCGTTCGGTGCAGAGATTCCTGGAATTCTTCGTTGGTTGCAACAGCTCGAACCGACCGTTGAACATCTATCCGGACCTGCGACTTGCTTGCCAGCGTCCTAGAAGCGTCCCGTACGCGCTCCACCAGGGTTGGGTCTGCGGTAAAGGAACGCAACATCTCCTGCATGCGAACCTGGATGTCCGGGTTCGCCGCAAGCGCCCGCGACGCCTCTCGCACCTGTTCGGCGAAGCGCGGGTTCGCAGAGAAGGCTTCGAATGCCTCCTGCATACGCTCCTGGACGTGTGGGCTGCCTGCAAGGGTGCGGGACGCCTCCTGCACCTGTTCGGCCAGTCTCGGGTTCGTCGCAAGGGCCTGCATCATCTCTCGAAGACGGGCCCGGACGTGTGGCGTCGACATCAGCGTCTGGGCAGCCTCGCGGGCTTGCCCCGTGGCGAGTTGCTCTCTTGCGAGGAGCCGCGATACCTCCCTCAACCGTGCGAGGAACGTAGGGGTAAGGACGGAGCGCAAGCGGCGTAGGTCCTCTGGCCCGAATGGCACGTGCCCTCCAAGGCGGACAGCTGACGACCGGTGAGACTCCAGACGCTACCCCGCGCCAGCGCTTGTTGCTGCGTCAGCGACGTCGGCGTGGGAGCTGCTGCCATCTGCCCAATCATCGACCAGCCGATTGACCAGGTAGTCATAAACGGGGCTTCAGTGCGTCAGGGGGCAGGTCAGGGTCTGCAATCTTGGCGTACATCGCCCGGATGCGAGCTTCACGTACCTCACGCGGGTCGTTGTTGGCCAGCCCAGAGAGATACCGACGAAGGTCAAGGGCATCCTTGACGGCGTCGAGCAGCTGGCTCATCTTGAACGACCGAGTCAGGCCCTTAGCCGTCATGACCACCATGGGTGTCATCGTTCGAGCGTGGTGCGCTTCCGCATAGGCGATGAACAGGTCATTCGGCACTCCGTCAGCTCGGGCGACGGCACCGGCCACTAGGCCGACGCAAGCATCAGCCAAGCGAACGGGTGATCGGCGTGTCCACGGGTCCGAGGGCCGCTCGGCGAGGGTGTGATCGGGCGTTACGTGTCGCAGCAAGGACGCTGGGTTCGCGTGTACGAAGTAGGTCGAGGCCGGCACGTACAGTCGCTCGTAGAGGTCGCTGACGACCGATCCGCTGGTCTCGGTGTCGATCCGCTCTGCCATCTGCGGGATGGTCGGGATCCCGGTGCTCGGAGCGCCCAGGGCCGAGAGCGCCTCTTTGACTACCTCGTGAGGAACAACCTCAGCCCTGTCCAGGAAGGCTAGGAGCTTGCTGCTTGCCCTGAGGTGTTCCGTCTTCAAGCGGGCGACTACATCGGGGCTGTGCAGGCAGTACAACGCGAGGATGCATGCCTCTAGTGAAGATCTCCCCAGCAGAGCTGCTGCCTCGCGGTGACGACCACGTACGGCCCGCCGCGTCTGCTTCTGAAGCCATAGCAAACGCAGCAGGGCGAGCCGTGACACGTCCCTAGGGGTGGTCGCATCATCTGTCGGCCATGGCTCACGAGTTGCCAGGCGACGGGCCGTCTTGCGAACGCGCCACCGCCGCACCGGGTCTGGATAGGGCAGCAGACTTCGGACGGACACCACGAGTGCACGCATGATCGGACTCACACGTTCGAGGGTGCCAGGTGTAAGCATCACCCAGCACCCCATATTGGCCCGCCTAGCCGGGGCAGCAGCGAGGCAGCGAGAAGGCAGCGCAACCTCTGATCCGGATCGGATCGGTACCGAACGCCGAGCGACGGCGGCCGGTACCTGCTCGCCGACATGATCCGTTACCAGTCCGCAGCAACCGGCAACTTTAGTCCCTCTCCCCCCGACGGTGTTCAACTGCGAAAGCTGTCGGGCTGTGTCTCTATCGGGTAGCAGACATTCGGCCCAGAGTGCCGAAACCGACCACTGTCGCAGATCACCTGGCGGACGCGTCTCGCCCATCAGCTGACGGAGGACAAAGGCCCTACGGCCGACGTTGCCGAAACAGTCTCTTCAGGATCAAGGGCCGCGCAGGCGCGGCCCCGCCCGGCGCACTCGGCCTGCTGGCGGCCTCCGGCCGGCATCGGCCGGCACGCCGGGCCGTACTGGGACGGGCACGATCATAGCCAGCAATGCCGTGACGATCGCGAGCGGAGTGACAGCCGCCGAGGGCAGGGCGATCGCTGCCGCGCCGCTACGCGGCTTGCCGCCGAATAGCCGGCTTACGAGCGAAGCCGAAGCCCTGATCAGGCGACGGCAGAGGGTTACTCCGGCTCTTCCGAAGTGCTGTCGAATTCGGTGGCCCGCTGCCGGCGAAGTGATTCATAGTTTCTGTACTGCTTGAAGGCGGACCTCGACGGGCCGCACGCGCCGCTTGGGCTCCCACCGGCCGCTCCCGCTGTCGCTCCGCGGCCGTCACGCCGGATGCCCGGCGGCTGGCGCGGAAAGCGGAGAGCCCGGAGGGCCGCCGCAGAGCAACAGAACTGTTGGCCTGTGAGTTGGTGGACCGGCAGCCGGCCGGGCCGCGCGGCAACGACCCTCGCGTGGAGAGGGCGCACACCGGCCGCGTCGAGTAGCTGGTGGCGGTCGCGGGCTTGCGGTTAAGGCGCCTCCGGCGGGGCGCTCCGGCCCCAGAATGGCCGGGGCTGCGCTGGCGGATCCAGGTCCGTGGGTGGTTGCGGTAGGCCATCCCGCGCACTCGACCGGGCGAGCCGAGCAGACCAGCGCCCGACCCGCCAGCGTCCTGACGTGCGTCAAGATTTGCTTGACATGGCGGGTCGGGTGGCGGCCCGTTCCCCGGACGGGCGGGTCGACGGCGCAAGGGATGTCACTGCCCCAAGACATAAGGCTCGGTGAGCCCAAATTTCAGCAAGGATCAGTTCAGGATTGATGCGAGACGCGGAGCTGGTACCACCACATCACATCGAGGGGTCGCCACAGAGCCCCGAATGAATTCGAGATGCCGAGCCGCGGACGGTTCGAACATGATCGCCCCATCCAAGTACCGCACAACCACTGATCCTGAGCAGCAGAGGCCCTTCTCAGCTCCCGCCGACGGCCATGACTCCAACAGGTGCCCTTTGCCGGTGGGGAGTTCGTCAGATAAGTGGCAATTTTTGCTGAGTTGAGTGCAGGCGACACGTGCGCCAGGAGCTGCCTCCCGCACGCCTTCCAAAATCTGAGGCAGCGGATTCGCGAACCTGCTTCTACCGAGCGAAAAGACGACTAGTTCCGGTTGGACTGCAGCGCACAAATCCCGTGCAAAGGCCCGGTTGTCTCTGCCGCCCGAGCCACCATGATGCGGAAACACTAGGAGCGGAGCGCGTAGGTCGACGCCCCTGCTGAGAAGAGATCGGAACCCTGTGTCATCCAGATCCCCTGGCAGCAGCGCGATAGGTGTTCCGTCAAATCGAATGCGAAGTACTGCCGACATGCGGTTACCCGTGATCGGCCCGAGTCTGTGTCTCGCCGTTGTCGGGCCAATTCCAGCCATGACTATATCTGGGTGAAGTACATCAATAGAGACGCGGTCGAAGTCCAAGTCTCGGTCGGCTCCAACGTTCAAGTTGCTATGGTAGCGCAAGAGCCGCTGTTCATGTCGTAGTGCGGCTTGGTGGAGAAGGTCCAAGTACGTTTCCGTGTCCTGGATTGCTGTAGGATTGCACCATAGGTTGTCAATCGTCACCGCCGGATCCGCCAACATCTTCGCCGCGCCGCCGATGTGGTCCTGATCTGCGTGTGACAGAAGTAGATGAACTACGTCTGCACAGCCATTGCGACTCAAAGCGGGGATCAGCTGCTTCGTTTGCGGGACGTCAATCAGGGCGGAGCGGGACCCATCCCGGACCACCGTGCAGTTTCCGTGTCCGACGTCTAACACCACAAGTTCCAGGGCAGTCGAGCTGGAAACCGCCTTCACGTTGTCGGGTCCTTTCACCTCCATGCCTCCGGAAGCTTCGGCGCGGGCCGAATATTCTTAAAGTATAGGTCTCCGCCACTTTCTGCGTAGATATTAACGTCTGCCACGAAACGAGTCCCCCTAAGGCGGCCATCCTCAATCGAAAGGCCGTCGGTAATAATTGACGCCGGCACGTCAACGGCTTCACTCGGCCGCCAAGCAGTCACCACAACTTCAGCGACTGTGCCGCTAGGGCCGGCTCGAAGCCCCTTGACCCGAACCACGGCTTGGTAAGCGCGGCGCTCTTGACTGAACTCGCCGAGGCATTCCGCTTTCGCTTGCTCAAGGGCACCACGAATCTTTGTGGGATCACCAGCATCCGTTCCGCGGTTCAGGAGGCGAGGAATGTCGGCACGCCAAGCGCGAATCGACGTACTTTCGTCACTATTAGCATAGCTAGTCATGAGGACTGCCGGGACCTTACGCTGGTTGCTTCGTGCGACGAACTCGGCGCCATAGTAAGGGATGCTCATTTTCTTACCCAAGCGGTGGTCGCTGATCACTGCGCCGGCGACGGAGCGGACTCCCTCAATCAGAAAATCAACGCCCCGTGGGTCCGGTGGAACCCAGATCGGCTCGAGGTCAAGGTCTTCTAATGTCCAGACCACGGCGCGAAGGTTTGCCTCATCATCCTCGACGATGGCAACACGGTCTCCGGCGTGAAGTTCTGCGACCATCGCTGGCAAAAGATACTCCCTGCGGAATCATTAGTATCTAAAAACTAGCTACGCGAAATAACGCGAGGAAGTTCGATGTTGAACTCCGCCCCTCCGAGTTCGCCTTCCGACTTTCCATTGACCCGGCCGCCTAGGTCACGTGTCACGTCGGTGACGATTGTTAGTCCGAGGCCAGTCCCGTCCTCCCGGGTTGTGACACCAGGTAGCCAGATATCGTCGAGAGCAACTTTCGCTGTATCAATACCCGGACCGTTGTCGAGAACGCTCAGGATAACCAGGTCATCGGTGGTTTCTGTTCGAATTACGATCGTTCGTTGCTCCGTGCCTCCGCTATGCGGGTGAAGGAACGCGTAGGTTGCATTCGCTAGCAAGTTCGCGAGTATTGCCTCGATCGCTGAGACGCTTGCCTGAACAGGGGTTCCCAATTCGGATAGCTGACGCTCCACTGAAATAGCTGCACTGTTCAGATGTGGCTGAAAGATCGGAAGAAGGCCATCGACCACGTCGTTAACACTGACGATCTGAGGCTTGCGCTTTCTGCGATGCAAGAGTCGAAGAGGAATGTCAGCGAACGTCCTCAGCGACGTAGCGGCGGCCTGGATCGCGCTGACCTGGTCGCCGAGCCGTTGGGGATAGTCCTCGATCAAGGAGGCTCCTCGGCGGGCGATGACGCTCGCGGCCTGTTCGATGAGATCTACTGGCTGCCTCGTCTCATGGGCGAAGACCGCCGTCGTCGTGCCCACCGTGCTTAGGGTGCGATAGAGGACTAGATCACTTTCGACCGAACTTACCTTCTCATCGTAGGCCGATTTGAGTTCTTCTGTTGCGGCACGAACCAGGGCGCGCTCGAGTGGAGGTAGTGACTGGAGCGTATCCTCTAGGCGAGTCACTGCCGTCCGCACACGATCGCGGCTCTCCGCTTTCCGCTCCGCTCTACGCGCCTCACGATCCCGTAGACGTTCGTTGGCCGCCCAGTCGAGCACGTTTCGGCCAAATCGGGCGAGTTCTCGAAAGCTCGAGGTTTCGAGAAAGCCTGTCCGGTCGGTCTTAGGAATAAGTAGTTGAGCCTCATCAACGACGGAGATTCTGCCAACGGCCGTGTTGGTGCTGGGGCGCAGTTCTGGGCTGCGGACCCGCCGCAGGTTCATCTCAAGCCAGTCGTGGCCCGCGTCTCCATACGGGTGAACGCGGAGCCCGCGGTGATAAAGGTGGATGCCGCCGACCGCACGGAGCCACTTCTTTACCTCCGTCACCGTGCGCTTCGTATTGCGTACGATAAAAGCCTCGTTACTTAGTGCAAAGGCCCATAGCTCGAACGTAGCCGCCGGAGCGAGGTAGGCCAAGGCGGGTTGTTGGCCGCGTTCCGCGCCCGCCGAGCCGATTTCGAAGTGGTCGCCCGTCGCTACTTCTGATCCCCGCCAGTCCACCAACTTCGCAGACGCCTGCCCTTTATCGTCTAGCTCGGCTACAACCCGGTACTCGGCTTCTTCAAAGTAAGTAGTCCGGACGATATCCTCAAGCTTCCCGAATTCGGGCGCGTTAAGGATGGTTCGGAAGCCCTCTGGCCCGGGGAAAGGCCCTGTCAGCAGAACAAGCGACCGGGCAAGCCGTTCGACGTCCTGCGAGTCGAATGCCGTAAGCAGGTCAAAGATCTCGATTGTCGTGCCAGGAGGCTGCGTTGTTGGTCGTGTCTCCATCGCCAACGGAACGTCTTCGACTGCCTCGGCGCCATCGAACGCGGTCCAGTCGATGCGGAGGATGTACTCCGTGTGAGGCTGGGTTCTTGGGCGAGTAGTAAGCGTGACTGCGCGACCGAGCCGGAGGGCCGCTAGCCGGCCTAGGCCTTTCTCACCGACCTTTCGCCGGCCAGTACGACTGTGGGTGGCTTGAGCCTTGGAGGACTTTCCGAGGAGGAGCCAGCCACTAATGATTTCGTCCCCCGTCATACCGTCACCGTTATCAGTGACGGTTACACGACCGCCTGCCGCATCGACGCTATCTAGCTCCACCGCGCACGTCGTCGCATCGGCGTCGTAGGCGTTGCGCACGAGCTCGACGACTCCGAGGTCGGGGTGCGGAACGAGTTCCTCGCCGAGCCGGCGCAGGATCTCGGGGGAGAAGCGGAGGTTGACCTTGGTCATCTAACTCGCTCCCGTGAGGACGTTTCCTGCCTGCTGGCCAGCAGCGGGTGTTTCTTACAGTACGTCGATAGGTCCTCTGTGTACAGGTGGGTGCCGGTATCAGGGTTCAGGCCGGGCGGCTCCAAGCTTGCGAGGTCAGGACGCGCTCTCGCGGCGCTCGAAAAGTGATGAATTGTCAGCGAACCAGCCGGCACCTCCCTGATATGCCGCCCCATCCCTCGGCCGTGTACCTGGT
Organism: Micromonospora sp. NPDC023644; assembly: GCF_040640115.1. Classification (NCBI taxonomy): domain Bacteria; kingdom Bacillati; phylum Actinomycetota; class Actinomycetes; order Micromonosporales; family Micromonosporaceae; genus Micromonospora; species Micromonospora sp. NPDC023644. Next base: position 3,352 of record NZ_JBFABA010000049.1, on the reverse strand, counting down.
CTGAGGTACCTTCATCGACACCATTGATGACTCGGGGGTGTCGCGTGAACTTCGCTGATATATCACTGCCTCCACGGGCTGTGAAGGCCCTGGCCCGCTGTGGGATAACATCGGCAAGCGACCTCTTGTCACTCAACCTTCGTGAGCTACGAGCCCTCCCCGGTATCGGTCCCGGGATGGTCGACCTCATTCTCACGGCCTTGGTACAATCGGAACTCTCGCTGGCTGTCGATCCATGGGCACCGTACGTCTGCGCACGGCACAACGAACAAGCGGGTGATGCCGCGCTGGCCGGATTCTTCTTATGCGTGAGTTGTCGGGACCGGTATTCCACGCGAGCCTTCAGTGGGAAAGCTCCGGAATGGGTGTCGGGAGAGGTTGTCGACGGATACTGCGGCCACTGTAACGAGCGATACGACGATATTCGACTTGCGCAGTGGTTCCTCTGCAACATATGTGAGCGCGTTCTCCGGTCCATCGGTCGGGGAATCGCCTCCGCCAAGTATGTCCACCAGGTTTGGGAACAGGCTATTCCAGCCGCCGCTCTAGGCTTGACGCTGGTCGAAACCGATCCGCCGCAGTTGCGTCCGCGTGGTCGTCGCACCGATGCAGATCGAATCAGCCTGCCTGACTTCACGCTCTATAGCGGGAGTGCTCCCGTCGCGGGCTTCGAACTGAAAAGTGGCAAGAAGGCTGCGACCAGGACCGGTGGAATCGGCGAGCCGATGGCGCGATTCCAACTTGATACCACCGACTGCGACGATATTCTGGCCGTTATTGCGCGTGAGGCCGTTCCGGTCTATTTGATCCACGTCCAGGTCCTTGGTCGAGCGCATCCGCCCACCGAACGTTATTACGGCGTGGGCCTGTGGTGGACGGACTTATGGACGATGGAGCAGCACTTCAAGAACGTAGACATCAGATCACGGGAGACTCGAAATGCCGCCTACTTTGACACGTCAATGTTCCGCCTACCTGACGCGTTTGCGGCACATCTAGGGAGCGGCGGATTAGAGCGCGACCGGGCACGCCTTGTCGAACGAACGCCGCAGTTGTATCGACCTGCCTAGGCCTCGATCGAGTCTACCAACTGGTCTATTGCGTCTTGTGTCAGCCCTGGCTTCCATTCGGCTGCGAGCTTTTGCAGCGACGCACGCTCCGGGTAGCGAAGGCTCCTCAGGTCGCCTGCGTTAACTTGTGTGTGCCCGTTGAACTGGCGGAAGTATTCATCGACGAGGGTCGAGTTGAGGAAGACGGATAGACCCTTGGCTACCTCTGACTCAAGCGGAGCCCCGCCTTGGTGATAATAGTTTAGGTGATTCTCGAAACCCAGCACGTCGCAGTCGGTTGAGCCATCATAGATGGCGGCGACGACGCGGCGTCGCTCTTCTTTCGCCGAGAACCTGCGAACAAGCGTATACCAGCCGTTGGTGTTCAATTGGCGCAATGTAGTGTCGTTGCGGACAATAGCGTTGTGCTTCTTGAAGCCAGGACGCGGCCACTGCAGTAGTCCATCGTCGCCGAAGTGCCCAGGGTAGATAAGTGGGACAGTGCTTGGTCCTGGGTCGCGGCGAAGGTGATCGCGGACTCGAAAGTCGACGACTCGACCCGTGGAGACGGTCAAACCAAGGGACTTCAAGTCGCAGGGTAGCCGGTTCATGCGATCTCGGACGATCTGGGCCTTCGGCTCCGCCGGGAGCCGAATAAAATGCTCACTATCGCCCTCATGTACAACATCGGCGGCGGCTAGTACCCGTTCCGTTGGTTCGTTCTCGAGACCGCGAGATCTAGAAAGCCTGACTGTCGTCGTGCAGGCTCCCCGGACCGCGCTGGTGATTACGTTCTCCTGCAGGACGTCGTCCTCGGCGAATGCTTTGCTTCGGCTCTCGAAGACATGCAGCCACTTGATCGCGGTCTTCTCCAGTAGATACTGCCGAAACTTCTTGAAGTACGTGCCATTGCAGAAGCTGCGTGGAGTGATAGTAATGATCTGACCGCCCGGCGCGGTAGCAGCGATGGCGCCAGCCCAGAAGACTGCGTATAGATTCGGCGTAGCTATGCCGGCTGCGCGTAGGCGTCCGTAGCTCTCCGATCTTGTGTTCAGCTTCCGGTAAGGAGGATTAATCACAGCGATATCGAACTCCGGCTCGGGGTCGCTGAGTGCGTACTCGATAAAATCTTCGGTCCGCAGCCGCAGTTCACATTCGATGCCCGCTGCAGCGAGCGCATCTCGGCAGAGGCGCAGTGTCGTGTTGAGCGCTCCGTGCATCAGTGGCTCGACCTCGAAGGCAGTCAGGATTACACGGCGCGGTCGAGTTGGGGACGTGAGTATGCGCTCTACAGCTGCCGCCGTCAGTGATCCAACCCCTGCACCGGGGTCGACAAGCCGGATTTCGTCACGGGTGACGTCAATCGAGGAGGTCATGAGACGAGCGATCGGAGCTGGCGTCATGAACTGACCGAGTTCAACCCGACGGTTGGAGCTAAGTAGCTTATTGACCTGCATGCGTAGATGGTCGGTCGCTGACACTAGGTCGAGCTGCGGCTCTGGGCTTGGTACCGCAGGCAAGGCCGAGGAGTTAGCGGGCGACGCGGTTGCCGAGGTCATGGGTTACATCCTCTCTCACAGATGAGGTGCGATCTGCATCGGTCATCCCGCGCGTCGGCGCCGGACGCTGGCGACGAGCACCTTGGCGAGGGCCGGCCTGGGTCGCCGACGGAACTGCTGCCGACAGCAACGCGCCAGACGGCGGCATGCTGACGGAGGCTGGCATGGACGAGGCTCCGAGCGTGCAGCCGATGCCGGACGCGTGCGGACGCGACGCACAGAGCTTGTAGGCGAGATGTCATGGTGTAGCGAGCCCGACGGGCAGGCCATGCGTTGGCCTGCGGCGCTGGACCCGGCGAAGTCAGCAGATCGTCAGCGAAGGCCGTACCACGTGGCCATACTCGATCATGATCGACGGCACGACCGGTGGGTCTGACCACGCGGTACGGCACTTGATCACACTGGCTGCTACGTCAGGTCACTTTCCCCCCGACGGGGGTCGTCCCTTTCTGTCGGAGCGCTTCGACGCAGGCCACAGGTCGCCTCCATCCCCGTGAAGCCCGCTTTCCGAGGGCGAATTCTCGACCGGAGGCAGCAGGGAGGCAGCAGGGCGGTCGAAGGCCGCCAAGACGCGACCGGCGTAGTCGTCCGGGGTGTGTGTAACGATTGAGCGTCGTTGGCGCCTGCCCGTGGCCCGTGGCCCGTGGCACTAAGGGACGTCTCGTAACCCTGGCGTCTGTCTGTTGAGGACGACGCGGCAGTATGCCCGGGTGCAGGTGATCACGGCAGCCTGCCCGGAGTGGA
>NZ_JBFABA010000048.1:0-43762 GCF_040640115.1 Micromonospora sp. NPDC023644 | reverse complement strand
TCTGCGCTACCCCCCCTCTGTGTGTTCCCCCCCCGCGCCGTCCGGGGCAATCTCCCTGCCCGGGCCCACCCGTACTTCTTTAAAAGAGGTCTGAGGTGAGCGGTCGGGAGCCGGCTCGCCGGCTCCCGACCCCACCCACTAGCTAGCAGTACAGACGACGACATAGGGGACATAGTGCTCGACGTCAACTTCTTCGACGAGCTGCGCATCGGCCTCGCCACCGCTGACGACATCCGTCAGTGGTCGCACGGTGAGGTCAAGAAGCCTGAGACGATCAACTACCGCACCCTGAAGCCGGAAAAGGACGGGCTCTTCTGCGAGAAGATCTTCGGTCCGCAGCGGGACTGGGAGTGCTACTGCGGTAAGTACAAGCGGGTCCGGTTCAAGGGCATCATCTGTGAGCGCTGCGGCGTCGAGGTGACCCGGTCGAAGGTCCGTCGTGAGCGGATGGGGCACATCGAGCTCGCCGCTCCCGTGACCCACATCTGGTACTTCAAGGGCGTGCCGAGCCGGCTGGGCTACCTGCTGGACCTCGCCCCCAAGGACCTCGAAAAGATCATCTACTTCGCCTCGTACGTCGTGACCAGCGTGGACGCCGAGTCGCGTCACCGTGACCTCTCGACGATCGAGAACGAGATCCTGGCCGAGAAGCGGCAGGCCGAGAACAGCCGCGACTCGGAGATCGAGAAGCGGGCCACCAAGCTCGAGGCCGACCTGGCCGAGCTGGAGGCCGAGGGTGCCAAGGCGGACGTCCGGCGCAAGGTCAAGGAGGGCGGAGAGCGCGAGATGCGCCAGATCCGCGACCGGGCCCAGCGCGAGATCGACCGCCTGGACGAGGTGCTGGACACCTTCCGCAAGCTGGAGCCGAAGCAGCTCGTCACCGACGAACTGCTCTACCGTGAGCTGCGGGACCGGTTCGGCGAGTACTTCACCGGCGGCATGGGCGCCGAGGCGATCAAGGCGCTGGTCCAGAACATGGACCTCGACGCCGAGGCCGAGAACCTGCGCGAGACCATCCGCTCCGGCAAGGGCCAGCGGAAGATCCGGGCGCTCAAGCGGCTCAAGGTCGTCGCGGCGTTCCTGAACACCCGCAACTCGCCGCTCGGCATGGTGCTCGACTGCGTGCCGGTCATCCCGCCGGACCTGCGCCCGATGGTGCAGCTCGACGGTGGCCGCTTCGCGACCTCCGACCTGAACGACCTGTACCGCCGCGTCATCAACCGGAACAACCGCCTCAAGCGGCTGATCGACCTCGGCGCGCCCGAGATCATCGTCAACAACGAGAAGCGGATGCTCCAGGAGGCCGTCGACGCGCTGTTCGACAACGGCCGTCGCGGCCGGCCGGTCACCGGGCCGGGCAACCGCCCGCTGAAGTCGCTCTCCGACATGCTCAAGGGCAAGCAGGGCCGGTTCCGGCAGAACCTGCTGGGCAAGCGCGTCGACTACTCCGGCCGTTCGGTCATCGTCGTCGGCCCGAAGCTCAAGCTGCACCAGTGCGGCCTGCCCAAGCAGATGGCGCTGGAGCTGTTCAAGCCGTTCGTGATGAAGCGGCTGGTCGACCTCAACCACGCGCAGAACATCAAGTCCGCCAAGCGGATGGTCGAGCGGCAGCGGCCGGTCGTGTGGGACGTGCTGGAAGAGGTCATCGGCGAGCACCCGGTCCTGCTGAACCGGGCGCCGACCCTGCACCGCCTGGGCATCCAGGCCTTCGAGCCGCAGCTCGTCGAGGGCAAGGCCATCCAGATCCACCCGCTGGTCTGCACCGCGTTCAACGCCGACTTCGACGGTGACCAGATGGCGGTGCACGTGCCGCTGTCCGCCGAGGCCCAGGCCGAGGCGCGGATCCTGATGCTGTCGTCGAACAACATCCTCAAGCCCGCCGACGGCAAGCCCGTCACCATGCCCACCCAGGACATGGTCATCGGCCTCTACCACCTCACCCACCTCACGGCGGGCGAGAAGGGCGAGGGCCGGGCGTTCAGCTCGGACGCCGAGGCGCGGATGGCGTACGACAACGGCGAGCTGCACCTCCAGGCCCCGGTGAAGATCCGCCTGCGTGGCGTGGTCGGGGTCGACAACGGTGCCGGCGCCGAGGCGTGGACCGCCCCGGAGGGCTGGGTCGAGGGCGAGCCGCTGACCGTGGAGACGACCCTCGGCCGGGTGCTGTTCAACGAGACGCTGCCGCAGGGCTACCGCTTCGTGAACTACGAGATCCGCAAGGGTCAGCTCTCCGCGATCGTCAACGACCTCGCCGAGCGCTTCCCCAAGGTGGCGCTGGCCGCCACCCTGGACGGGCTCAAGGAGGCCGGCTTCCACTGGGCCACCTGGTCCGGCGTGACGATCGGCATGGAGGACGTCATCGCCCCGCCGCGCAAGCGGGAGATCCTGGAGCGGTACGAGAAGGAAGCCGACCAGATCGACAAGCAGTACCAGCGCGGTCTGATGACCCCGGAGGAGCGTCGCGGCGAGCTCATCCAGATCTGGACCAAGGCGACGAACGAGGTCGCCAAGGAGATGGACACCGCCCTGCCGCAGGAGAACCCGCTGTGGAAGATGATCAACTCGGGCGCCCGCGGTAACCTCCTCCAGCTCCGGCAGATCGCGGCGATCCGTGGTCTGGTGGCCAACCCGAAGGGCGAGATCATCCCGCGGCCGATCAAGGCCAGCTACCGGGAGGGTCTGTCCGTGCTGGAGTACTTCATCTCCACGCACGGTGCCCGCAAGGGTCTCGCGGACACCGCCCTGCGTACCGCCGACTCGGGTTACCTGACCCGTCGTCTGGTGGACGTCTCGCAGGACGTCATCATCCGCGAGGAGGACTGCGGCACCGACCGCGCCATCCCGATGCAGATCGGCGAGCGGCTCGACGGGAAGCTGGTCGTGCACGAGCACGCCGAGACCAGCGTGCACGCGCGGACGCTGGCCGACGACATCAAGGGGCCGGACGGCGTCGTCGTCGCCGAGCGCGGCCAGGACATCAACTCGATCCTGGTCGACAAGATCGTCGCCGCCGGGGTGGAGACGGTCCGGGTGCGCAGCGTGCTCACCTGCGAGTCGAAGTTGGGCGTCTGCGGTGCGTGCTACGGCCGTTCGCTGCCGACCGGCAAGACCGTGGACGTCGGCGAGGCGGTCGGCATCATCGCCGCCCAGTCGATCGGTGAGCCGGGTACGCAGCTGACGATGCGTACCTTCCACACCGGTGGTGTCGCGGGTGAGGACATCACCCAGGGTCTGCCCCGTGTGCAGGAGATCTTCGAGGCCCGGGTCCCGAAGGGCAAGGCGCCCATCGCCGACACCCCGGGTCGGATCCGGATCGAGGACGGCGAGCGCTCCCGGAAGATCATCGTGGTGCCGGACGACGGCAGCGACGAGATCGTCTACGACAAGATCTCCAAGCGGGTCCGGCTGCGGACCCACGACGGCGGTCACGTCGCGGTCGGCGAGAAGCTGACCGAGGGCACCATCGACCCGCACGAGCTGCTGCGGATCATGGGCCCGCGGGCGGTCCAGGTCCACCTGACCAGTGAGGTCCAGGAGGTCTACCGCTCGCAGGGTGTGCTCATCCACGACAAGCACATCGAGATCATCATCCGCCAGATGCTCAAGCGGGTGACGGTCATCGACTCCGGCTCGACCGAGTTCCTGCCGGGCGTGCTGGTCGACCGGGCGCTGTTCGAGTCGGAGAACCGCCGACTCGTCTCCGAGGGCGGCGAGCCCGCCGCCGGTCGTCCGGTGCTGATGGGTATCACCAAGGCCTCGCTGGCCACCGACTCCTGGCTCTCGGCGGCCTCCTTCCAGGAGACCACCCGGGTGCTGACCGACGCGGCGATCAACTCGCGCAGCGACTCGCTCGTCGGCCTCAAGGAGAACGTGATCATCGGTAAGCTCATCCCGGCCGGTACGGGCATCAGCAAGTACCGCAACGTCCGGGTCGAGCCGACCGAGGAGGCGAAGGCCAAGGTCTACTCGATGACCGGCTACCCGGAGACCGACTACGGCTTCGGGCCGGCCAGCGGCCAGGCGGTTCCGCTGGACGACTTCGACTTCGGGTCGTACCGCTAAGCAGCACGATCGACGAGGCCCCCGGCACCCGCCGGGGGCCTCGTCGCGTCCCGGGACCGGGGTGGCCCGTGCGGGCGCCGCGGCGGACCGGGCCGGGGCATGATGGGGACATGACGACCGCACCCGGGCAGGCGCCCGTCGCCCAGCCGGGGCTGCCCCGCCATCCGCTCGACCCGGACCCGGCCCGGGCCACCAAGGCGCGGGCGGTCTTCGCACTGGGCCTGATCGGGGCGCTGACCGGCCTGTTCGTCGGCGGCGTGGTGCCGGCAACGGTGGCGCTCCAGCTCGCCCGCCAGGCGCGTCGGGAGGCGTACGCCTCGGGGGGTTTCCTGACCGGTGCCGCCTGGCTGCGTCGGGGGGAGCGGCTGGCCTGGGCGGGCCTGGTGCTGGCCGCCGTCAGCGTGGTGGCCGCGGTGGTGCTCGGGGTGGTCCGCCTCGCCGACACGCCCTACGGGCAGGACTTCGCACCGAACGTGGACTGACCGACCGCCCGGAGGTGCCGGGTCGCGCCGGGCGCGGGCCGTCGGGCCGGCGGCGGTAGCCTGGCCCGGTGTCCGTCGCGCGGCGGTGGACGCCGAGACGTCGACAGGAGGACCCGTGACGGAACCGGCGCGCTACCCGGGCAGCGATCCCGTGGCGCCCCCCGCCGCGAATTCCGACGCCCCGCCCGGCGGGACGCAGTGGGCGCGGCCAGACGCGGGCCAGGGCGCCCCGTCCGTCGCGCCGGGGTACCCGCCGCCGGCGTCGCCCTGGGGCGCCCCGTCCGGGGGTGGGGACCCGCGCCCCTCGTCGGTGTCCCCCTGGGGGGCCTCGTCCGGGGCGGTGGCCCCGTCGCCGGCCGGAGGCTGGGGCCCGGCCCCGATGCCCCCGCCGCCGCGCGAGGCCGCCCGGCCGCCGAAGCGGGTCGACCCGGTCGCGGGTACGCCGTTCGGCGTGGTGCACCTCGACGTGCCGCCGGTCACCTCCGGCCTGGCCGTGGGCTCGCTCGTCGCCGGGATCGCCTCGACCCTGGTCGCGCTGCTGGTGATCTGCGTCGGCGCGGTCGGCGGTGTGGACGGCGGTGTGGACGGCGCCTGGGCGGCCGGCGCCTTCACGGTGCTGGGTGTCTTGGCCGGCGCGGGCGCCGTCGTGGCCGGCCTGCTGGGGATGCGGCAGATCCGACGCCCGGCGGCCCCGCCGGCGGTCCGGTTCACCGGGCGGGGCCTGGCGGTGGCCGGGGTCGGCTGCGGCGGGGCGGGGCTGCTGCTGAGCCTGCTCGGCCTGGGGTTGGCGTTGCTGCTGGCGCTCGGGTGACGCCCGCGCCCCGCCGGGAGGCGTGACCACGGCCGTGACGGGGTCGACGGGCCGGTCGCCGGGGAAGCCGGTACACTTGGATCCGTAGGTGCCCACCACGGGCGGGTAGGCGTGACGGGTTCGATCGGCGGGCGGTGGACGCCCTGCCAGCCGCTCCGTTTTGACCTGTGCGGTTGTGGTAGGTACTCTTTCCCCTTGTGCCCGGGCAAGCCCGGGCAACTCGTGCGTGCGCTGGATCCGGTGAGCCGGAGATCGCGTGGGAGCACGACAAAGAGCCAAAGACCCGGCGCGCGGCCTGCCGTGCGCCGGTGCAAGACCCGGTCGACATGCGCGAGCGTCGGCGCCGGGGCCGTGAGCTGGGCGACACGCCCGACCGCGGGTGCCGGGACCACCGCGAGGTGGCCCTGGTCGGAATGTAGGAGAGTCGGCCATCAGGTCGGCTACGGCAGACGGTGCGGCCGCCACCAGGCGGTCGAAGGGAGCGGAGAAACCCGGTGCCCACGATCCAGCAGCTGGTCCGAAAGGGCCGCCAGGCGAAGACGAGTAAGACCAAGACCCCGGCGCTGAAGGGTTCCCCTCAGCGGCGCGGCGTGTGCACCCGCGTGTACACCACCACCCCGAAGAAGCCGAACTCGGCGCTGCGCAAGGTCGCTCGTGTCAAGCTCAGCAGCCAGATCGAGGTGACCGCCTACATCCCGGGCGTCGGCCACAACCTGCAGGAGCACTCGATCGTGCTCGTCCGTGGCGGCCGTGTGAAGGACCTCCCCGGCGTGCGTTACAAGATCGTCCGCGGTTCGCTGGACACCCAGGGTGTCCGCAACCGCAAGCAGGCTCGCAGCCGTTACGGCGCGAAGAAGGAGAAGAGCTGACATGCCGCGCAAGGGACCCGCTCCGCGGAAGCCGCTGGTCGCTGACCCGGTGTACAACTCGCCGCTGGTCACCCAGCTGGTGAACAAGATCCTCCTGCGCGGTAAGCGTCAGCTCGCCGAGCGCATCGTCTACGCCGCCCTCGAGGGCTGCCGTGAGAAGTCCGGCACCGACCCGGTCGTCACCCTCAAGCGGGCGATGGACAACGTCAAGCCGACCCTCGAGGTGCGCAGCCGCCGCGTCGGTGGCGCCACCTACCAGGTCCCGGTCGAGGTCCGCCCCGCCCGGGCGACCACCCTGGGCCTGCGCTGGCTGGTCACCTACTCCCGCGCCCGTCGCGAGAAGACCATGATCGAGCGGCTGATGAACGAGCTGCTGGACGCGAGCAACGGCCTCGGTGCCGCCGTCAAGCGGCGCGAGGACACCCACAAGATGGCCGAGTCCAACAAGGCCTTCGCGCACTACCGCTGGTAACACCCTGGTTCCGGCGCCCTCGTGGCGCCGGAACCGCCACCAGTTGTGTCGAGACGACGATAAGTAGGGATTGAAGTGGCCGCCGCAGACGCGCTCGCCAACGTACGCAACATCGGCATCATGGCCCACATCGATGCCGGTAAGACCACCACCACCGAGCGGATCCTCTTCTACACCGGCATCACGTACAAGATCGGTGAGGTCCACGAGGGCGGTGCCGTCATGGACTGGATGGAGCAGGAGCAGGAGCGTGGTATCACCATCACCTCCGCTGCTACCAAGTGTGAGTGGAAGGGCCACACGATCCAGATCATCGACACGCCCGGCCACGTCGACTTCACGGTCGAGGTCGAGCGGTCGCTGCGGGTGCTGGACGGCGCGGTCGCGGTCTACGACGGCGTCGCCGGCGTGGAGCCGCAGACGGAGAACGTCTGGCGGCAGGCGGACAAGTACAACGTCCCCCGGATGTGCTTCGTCAACAAGCTCGACCGGACCGGTGCCGACTTCTTCCGCTGCGTGCAGATGATGATCGACCGGCTCAACGCCACCCCGCTGGTCCTCCAGATCCCGATCGGCGCCGAGTCCGACTTCATCGGCGTGGTCGACCTGGTCGAGATGCGGGCCCTCACCTGGCGCGGCGAGACGCAGAAGGGTGAGGACTACGCGATCGAGGACATCCCGGCCGACCTCGCCGACTCCGCCGCGGAGTGGCGCGAGAAGCTGATGGAGACCCTGGCCGACGTCGACGACGCGGTGATGGAGAAGTACCTGGAGGGCGAGGAGATCTCCGTCGAGGAGATCAAGGCCGCCATCCGTCGGGCCACCATCGACGGCAAGGCCAACCCGGTCCTCACCGGCACCGCCTTCAAGAACAAGGGCATCCAGCCGATGCTCGACGCGGTCGTCGCGTACCTGCCGTCGCCGCTGGACATCCCGGCGATCGAGGGTACGGCCACCGACGGCGAGACCCCGATGCAGCGGAAGCCGTCGAAGTCGGAGCCCTTCTCGGGCCTCGCCTTCAAGATCCAGACGGACAAGCACCTCGGCAAGCTCACCTACGTCCGGATCTACTCCGGCACGCTCGAGTCCGGCTCCCAGGTGGTCAACTCCACCAAGGACCGCAAGGAGCGGATCGGCAAGATCTACCAGATGCACGCCAACAAGCGGGAAGAGCGCAGCTCGGCCCAGGCTGGCGACATCATCGCGGTGCAGGGTCTCAAGCAGACCACCACCGGTGACACGCTGTGCGACCCGGCGAACCCGGTCATCCTGGAGTCGATGACCTTCCCGGAGCCGGTCATCGAGGTCGCCATCGAGCCGAAGACCAAGGCCGACCAGGAGAAGCTCAGCACCGCCATCCAGCGGCTGGCCGAGGAGGACCCGACCTTCCGCGTCAAGCTGGACGACCAGACCGGTCAGACGGTCATCTCCGGCATGGGCGAGCTGCACCTGGACATCCTGGTCGACCGGATGCGCCGCGAGTTCAACGTCGAGGCCAACATCGGCAAGCCGCAGGTGGCGTACCGCGAGACCATCCGCCGCAAGGTGGAGAAGGTCGAGTACACCCACAAGAAGCAGACCGGTGGTTCCGGCCAGTACGCCCGGGTGATCATCAGCCTGGAGCCGCTGCCGCTGGGCAACGACGCCCCGACCTACGAGTTCGCCAACGCGGTGACCGGTGGCCGTATCCCCCGGGAGTTCATCCCGTCGGTGGACGCGGGCGCGCAGGACGCCATGCAGTACGGCATCCTCGCCGGCTTCCCGCTGGTGGGTGTCAAGCTGACGCTGGTGGACGGCCAGTACCACGAGGTCGACTCGTCGGAAATGGCATTCAAGATCGCCGGCTCGATGGCGATGAAGGAGGCGGCCCGCAAGGCCGATCCCGCGCTGCTCGAGCCGATGATGGCCGTTGAGGTCACCACTCCTGAGGAGAACATGGGTGACGTCATCGGCGACCTCAACTCCCGCCGCGGCATCATCCAGGCGATGGAGGAGCGCAGCGGCGCCCGCGTCGTCCGGGCTCTGGTGCCGTTGTCGGAGATGTTCGGCTACGTCGGCGACCTGCGGTCGAAGACCCAGGGCCGGGCTAGCTACAGCATGCAGTTCGACTCCTACGCCGAGGTTCCGGCCTCGGTCGCCAAGGAGATCATCGCCAAGGCGACGGGTGAGTGACCCTCACCTGAAGTGATCGATGATCCGGGGCGGTCGCGGGAGGGTGTTCCCGCCCGCGGCCACCTCGGTCGGGATGCGTGAGACCGGGCCTGTAGGCTTCATCGCCGCAGAACCCACCAAAGCTCTCCGGCCGCCAGGCCGGAAAGGCTGTCGACAGAGTCCTAAGCGCCGACCGGCGCGCCGGGGCGAACGAACCAAGAAGTCCACAGGAGGACCCAGTGGCGAAGGCGAAGTTCGAGCGGACTAAGCCGCACGTCAACATCGGCACCATTGGTCACATCGACCACGGTAAGACGACGCTGACGGCGGCCATCACCAAGGTCCTGCACGACCAGTACCCGGACCTGAACCCGTACACGCCGTTCGACGAGATCGACAAGGCGCCGGAGGAGAAGGCCCGCGGCATCACGATCTCCATCGCGCACGTCGAGTACCAGACCGAGGCGCGGCACTACGCGCACGTCGACTGCCCCGGTCACGCCGACTACATCAAGAACATGATCACCGGTGCCGCGCAGATGGACGGCGCGATCCTGGTGGTCGCGGCGACCGACGGCCCGATGCCGCAGACCCGCGAGCACGTGCTGCTGGCCCGCCAGGTCGGCGTGCCGTACATCGTCGTGGCGCTCAACAAGAGCGACATGGTCGACGACGAGGAGCTCCTGGAGCTCGTCGAGCTCGAGGTTCGTGAGCTGCTGTCGAACCAGGACTACCCGGGTGACGACCTGCCGGTCGTCCGGGTCTCCGCGCTGAAGGCCCTCGAGGGTGACCCCGAGTGGACCGGCAAGCTGCTGGACCTGATGACCGCGGTCGACACCGCGATCCCGCAGCCGGAGCGTGAGACCGAGAAGCCGTTCCTCATGCCGATCGAGGACGTCTTCACGATCACCGGTCGTGGCACGGTCGTCACCGGTCGCGCGGAGCGCGGCGTGCTCAAGCCGAACGAGGAGGTGGAGATCGTCGGCATCCGCGAGAAGTCGATGAAGACCACCTGCACCGGCATCGAGATGTTCCGCAAGCTGCTCGACGAGGCCCGCGCGGGCGAGAACGTCGGTCTGCTGCTGCGTGGCATCAAGCGCGAGGACGTCGAGCGCGGCATGGTCGTCATCAAGCCGGGCACCACGACCCCGCACACGGAGTTCGAGGCGACGGTCTACATCCTCTCCAAGGAGGAGGGCGGCCGGCACACCCCGTTCTTCCAGAACTACCGTCCGCAGTTCTACTTCCGGACCACGGACGTCACCGGTGTCGTCACGCTCCCCGAGGGCACCGAGATGGTCATGCCGGGTGACAACACCACCATGACGGTGAAGCTGATCCAGCCCATCGCCATGGAGGAGAACCTCAAGTTCGCGATCCGCGAGGGTGGCCGCACCGTCGGCGCCGGGTTCGTCACCAAGATCATCAAGTGAGCTAGGTAACCCCGATTAGACCCGCCGCCGGTCGTGCGGCATACTAGTCAGGTTGCGTAACGACAGTTCGCTGCCTGTGTTCGGCTTTCGCTGAACCTCCGGGTGGCAGGACGGTCGAGCGTAGGGTGGTTGGCGGCCCGTCCGCCAACCACCCTCGCACGGCGTTCAGGTCGCGGTAGTGCGATCGACGCCTTGACCCACCGCGCGGTCAGAGTCGCTCCGGAGTCCCGGGGCGGAGTCTGGCCCGAGGGCGCGACACGCCCGACCGCGGGGGTCGGCGAAGTGGGCCTGTGCCAGCCGGTACAGGCGCCCGCAACACAGCGGCATCGAGAGAAGGAACAGAAGCCACCATGGCGGGACAGAAGATCCGCATCCGGCTCAAGGCCTATGACCACGAGGTCGTCGACTCCTCGGCTCGGAAGATCGTCGAGACGGTGACGCGTACCGGGGCGCAGGTCGCGGGCCCGGTGCCGCTGCCCACGGAGATCAACCGTTTCTGCGTTATCCGCTCGCCGCACAAGTACAAGGACTCGCGCGAGCACTTCGAGATGCGCACGCACAAGCGGCTGATCGACATCATCGACCCGACCCCGAAGACGGTCGACTCGCTCATGCGCCTCGACCTGCCGGCTGGCGTCGACATCGAGATCAAGCTGTAGGGACCGGACAAATGGACAGGCAAGTCAAGGGGATCCTGGGCGCAAAGCTCGGCATGACCCAGGTCTGGGACAACAACCGTGTTGTCCCGGTGACCGTGGTCGAGGCCGGCCCGTGCGTCATCAGCCAGGTTCGTAGCGCCGAAAAGGACGGTTACTCCGCGGTCCAGCTGGCGTACGGCACGATCGACCCGCGCAAGGTCAAGAAGCCGATCAGCGGGCACTACGCGAAGGCCGACGTCGCGCCGCGTCGCCACATCGTCGAGCTGCGCACCGCCGACGCGGCGGACTACACGCTCGGCCAGGAGATCACGGTCGAGGAGTTCCCGGCCGGCGTCTCGATCGACGTGACCGGCAAGACCAAGGGCAAGGGCTACGCCGGCCCGATGAAGCGGCACGGCTTCCACGGTCTGCGCGCCAGCCACGGTGTCGAGCGCAAGCACCGCTCGCCGGGCTCCATCGGCGCCTGCGCCACCCCGGGTCGTGTCTTCAAGGGCACCCGGATGGCCGGCCGGATGGGTGGCGTGCGCTACACCGTCCAGAACCTGACCGTCCAGGCGGTCGACACCGAGAACAACCTCCTGCTCGTCCGCGGCGCCATTCCCGGCCCCAAGGGCGCGCTGGTCCTGGTCCGTACCGCGGCCAAGACCAAGGCGAAGAAGGGCGGTGCGGCCAAGTGACCACCGTTGACGTCCTCACCGTCGAAGGCTCCAAGAGCGGCTCCGTCGAGCTGCCCGCCGACATCTTCGACGTCCAGGCCAACGTCGCGCTGATGCACCAGGTCGTGGTGGCTCAGCTCGCGGCGGCCCGGCAGGGCACGCACAAGGTCAAGACCCGCGGCGAGGTCGCCGGTGGCGGCAAGAAGCCGTACAAGCAGAAGGGCACCGGTCGCGCCCGGCAGGGCTCGATCCGCGCGCCGCAGTTCGCCGGCGGTGGCGTCGTGCACGGCCCCGTGCCGCGCGACTACAGCCAGCGGACCCCGAAGAAGATGAAGGCCGCCGCCCTGCGTGGCGCCCTCTCCGACCGGGCCCGCGCCGGGCAGGTGCACGTCGTCGAGGCGTTCGTCTCGGGCGAGAAGCCGTCGACGAAGGCCGCCCTGGCCACGCTGGCGAAGCTGACCGAGTCCCGCCGGGTCCTGGTCGTGCTGAGCAGCACCGACGAGCTGAACTGGGTGTCGCTGCGCAACGAGCCGCGGGTGCACCTGATCGAGGCCGGCCAGCTCAACACGTACGACGTGCTGGTGGCCGACGACGTGGTCTTCACCAAGGACGCCCTGGACGAGTTCCTGGGTGTTCCCGCCGAGACCACCGAGGAGGGTGGCAAGTGAGCACGATCGCCGACCCGCGCGACATCATCGTGGCGCCGGTCGTCTCGGAGAAGAGCTACAGCGAGCTGAACCGCAACTGGTACACCTTCCTGGTGCACCCGGACGCGAACAAGACCGAGATCAAGATCGCGATCCAGCAGATCTTCGACGTCCGCGTCCTGACGGTCAACACGCTCAACCGCCAGGGCAAGCGCAAGCGGACCAAGACCGGTTTCGGGCAGCGTAAGGCCACCAAGCGGGCGATCGTGAAGCTGGCTGACGGTGACCGTATCGAGGCCTTCGGCGGCCCGGTCAGCTGAGGGGTGTAGACAATGGCTATCCGTAAGTACAAGCCGACGACGCCGGGCCGGCGTGGCTCCAGCGTCGCCGACTTCGCTGAGATCACCCGGTCGACGCCCGAGAAGTCGCTGCTGGCTCCGCTGCCGAAGAAGGGCGGGCGTAACGCCCACGGCCGGATCACCGCGCGGCACCACGGTGGCGGTCACAAGCGCCAGTACCGTCTGATCGACTTCAAGCGGGTCGACAAGGACGGCGTGCCGGCGAAGGTCGCCCACATCGAGTACGACCCGAACCGCACCGCGCGCATCGCGCTGCTGCACTACGCCGACGGCGAGAAGCGCTACATCCTCGCGCCGAAGGACATGAAGCAGGGCGACCGCGTCGAGTCGGGTCCGGGCGCGGACATCAAGCCGGGCAACAACCTGCCGCTGCGCAACATCCCGGTCGGTACCACGATCCACAACGTGGAGCTGCGTCCGGGCGGCGGCGCCAAGCTGGCCCGCTCGGCCGGCGTCGGCATCCAGCTGCTCGGCCGTGAGGGCGTGTACGCGACCCTGCGCATGCCGTCCGGCGAGATCCGGCGGGTCGACGTCCGCTGCCGCGCCAGCATCGGCGAGATCGGCAACGCCGACCAGTCGAACATCAACTGGGGCAAGGCCGGCCGCATGCGGTGGAAGGGCAAGCGCCCGACCGTCCGTGGTGTCGCCATGAACCCGGTCGACCACCCGCACGGTGGTGGTGAGGGTAAGACCTCCGGTGGTCGCCACCCGGTCAACCCGCAGGGTAAGCCCGAGGGCCGCACCCGTCGTAAGGGCCAGCCGAGTGACCGGCTGATCGTCCGCCGCCGCTACGCCACGCGTAAGCGCGGCTGAGGGAGATAAGACATGCCTCGCAGCCTGAAGAAGGGCCCGTTCATCGACGACCACCTGCTCAAGAAGGTGGAGACGCAGAACGACAAGGGCTCGAAGAACGTCATCAAGACCTGGTCGCGGCGCTCGACGATCATCCCGGAGATGCTGGGTCACACGATCGCCGTGCACGACGGACGCAAGCACGTCCCGGTGTTCGTGACTGAGGCGATGGTCGGGCACAAGCTCGGCGAGTTCGCGCTGACCCGCACGTTCAAGGGTCACGAGAAGGACGACCGGAAGAGCCGTCGGCGCTGACGCCGCGGGCATACGGATAGAGGAACAAGGGGTTACAGCGATGCCAGGAAAGGGCGACGCTCCGGTGCTTCCGGGCGCGCGGGCGGTTGCGCGGCACGTGCGCATCTCGCCGATGAAGGCGCGCCGGGTGGTCAACCTCGTCCGCGGCCTGCCCGCGAAGGAGGCGCTCACGGTGCTGCAGTTCGCGCCGCAGGCTGCGAGCGAGCAGGTGTACAAGGTGCTCGCTAGCGCGATCGCCAACGCGGAGAACAACGAGCGGCTGGACCCCGACGCGCTGCTCGTCAGCGAGGCGTACGTGGACGAGGGCCCGACCATGAAGCGGTTCCAGCCGCGGGCCCAGGGCCGGGCGTACCGGATCCGCAAGCGCACCTGCCACATCACCGTCGCGGTCGAGGCGGTGGCGCCGGCCGCGCCGAAGAAGGCGGCCGCGAAGAAGGCGGCCCCGGCGAAGCAGGCGGAGCCGGCCGAGACGCAGAGCAAGACGGAGGGCGCCGAGTAATGGGTCAGAAGGTTCACCCGCACGGGTTCCGGCTCGGCATCTCGACCGACTGGAAGTCCCGCTGGTTCGCGGACAAGCTCTACAAGGACTACATCGGCGAGGACGTCAAGATCCGCCGCATGATGTCCAAGGGCCTCGAGCGCGCCGGCATCTCCAAGGTCGACATCGAGCGCACCCGCGACCGGGTCCGCGTCGACATCCACACCGCCCGGCCGGGCATCGTCATCGGCCGTAAGGGTGCGGAGGCCGACCGGATCCGCGGCGAGCTCGAGAAGCTGACCGGCAAGCAGGTCCAGCTGAACATCATCGAGGTGAAGAACCCCGAGTCGGACGCGCAGCTCGTCGCACAGGGTGTGGCCGAGCAGCTCTCCAGCCGGGTCAGCTTCCGTCGGGCGATGCGCAAGGCCATGCAGTCCGCGATGAAGAACCCGGTCTGCAAGGGCATCCGGGTCCAGGTCTCGGGTCGTCTCGGCGGCGCCGAGATGAGCCGGACCGAGTTCTACCGCGAGGGCCGGGTCCCGCTGCACACGCTGCGGGCCAACATCGAGTACGGCTTCTTCGAGGCCCGTACGAGCTTCGGCCGGATCGGCGTCAAGGTCTGGATCTACAAGGGCGACGCGGTGCCGGGTCGGGAGACCCCGGCCGAGGCGCCGGCACGCCCGCGCCGTGACCGTGGCGACCGTCCGGAGCGGCCGCGCCGTGGCCGGTCCGGCTCGTCCGGCACGACCGCCGGCGGCACCGAGGCCGGCAGGGCCGCCGCCGCGACGACCATCGCGCAGCAGGCCGAGACGCCGAGTGGTGACGCGGTGGATCCCGCCGCCGTCGCCGCCGCGGCAGAAACGCAGCAGGAGGGCTGACAGATGCTGATGCCGCGCAAGCCCCCGAAGGGCTTCCGCAAGCCGCACCACCCGGACCGCAGTGGCGCGTCCAAGGGTGGTAACCGGGTGGTGTTCGGCGAGTTCGGGATCCAGGCTCTCGAGCCGGCGTACGTGACCAACCGCCAGATCGAGTCGGCGCGTATCGCGATGACCCGCCACATCAAGCGTGGTGGCAAGGTCTGGATCACGATCTTCCCGGACCAGGCGCTCACCAAGAAGCCGGCGGAAACCCGGATGGGTTCCGGTAAGGGTTCGCCCGAGTGGTGGGTCGCCAACGTCAAGCCGGGGCGGGTTCTCTTCGAGATGTCCTTCCCCAACGAGCAGATCGCGCGAGAGGCGATGCGTCGCGCGATCCACAAGCTCCCGATGAAGTGCCGCATTGTTACGCGCGAAGTGGGTGAATCCTGATGGCAGCGGGCGTTAAGGCCTCCGAGCTGCGTGAGCTCTCCGAGGAGGAGCTGGTCACGAAGCTGCGCGAGGCCAAGGCGGAGCTGTTCAACCTCCGCGTGCAGGCCGCGACCGGCCAGCTGGACAACAACCGGCGGCTGCAGGTCATCCGTCGGGAGATCGCCCGGATCTACACGATCATGCGTGAGCGCGAGCTGGGTCTCTCGGCCGCGCCGACTGAGGTGACTGCATCATGAGCGAGAACACCACCGCCGCCGCGCGGGCCCGCCGCAAGGTGCGTGAGGGCCTCGTGGTCAGCGACAAGATGGAAAAGACCGTCGTCGTCGAGGTCGAGGACCGGGTCAAGCACGCGCTGTACGGCAAGATCATGCGCCGTACGCGCAAGTTGAAGGTGCACGACGAGCAGAACACCGCCGGCATCGGCGACCGGGTCATGATCATGGAGACCCGGCCGCTGTCCGCCACGAAGCGGTGGCGGCTCGTGGAGATCCTGGAAAAGGCCAAGTAGCGAAGGCTCGAGCTCGCCCGGCGTCAGTCGGGCGCGGGTTCCGCCAGGCTCCGGCCGCCGTGCGCGGCCGGAGAACCGGCAGACATAGGAGATAGACGTGATTCAGCAGGAGTCGCGACTGCGCGTCGCCGACAACACGGGTGCTCGGGAGATCCTGTGCATCCGGGTTCTCGGTGGCTCCGGTCGGCGCTACGCGAGCATCGGCGACGTCATCGTGGCCACCGTCAAGGACGCGATCCCAGGTGCCGGTGTGAAGAAGGGCGACGTCGTCAAGGCCGTCGTCGTTCGCACCGCCAAGGAGAGGCGGCGGCCGGACGGGTCGTACATCCGCTTCGACGAGAACGCCGCCGTCATCATCAAGGACGGCGGGGACCCGCGCGGTACCCGTATCTTCGGCCCGGTGGGCCGGGAGCTGCGGGACAAGCGGTTCATGAAGATCATCTCTCTCGCGCCGGAGGTGTTGTGACCGTGAAGGTCAAGAAGGGCGACACGGTCGTCGTCATCGCCGGCAAGGACAAGGGTGCCAAGGGCAAGGTCATCGCGGCCTACCCGCGGCAGGACAAGGTCCTGGTCGAGGGCGTGAACCGGGTCAAGAAGCACACCCGCATCAGCACCACCCAGCGTGGCGCCAAGACCGGTGGCATCGTCACCCAGGAGGCCCCGATCCACGTCTCGAACGTGCAGGTCCTGGACTCCGACGGCAAGCCGACCCGCGTCGGTTACCGGATCGACGAAAACGGCCAGAAGGTCCGCATCGCGCGTAGCACCGGTAAGGACCTGTGATGACCACGGCTACCGAAACCAAGACCATGCCGCGCCTCAAGGAGCGGTACCGCAACGAGATCGTGGCGCAGCTGCAGGAGCAGCACAAGTACGGCAACCCGATGCAGGTGCCGCGGCTCGTCAAGATCGTCGTCAACATGGGTGTCGGCGAGGCTGCCCGGGACGCCAAGCTGATCGACGGCGCCGTCCGGGACCTGGCCACCATCACCGGCCAGAAGCCGCAGGTGCGGCGGGCGACCAAGTCCATCGCGCAGTTCAAGCTCCGCGAGGGCATGCCGATCGGTGCGAAGGTGACCCTTCGCGGCGACCGGATGTGGGAGTTCCTGGACCGGCTGCTGTCGATCGCGCTGCCGCGTATCCGTGACTTCCGGGGCCTGGACGGACGCAAGCTCGACGGGCACGGCAACTACACGTTCGGTCTGACCGAGCAGTCGGTGTTCCACGAGATCGACCAGGACAAGATCGATCGGCAGCGGGGCATGGACATCACGGTGGTCACGACCGCCACGACCGACGACGAGGGCCGGGCGCTGCTCAAGCTCCTGGGCTTCCCGTTCAAGGAGAACTGAGATGGCCAAGAAGGCGCTGATCATCAAGGCGGCCGCGAAGCCGAAGTTCTCGGTTCGCGCGTACACCCGCTGCCAGCGGTGCGGGCGTCCCAAGGCGGTCTACCGCAAGTTCGGTCTCTGCCGGGTCTGCATCCGGGAGATGGCCCACCGCGGTGAGCTGCCGGGCGTGTCCAAGGCTTCCTGGTAAGGGCGACCGCGTCCCGGCCTTCGGGCCGGGACCCCTTGCACCGATCACGTATTGCTCTTCGCCGTAGGCCCGGGCGCATCGCCTCGGGAACCCCGGCGAGAAAGGCTGACGAAATCCATGACGATGACCGACCCGATCGCAGACATGCTCACGCGTCTGCGTAACGCCAACCAGGCGTACCACGACCGGGTGACGATGCCCTACTCGAAGATCAAGGCGAACATCGCCGAGGTCCTCAAGGCCGAGGGCTACATCGCCACCTGGTCGGTCGAGGAGCCCGAGGAGGGCGCCGTCGGCAAGCGACTGGTCGTCGAGCTGAAGTACGGCCAGAACCGGGAGCGGAGCCTGGCCGGCATCAAGCGAGTGTCCAAGCCCGGTCTGCGGGTTTACGCCAAGTCGGACGGGCTCCCGCGGGTGCTCGGCGGGCTGGGCGTGGCGATCATTTCGACGTCCCAGGGGCTGCTCACCGACCGGCAGGCCCGCAAGCGGAGCGTTGGCGGGGAAGTCCTCGCCTTCGTCTGGTAACGGGAGACAGGTAGAAATGTCGCGTATTGGACGTAAGTCGATCCCGGTGCCAGCCGGCGTCGACATCACGATCGACGGGCAGACCGTCAAGGTCAAGGGCCCGAAGGGCGAGCTCTCGCACACCCTGGCCGAGCCGATCACGATCGACCGGGCCGAGGACGGGCAGCTGAACGTCAACCGCCCGAACGACGAGCGCAAGGCCAAGGAGCTGCACGGCCTCAGCCGTACCCTGGTCGCCAACATGATCGTCGGCGTCACCGAGGGCTACCGCAAGAGCCTGGAGATCGCCGGCACCGGTTACCGCGTGACCGCCAAGGGCCAGGACCTGGAGTTCGCGCTCGGGTTCTCGCACCCGGTGCACGTGGCAGCGCCCGCCGGCATCACCTTCACGGTGGAGAAGCCGACGCTGTTCCACGTGGCCGGCATCGACAAGCAGCTTGTCGGTGAGGTTGCCGCCAACATCCGGAAGATCCGCCCGCCGGAGCCCTACAAGGGCAAGGGCGTGAAGTACCAGGGCGAGGTCATCCGCCGCAAGGCTGGAAAGGCAGGTAAGAAGTGAGCGCCACGCTGCTCAAGCGCCGCCGCGGCGTCGCCGCCAAGCGTGCCGTCGGGCGTGCGCGCCGGCACTTCCGGGTCCGCAAGAACGTCAGCGGCACCGCCGAGCGTCCCCGCCTCGTGGTCACCCGCTCCCTGCGGCACATCGTCGCCCAGATCGTGGACGACACCAAGGGTCACACCCTGGCGTCGGCCTCGACCCTGGACGCCTCGCTGCGCGGCGCGGAGGGCGACAAGAGCGCCCTGGCCGGCAAGGTCGGCGCCCTGCTCGCCGAGCGGGCCAAGGCCGCCGGCGTCTCCAAGGTCGTCTTCGACCGCGGTGGCAACCGGTACGCGGGGCGGGTAGCCGCGCTTGCCGACGCCGCCCGCGAAGCCGGGCTCGAGTTCTAGAAACCCCGTCACGAGAGAGAAGGAAGGCTGCTGATGCCAGGTCAACAGCGCCGTGGCGGCGGGTCCGGTGGCAACGAGGGTGGTCGCCGCGACAACCGCCGTGAGGGCGGCCGCGGAAACGCGCCCGTCGAGAAGACCCCGCACCTCGAGCGGGTCGTCGCGATCAACCGCGTCGCCAAGGTCGTGAAGGGTGGTCGTCGCTTCAGCTTCACCGCCCTGGTGATCGTGGGCGACGGCGACGGCACCGTCGGTGTGGGCTACGGAAAGGCCAAGGAGGTGCCCGCGGCCATCGCCAAGGGCGTCGAGGAGGCCAAGAAGCACTTCTTCAAGGTGCCGCGGATCGCCTCCTCGATCCCGCACCCGGTGACGGGTGAGGCCGCGGCCGGTGTGGTGCTGCTCAAGCCGGCTTCCGCCGGTACGGGTGTCATCGCCGGCGGTCCGGTGCGTGCCGTGCTGGAGTGCGCGGGTATCCACGACGTGCTCTCCAAGAGCCTCGGTTCGTCGAACCCGATCAACATCGTGCACGCCACCGTGGCGGCGCTGAAGGGGCTCGAGTCCCCCGAGGCCGTCGCCGCCCGTCGTGGCCTGCCGGTCGAGGACGTCGCGCCGGCCGCCATGCTGGCGTCGCGGGCGGGGGTGGCTTCCTGATGGCTCGCCTGAAGGTCACCCAGGTCCGGTCCGGGATCGGGACCAAGCAGAACCAGCGTGACTCGCTGCGTTCGCTCGGTCTCAAGCGGATCAACGACGTGGTGGTCAAGGAGGACCGTCCGGAGATCCGCGGCATGATCTTCACGGTCAACCACCTCGTGAAGGTCGAGGAGGTCGAGTAATGACGATCAAGGTCCACCACCTGCGCCCGGCGCCCGGTGCCAAGACCGCGAAGACCCGCGTGGGTCGCGGTGAGGGCTCCAAGGGCAAGACCGCCGGTCGCGGTACCAAGGGTTCCAAGGCCCGCAAGAACATCTCGGCGGCGTTCGAGGGTGGGCAGATGCCCATCCACATGCGCCTGCCGAAGATGAAGGGCTTCAAGAACAAGTTCAAGGTGGTCTTCCAGGTGGTCAACCTGGACCGGCTCGCCGAGCTGTTCCCGAACGGCGGCCAGGTCGGCCCGCTCGAGCTGGTCGAGGCCGGCGCGGTCCGCAAGGGCCACCCGGTCAAGGTCCTCGGCACCGGGGACCTCGGCGGGGTCGCCCTCCAGGTGTCGGCGCACGCGTTCAGCGCGTCGGCCAAGGAGAAGATCACCGCCGCCGGTGGCTCCGTCACCGAGCTGTAAGGGCTGTACGACCATGGCGCCCGCTCAGTTGTCGCAACTGGGCGGGCGCCATGGTCTGCCTGGCACGTGTGCGCCGGGTAACATCGGATTCGGTTTATGTAGCCGGGCACATCTGCCCGGACCGGGATCGGGCTGTTAGAGTCCCTTCCCAGCCATGGATATCGGGCACTCGCCCGGCACCCGACCCGCTCCGCCAGGGATCACCGGCGGCCCGCCTCGCGCAGGAGGAAGAAGTTGCTGTCCGCCTTTCTCAGTGCGTTCCGTACGCCTGACCTGCGCAAGAAGCTGCTGTTCACAGTAGGCATCATCGCGGTCTACCGGCTCGGGGCGACGCTGCCCAGCCCGGGCGTCTCGTACGGCAACGTCCAGAAGTGCATCGACGCCATGGAGAACGGCTCCACGGGCGTGATGAACCTGCTCAACCTCTTCTCCGGCGGCGCGCTGCTGCAGCTCTCGGTCTTCGCGCTGGGCATCATGCCCTACATCACAGCGTCGATCATCCTGCAGCTGCTGACCGTGGTGATCCCGCGGCTGGAGCAGCTCCGCAAGGAGGGCCAGTCCGGCCAGGCGAAGATCACCCAGTACACCCGCTACCTGACCCTGGGCCTGGGTGTCCTCCAGGCGTCGGCGTTCGTGGCGCTGGCCCGCTCCGGGCAGCTCTTCAACAACCAGTGCGACCAGTTCCCGATCATCCCCGAGGGGACCGGAATCCCGGACTGGCTGACGCTGAGCCTCCTGGTCATGACGATGACCGCCGGCACCGGCGTGGTGATGTGGCTCGGTGAGCTGATCACCGACCGGGGCGTCGGCAACGGCATGTCCGTCCTGATCTTCACCTCGATCGCCGCCCGGCTCCCCAGCGAGGGCTGGCAGATCAAGCAGACCGGCGGCTGGGGCAAGTTCCTGCTCGTCATCGCGCTGGTCCTGGTGGTCATCACCGCGGTCACCTTCATCGAGCAGGCGCAGCGCCGGATCCCGGTGCAGTACGCCAAGCGCATGATCGGCCGGCGGATGTACGGCGGCACCTCGACCTACATCCCGCTGAAGGTCAACCAGGCGGGTGTCATCCCGGTCATCTTCGGCTCGTCGCTGCTCTACCTGCCGCAGCTGGCGCTGCAGTTCTTCGACCAGAACAACCCGGGCAAGACCCAGGCGTGGATCCAGAACAACCTGGTCGACCCGACCAGCCCGATCTACATCGCGGTCTACTTCCTGCTGATCATCTTCTTCACGTACTTCTACGTCTCGATCACGTTCAACCCGACCGAGGTCGCGGACAACATGAAGAAGTACGGCGGCTTCGTGCCGGGCATCCGCCCCGGCAAGCCGACCGCCGACTACCTCGACTTCATCCTCAGCCGGATCACGCTGCCGGGCGCCCTCTACCTGGGCATCATCTCGATCCTGCCGAACTTCTTCTTCATCTGGCTGGACAAGCAGCAGTACCTGAACTTCCCGTTCGGCGGCACCGCTGTGCTGATCATGGTTGGCGTCGGTCTGGAGACCACGAAGCAGATCGAGAGCCAACTGATGCAGCGGAACTACGAAGGGTTCCTGCGGTAGATGAGACTCGTTCTGGTTGGCCCGCCGGGTGCGGGCAAGGGCACGCAGGCCGAGTTCATCGCCGCGCACCTCTCGGTCCCGAAGATCTCCACCGGCGACATCTTCCGGTCGAACGTCTCGCAGGGCACCCCGCTCGGCGTCGAGGCGAAGCGCTACATGGACGCCGGCGAGCTGGTGCCCGACGAGGTCACGATCAACATGGTGCGGGACCGGCTCGCCGAGCCGGACGCCTCCGAGGGCTTCCTGCTCGACGGCTTCCCGCGCACCACGCCGCAGGCCGCCGCGCTGGACAAGCTCCTCGCGGACCTGGGCACCGCGCTGGACCTGGTGCTGGAGCTGGTCGTCGACGACGACGAGGTGATCCGGCGGCTCTCCGGTCGGCGCACCTGCCGGGGCTGCGGCAAGATCTGGCACGTCGAGTTCGACGCCACCTCGCGTGAGGGCATCTGCGACCGGTGCGGCGCCGAGCTGTTCCAGCGCGACGACGACAAGCCGGAAACCATCGCCACCCGCCTGCGGGAGTACGCGGACAAGACCGCGCCGCTGGTCGACTACTACGGCGCCCAGGGCAAGCTGGTGGGCATCGACGCCACAGGCCCGGTGGAGGACGTCACCGTCCGCGCCATCGACGCCCTGCGGTCCTACGGCGGCTGACGTCCCGCCGGGCTCCGGCGGATAGAGTGCGAGGAGCGGGGTACGTCCGACGTGCCCCGCTCTTCGGCATCGGCAACGAAAGGTAACGGCTCCATGCGTCGTCCCCAGCTGGACATCCAGCTGAAGACCCCTGACCAGATCGAGAAGATGCGCGCCGCCGGGCTGGTGGTCGCCGCCGCGCTGCGTCGGATGCGGGAGGCGGTCGCCCCCGGGGTCACCACCGCCGACCTGGACGCCATCGCCGAGTCGACCATCCGCGAGGCCGGTGCCGTCCCCTCCTTCAAGGGCTACCACGGCTTTCCCGCGTCGATCTGCTCGTCCGTCAACGAACAGGTCGTGCACGCCATCCCGTCGGCGCAGCAGGTGCTCCGCGACGGCGACCTGATCTCCATCGACTGCGGCGCGGTGCTCGACGGCTGGCACGGCGACGCCGCCATCACCGTCGGCGTGGGCGAGGTCGACCCGGCGCTGCTGAAGATGGCCGCGGTGGCCGAGGACGCCATGTGGGCGGGCATCGCCGCCGCCGCCCGTGGTGCGGCCAGCGGCAAGGGCCGGCTCACCGACATCTCGCACGCCGTGGAGGACGCGGTCCGCAAGGGCGGGCGGTACGGCATCGTCGACGGCTACGGCGGGCACGGCATCGGCACCGAGATGCACCAGGACCCGCACGTGCTCAACCACGGGCGGCCGGGCAAGGGCCCGCGCCTGGTGCCGGGCATGGCGCTGGCGATCGAGCCGATGATCACGATGGGTTCGCCCCGGACGGTCGAGCTCTCCGACGGCTGGACCGTGATCACCCGGGACCGGTCGATGGCGGTGCACGTCGAGCACACGATGGCGCTGCTCCCGGACGGCGTCTGGGTGCTCACCGCGCCGGACGGCGGGCGCGCCCGCCTGGGCGAGCTGGTCACCTCCCGCCAGCCCGCGGACTCGCCGGCCCGCTGAGCCCGCAGCGGCGTCCCGCCGGCCCCGCGTCCCACCCACCCTCCCGCCCGCTGAGGCCCGCGCCGCCCGCCCCAGAGGCCCGCACCGCGACCCGCACCCGGGGTTCGAGGCGCCGGGGCCCTGGGCGCGATTCCGGCCCCGGCTCCCGCCGGCTCGTGTCCGGCCCAGGTGGCGTCCGGCTCCGGGCGGCGCCCGCCCCGGCTCGTCACCGGGTTCCGGTGACGCCCGCCCCGGGTGCCGCCCGGCTCCCGCCCCACCCCGCCTCCGCCCGCCGGGTGCGGTCGCGGCCCGGCGGGAGAGGGCGGGCGTTGGTGGGGCGGTGGCATGCTTGCGGGCATGGAGGGACGCGACGGGATGCGGGCCGCCGACACCGACCGTCAGGCGGTGGCCGAGCGGCTGCGGGTCGCCGTCGACGAGGGCCGGCTGGACCTGCACGAGTACGACGAGCGGTTGCGGCGGGCGTACGCCTCGCGCACGTACGGCGAGCTGGACGTGCTGGTGGCCGACCTGCCGGGGCCGGCGGCTCCGGCGGCGTCGGAGCTCGCCACGCGGCCGGGCGCCGGCCCGCCGACGTCGAAAGGTGTCCGGTCGGCGGCGACCTCGTCGGTGACCGCCCGTTGGCTGGCCGAGGTCTGGCTCCCGTACCTGCGGGTGGTCGCGATCGTGGTGACCGTCTGGGCGGTGACGTCCGTGCTCTCCACGGACCTGCTCTACTTCTGGCCCGTCTGGGTGGCCGGGCCGTGGGGCGGGGTGCTCCTGGTGCGCACGGTCGCCGGCCTCGTCGGCGGGGAGCCGCAACAGCAGGCCGCGCAGCGGGAGCGTCGGCGTGAGCGCCGCCGAGCGAAGCGGGCACGTAAGCGGGAACTGGCCGCCGGCGACGAGCCCCAAGGGCCGGAGCGGGAACTGCCGTCCGCCGGGGATGAGCCCCAACGGTCGGAGCGGGAACTGCCGTCGGCCGGGGATGAGTCCCAACGGTCGGAGCGGCGGGAACTGCCGTCGGTCGGAGATGAGCGTCGGAACCCGGAGCGGGGGCTGCCGGCCGCCCGGCGGGAACGTCCGCGTGGCGGGGCCGACGCCGCGGTCTGAATGGCCCGTTCTGTCCGGTCCGACGCACCGATTCCCGGCCGGTTTGGCGACGGCCCGCAGGCGGGCGTACACTTTCTGATCGGCGCACAGCGTCCACTCCGGCATGCCCACCCTGCGCTTCGGTGGGAGCCGGAGCCGCGGCTGGCGCGGGCAAACCGATCTTGATCGGTGGCCCGTGTAAGACGTTGTGGGCCGTCCGGAGTAACCGACGTCAGGACAGCGGAGGACATGCCGAAAAAAGACGGAGCCATCGAGATCGAGGGTCGGGTCATCGAGCCCCTGCCGAACGCCATGTTCCGGGTGGAGCTCGCGAACGGTCACAAGGTGCTGGCTCACATCAGTGGCAAGATGCGGCAGCACTACATCCGCATCCTGCCGGAGGACCGGGTCGTCGTCGAACTCTCGCCGTACGACCTGACCCGCGGGCGCATCGTCTACCGCTACAAGTAAGCCTGACGGCGGCCGGGACGTCCCCGTGTCCGTCTTCGACGTCCGGTGTCGCGCCTCGGCGCGTCGTCGGGCCAGATGGGAAGTAAGGCAACCGTGAAGGTCAAGCCGAGCGTCAAGAGGATCTGCAACAAGTGCCGGGTCATCCGCCGGCACGGCCGGGTCATGGTCATCTGCACCGACCCGCGCCACAAGCAGCGCCAGGGCTGAACCAGTTCCGGC
Source organism: Micromonospora sp. NPDC023644 (assembly GCF_040640115.1). NCBI lineage: Bacteria > Bacillati > Actinomycetota > Actinomycetes > Micromonosporales > Micromonosporaceae > Micromonospora > Micromonospora sp. NPDC023644. The sequence goes on along the minus strand of NZ_JBFABA010000048.1, from coordinate 18,562 downwards.
CGGCCGTGTGACAACGGTCGGTCGAAATCGGTCCGGGCCGCAGATCCAGACACCGAATCACATGCTCGTTCCAGCCGCGAGCGGTGCGCAGCGCGTACCTCATCGTGGTTGACCCCCGGTCGGAGGCCGGGGCCCGCTCGGGCAGCGACCGACCCCGGTCGCCGGCGCACGTCGCCGGAAGGACAGGGGCGGCCGGTAGCGGGGTGGGACGGGTCCACACCTCCGCCACACATCACGAGGAGTACGCCCGCACATGGCACGTCTAGTCGGCGTCGACCTCCCCCGCGAGAAGCGGATGGAGATCGCGCTCACCTACATCTTCGGCGTGGGTCGCACCCGGGCCCTGGAGACGCTCTCTGCCACCGGCATCTCGCCGGACAAGCGCGTCCGGGACCTCACGGACGAGGAGCTGGTCCAGCTCCGCAACCACATCGAGGGCAACTACAAGGTTGAAGGCGACCTGCGCCGCGAGGTCGCCGCTGACATCCGCCGCAAGGTCGAGATCGGCTGCTACGCCGGCATCCGGCACCGCCGGGGCCTGCCCGTGCGTGGCCAGCGGACCAAGACCAACGCGCGGACCCGCAAGGGCCCGAAGCGGACCGTCGCCGGCAAGAAGAAGCCCGGCAAGAAGTAATAGGAGCGCACAGACTTATGCCACCGAAGGCTCGTGCCGGAGCCGCCGTCAAGAAGGTCCGGCGCAAGGAACGCAAGAACGTCGCCCACGGGCAGGCGCACATCAAGAGCACCTTCAACAACACCATCGTGTCCATCACGGACCCGACCGGTGCGGTCATCTCCTGGGCCTCCTCCGGCCAGGTGGGCTTCAAGGGCTCCCGCAAGTCGACCCCGTTCGCCGCGCAGCTGGCCGCCGAGGCCGCCGCGCGTCGGGCGATGGAGCACGGCATGCGCAAGGTCGACGTGTTCGTCAAGGGCCCCGGCTCCGGCCGGGAGACCGCCATCCGTTCGCTGCAGGCCGCCGGTCTCGAGGTCGGACAGATCTCCGACGTCACCCCGCAGCCGCACAACGGGTGCCGTCCGCCCAAGCGTCGTCGGGTCTGAGAGGTAGAGAGAGATGGCTCGTTACACCGGTGCTGACTGCCGCCGTTGCCGGCGGGAGAAGATGAAGCTGTTCCTCAAGGGCAGCAAGTGCGATGGCCCGAAGTGCCCGTTCGAGTCCCGGCCGTTCCCGCCCGGGCAGCACGGCCGCGGCCGCACGAAGGAGACGGAGTACCTGCTTCAGCTCCGTGAGAAGCAGAAGGCCCGCCGCGTCTACGGCGTGCTGGAGAAGCAGTTCCGCGGCTACTACGAAGAGGCCGTGGGCAAGAAGGCCAAGACCGGCGAGGTTCTCCTGCAGATCCTCGAGTCGCGGCTGGACAACGTGGTCTACCGGGCCGGCTACGCCAAGTCCCGGGACATGGCCCGTCAGCTGGTCAAGCACGGTCACTTCACGGTGAACGGCAAGAAGGTCGACATCCCGTCGTACCGCGTCAAGGAGCACGACATCATCGAGGTCCGGGGCAAGAGCAAGGAGCTCACCCCGTTCATCGTGGCGCAGGCCGAGGCCGGCTCGAAGTCGGTTCCGGCGTGGCTGGAGGCTATCCCCAGCCAGATGAAGGTGCTCGTGCACTCGCTCCCGGCCCGTCAGGTCATCGACACGCAGGTCCAGGAGCAGCTGATCGTCGAGCTCTACTCCAAGTAGTCGGAGCTCGTTGCGGTGGCCCGCCCTTCCGGGGCGGGCCACCGGAACAGTTTGTCGTGGGCGTCATATGGCGGGCGCCCCGGAAGAGAAGAGAAGACATGCTCATCAGCCAGCGACCGACTCTCTCCGAGGAGTCGATCAACGAGACCCGGTCCCGGTTCACCATCGAGCCGCTGGAGCCGGGCTTCGGCTACACCCTGGGCAACTCGCTGCGGCGTACGCTGCTGTCGTCGATCCCGGGTGCGGCGGTCACCTCGATCAAGATCGACGGCGTGCTGCACGAGTTCACCACGATCCCCGGTGTCAAGGAGGACGTGGTCGAGCTCGTCATGAACATCAAGGAGCTCTGCGTCAGCTCCGAGCACGACGAGCCGGTCAGCATGTACCTGCGCAAGCAGGGCCCGGGCGACGTGACGGCGGGCGACATCCAGCCGCCGGCCGGCGTCTCGGTGCACAACCCGGACCTGAAGCTCGCCACCCTCAACGGCAAGGGCCGGCTCGACATGGAGCTGACCGTCGAGCGGGGTCGTGGCTACGTCACGGCGGCGCAGAACAAGCAGGCCGGCGCCGAGATCGGCCGGATCCCGGTCGACTCGATCTACTCGCCGGTGCTGAAGGTGACGTACCGCGTCGAGGCGACCCGTGTCGAGCAGCGGACCGACTTCGACCGGCTCATCATCGACGTCGAGACCAAGCCGTCGATGGGCCCGCGCACCGCGCTGGCCTCCGCCGGCTCGACGCTGGTGGAGCTGTTCGGCCTGGCCCGGGAGCTGGACGAGACCGCCGAGGGCATCGACATCGGGCCGTCCCCGCAGGACGCCCAGCTCGCGGCCGACCTGGCGCTGCCGATCGAGGAGCTGGACCTGACCGTCCGCTCCTACAACTGCCTCAAGCGCGAGGGCATCAACTCCGTTGGTGAGCTCATCGGGCGTACCGAGGCCGACCTCCTCGACATCCGCAACTTCGGTCAGAAGTCGATCGACGAGGTCAAGATGAAGCTCGCCGGGATGGGTCTGGGGCTGAAGGACTCGGCCCCGAACTTCGACCCGGCGCACGTCGTGGACGCCTTCGGCGAGGCCGACTACGACACCGACGACTATCGCGAGACCGAGCAGCTCTAGTCCGCGCTGCCGCCACACCTGAGGAGCACCAAGCATGCCCACGCCCACCAAGGGCCCCCGCCTCGGCGGCAGCCCCGCGCACGAGCGGCTCATGCTGGCCAACCTGGCCACTGCGCTGTTCCAGCACGGCAAGATCCAGACCACCGAGACGAAGGCCCGGCGGCTGCGTCCGCTGGCCGAGCAGCTCATCACCAAGGCCAAGCGCGGCGACCTGGCGTCCCGCCGGCGGGTGCTGGGCGTCGTCAAGGACAAGGACGTGGTCTACGCCCTGTTCGACCAGATCGCGCCCCGGTTCGCCAACCGCAACGGTGGCTACACCCGGATCGTGAAGACCGGTCCCCGCAAGGGTGACGCCGCCCCGATGGCGATCATCGAGCTGGTCGAGGAGCTTCAGGTCGCCGAGCCGAAGGCGAACAAGAAGACCGCCGCCCGCAAGGCCGCGCAGCAGGACAAGGTCGAGGCGCTCGCCCCGGCCGACGAGGCCCCGAAGTCGAACTCGGGCGACCAGGACGCCGAGCCGCCCGTGTCGGCGTCCGGCGACACCGCCGCCGCCCGCGAGGACAGCGACGAGGCCGGCGAGAACGACAAGGCCTGATCCAGGCCACCGTCGGGCCCGGCACCCCTTCGTGGGGTGCCGGGCCCGACCCCGTGAGGCGGAGGTACGAGTGGACGAGCGCACCCGGCTGCGGCTGGACGTCGCGTACGACGGGTCGGGCTTCTCCGGCTGGGCCGCCCAGCCGACGCGGCGCACGGTCGCCGGGGTGCTCGTGGAGGCCCTCGACCTGGTGCTCGGCGCGGGCACGGCGACCGGGCTGACCGTGGCGGGCCGCACCGACGCGGGGGTGCACGCCGCCGGGCAGGTCTGCCACGTCGACCTGCCGACCGCCGTGTGGCGGGAGCACGAGGGGCGGCTGCTGCGCCGGCTGGCCCGGCTGCTCCCCACCGACGTCCGGGTGCGCGCGATGGCCGAGGTGCCGGCGGACTTCGACGCCCGGTTCTCGGCCACCTTCCGCCGCTACGAGTACCGCGTCACCGACGCGCCCTGGGGCGCCGAGCCGCTGCGCCGGCACGAGATCCTGGCCTGGCCGAAGCCGCTGGACCTGGCCGCGCTGAACGCCGCCGCGGCGGGGCTGGTGGGGGAGCACGACTTCGCCGCGTACTGCCGGCGCAAGGAGAACGCCACCACGCTGCGCGAGGTGACCCGGCTGGACTGGCGGCGGGACCCGGACGGGATCCTCGTGGCCACCGTGCAGGCCGACGCGTTCTGCCAGGCGATGGTGCGCAGCCTCGTCGGCGCGATGCTGGTCGCCGGGGACGGGCGTCGGCCGGTCGAGTGGCCGGGCAGCCTGCTGGCCCACCGGGAACGCTCCAGCGAGGTGACCGTGGCGCCGGCGCACGGGCTCACCCTGGTCACCGTCGGCTACCCCGAGGACCCGGCCGAGTACGCCCGCCGCGCCGAGGCGACCCGCCGGCTGCGCGTACCCGTGGAGGGCTGACCGTCCGGGGCTCGCCTCGCCGGCTGCCGGATCGGCGGACCGGGCTCGCCTCGCCGGCTGCCGGCAGTCGGCCGCCGGAGCGGGGGACCGGCGGTCCGGGGGCGGGGCCGGGGTGGTCGCCCAGCGGGGGGCCGCGCGCCCGTCCGCCGCAGAGCATCATCGACCGTCAGGGGAGTGGAAGCCGTGCAGGAACCTCGCCGTGGCCGGGACCTCGGCATCGTCGTCGGGACGCTGCCGACGGGACCGCTGAACGCCGTCACCGACGTGCCCGGCGTACGGGTGGGCCACACCACGTTGGTCGACGGGGACAGCATCCGGAGCGGGGTGACGGCGATCGTCCCGGACCAGCTGACCGACCGCCGGTCGCTGCCGGCGGGGCTGTTCGTGGGCAACGGGCACGGCAAGATGGTCGGTTCGACCCAGGTAGCCGAGCTGGGCGAGATCGAGACCCCCGTGGTGCTGACCGCGACGCTGTCGACGTTCCGGGCGGCGGACGCGCTGGTCACCTACATGCTCCGCCAGCCGGGCCGGGAAGCGGTCGAGTCGCTGAACCCGGTGGTGGCGGAGACCAACGACGGGTTCCTGTCCGACATCCGGGCGCGGCCGGTGCGGGCGGAGCACGTCCTCGGCGCCTTGGCGGAGGCCCGCGGCGGGCTGCCCGCGGAGGGCGCGGTCGGCGCCGGTACGGGCACCGCGGCCCTCGGTTTCAAGGCCGGCATCGGGACGTCCTCGCGGCTCGCCACGACGTCCCGCGGCACGGTCACCGTCGGTGTGCTGGTGCAGGCCAACTTCTCGGGCGTGCTGCGGGTGTGCGGGGTGCCGATCCGGCCCGAGCAGGTGGGCGTGCCGACCCCGCCGCCCCCGGGCCGGCCCGAGCAGCCGGGGAACTCCTGCGTGATCGTGGTCGCCACGGACGGGCGGCTCGACGCGCGGCAGTTGGGTCGTGTCGCCCGCCGGGCCATCTTCGCCATGGCACTGGTCGGTTCGGACTTCGCCGGCGGCAGCGGCGACTACGCCCTGGCGTTCTCCACCGCCGACCCGCGGACACCGACGGTGCCGGAGTCCGACCTGGAGCCGGTCTTCGCGGCGGTGCTGGAGGCCGTGGAGGAGGCGCTGCTGAACTCGCTGTTCATGGCGCGCACCACCGTCGGCGTCAAGGGGCGGGTCAGGTACGCGGTCCCGCACGACCGGATGCTCGACCTGCTACGGGAGCACCGGGTCGCACTCCGGGCGTGAGAGGCCGGTGGCGACACGCGAAACGGGTGCGCGGCCGTGGCCCACGCACCCGTCCCCGTCGCGATCCGGTCACTCGCCCCCGTCCTGGGTGCCGGTGTCGCCCGCGCCCTCGTCGGTCGGCTGGCCGGCCGTACCGCCGTCCGCCCGGCGCTCCAGCACGCCCCGGTTGAGGTGCAGCTCGATCGTGTCGAAGAGGATCTCCCGGGCCTTCGTGTCGCCGGACCTGATGCTCTCCCCGTCACTGCGGACGACCACCGCGTACGCGAGGTAGTGGCCGCGCACCTGCCAGCCGACGCGGGCCGGCGCGGTGGCGATCGCCGCGCTGTCCGCGTCGGCCGCCATGCCCCGGAACCGGCCCTCCCGCTCGTCGAGCAGCAGCCGGATCCGGTCCCGGGCGCGCTCGGCGTTGGCCCGGTCGGTCAGGTTGAACAACCCGGTGGTGACGAGGTGGTCGCCGTCGGGCGTCCGCAGCGTGGCCCGGACCACCTGGGTGCAGCCGAGGCGGACCAGCAGGTCGGCGACCTCGCCGGTGGCGGCCACCGCGCAGCTGGCGCTGGACTGGCTCTTCAACACCCGGTAGGCGGGCTCCCCGTCGGCGACGACGAGCTGCTTGCCGGGGAAGAGCTCCTTGGCGGTCAGCGGCGCCTGGTCGGTCTCCCGGGAGTCGAGGGCCTGCGCCTCGACCTCGGCGGACCCGGGCTGGGCGGTGGGGGTGGCCTGTGGGGTCCTGTCGCGCTCGGCCAGCAGGGCGGCGGCGCCGAGGCCGCAGAGCGCGAGCAGCGCGAGGACGGCCGCGCCGCCGACCACGACCTGCCACAGCCGACCGCCGCCACCGCGCGGCGACCGCCCGGCCGGCAGGGGCGGCTCGACCGGCGACAGCGGCTGGACCGGCGGGGGCGGCTCGACCGGCGGCAGGGGGGCCGGGGGCTGCTCCTCGGCGGGCGCGCGCAGCTGGGCGGGCGGCGGCGACACCTGCGCCGCGGCGCGGACCGGCGCCGGCGCGGCGGAGGGCAGCGCGACCGTGTTGGCGCGGGGCAGCGACGGCGTCGGGAAGCGGGAGGGGGAGGGGCCGGCCGGGGGAGGCGGACCGGCACCGAGCACCGACCGGTCGGACCCGGGCTCCGGGTACTCCATGAATGCGTCCTCATCGGACTCGTACCGATACACCATGTCGCCCAGAGTAGGAGGCATTGTCCCTTTAGGCGTGAATAATGGGAAATTGGCGCGGGGTCGTTCCGCCTCGTGTTGCGCACCCGCGCCGCCGCGCCGGGCCCCGTGCCGCCGGGCCGCGGACGCTGTGCCGCCGCGCCGGGTCCTGTGCTGCCGGGCCACGGCCGCTGTGCTGCCGGGCGGGCCCTGTGCCGCCGTGCCGGGCCCGCGGCGTCGTGCCGGGCGGCGGTGCGAGAATTGCCGGCGTGACCGGCGAACACTACTTCACCGCTGAACCCACGACCGCCGCCAACCCGCGCGAGGTCGAGTTCTCCGTCGCCGGCCGCGACTACGCCCTGGCCTCCTCCGCCGGCGTCTTCTCCGCCGCCCGCCTCGACCCCGGCACGGCGGTGCTGCTGCGCAAGGCCGACCTGCCGTCCGCCGGGACCACCGGTGCCCTGCTCGACCTTGGCTGCGGCTTCGGGCCGATCACCTGCGTGCTCGCCAACTCGGCGCCCTCGGCCACCGTGTGGGCCGTCGACGTCAACGAACGGGCCCGGGAACTCACCGCGGCCAACGCCGCGCGGGTCGGCGCGGCCGACCGGGTACGCGTCGCCGCGCCGGACGACGTACCCGCCGACCTGTCCTTCGCCCAGCTCTGGTCCAACCCCCCGATCCACGTCGGCAAGGACGAACTGCACGGGATCCTGCTGCGCTGGCTGCCCCGGCTCGCCCCGGACGGCGTCGCCTGGCTGGTGGTGGCCCGCTACCTCGGCGGGGACTCGTTGCAGCGCTGGCTGGTCGAGCAGGGCTGGCAGGTGGGGCGGCACGCCAGCCAGAAGGGCTACCGGGTGCTGCGGGTCACCCGGTAAATGGTTGGGCCGTCGGGCCCGTGCTCGGGCAGGATGCCGACGTGGGATACGTGGACGTGGCAGCGGTCGGGCACATCCTTCCCGACGGTCGGGAGCTCTTCGCCGACGTGTCGTTCCGGGTCGGGGAGGGCGCCAAGGTGGCCCTGGTCGGGCCCAACGGCGCCGGCAAGACGACGCTGCTGCGGATGGTCGCCGGCGACCTGCCGGTGAAGACCGGCGCGGTCGCGCGCTCCGGCGGGCTGGGCGTGATGCGCCAGTTCATCGGGATGATCGGCGACGAGTCCACGCTGGCCGACCTGGCCCTGTCGCTGGCCCCGCCGGCGCTGCGCGACGCCGGCCGCCGCCTGGTCGAGACCGAGGGGGCCATGCGCGCCGCCGAGGTCCGCGGCAAGTACAGCACCGCCGCCGGCAAGGCCCAGCTGGCGTACGCGGACGCGCTCGCGGCCTGGGGCGAGGTCGGCGGCTACGACGCCGAGGTGCTCTTCGACACGGTCGCCACCATCGTGCTCGGCCTGCCCTGGGACAGCGCCCGGGAACGGCCCGTCCGGACGCTCTCCGGCGGCCAGCAGAAGCGCTTCGCCCTCGAGCTGCTGCTCCGCGGCCCCGACGAGGTGCTGCTCCTCGACGAGCCGGACAACTTCCTCGACGTGCCGGGCAAGCGCTGGCTGGAGGGGCGGCTGCGCGAGTCCGGCAAGTCGGTGCTCTACGTCTCGCACGACCGGGAGCTGCTCGCCCACACCGCCGACCGGGTGGTCGCCGTGGAGGGTGGCAGCGCGTGGGTGCACCCGGGCGGCTTCGCGAGCTGGCACGAGGCTCGGGTGGCCCGGCACGCGCGCCTCGACGAGCTGCGCAAGCGGTGGGACGAGGAGCACCAGAAGCTGCGCGAGCTGATGCTGATGTACAAGCAGAAGGCCGCGTACAACGACGGGATGGCGTCGCGCTACCAGGCGGCGCAGACCCGGCTGCGCAAGTTCGAGGAGGCCGGGCCGCCGCCCGTACCGCCGAAGGACCAGGACATCCGGATGAAACTGACCGGTGGGCGGACCGGCAAGCGCGCGGTGGTCTGCGAGCAGCTGGAGCTCGACGGCCTGACCTTCCCATTCGACCTGGAGATCTGGTACGGCGACCGGGTCGCGGTGCTCGGCGCCAACGGCACGGGGAAGTCGCACTTCCTGCGGCTGCTGGCCCGGGGCGGCACCGACCCCGACCCCGCCAACGGCCCGGTCGACGGCGCCCTCGCGCTCGCGCCGGTGGCCCACGACGGGGTGGCCCGGCTCGGCGCGCGGGTGCGCCCGGGGCACTTCTCGCAGACCCACGACCGGCCGGAGCTGATGGGGAAGACCCTCGTCGAGATCCTCTGGCGGGGCGACGAGCACCGGGCCGGCATGGACCGGCACGCCGCGATGGCGGCGCTGAGCCGGTACGAGCTGGCGGGGCAGGGCGACCAGCGCTTCGGCACCCTCTCGGGCGGTCAGCAGGCACGCTTCCTGGTGCTGCTGCTGGAGCTGTCCGGCGCGACGTTGCTGCTGCTCGACGAGCCCACCGACAACCTCGACCTGGCGTCGGCGGAGGCGCTGGAGGCCGGGCTGACCGCGTTCGAGGGGACCGTGGTGGCGGTGACCCACGACCGCTGGTTCACCCGCTCCTTCGACCGGTTCGTGCTCTTCCGGGGCGACAACGAGGTGGTGGAGACCCCGGAGCCGGTCTGGGACGTGGCGTGATCCCCGCCGGCCTGGCCGACCGCCTCTGCACGGTCGGCGGGGTCGTCGCCGTCGCCCTCGGCGGCAGCCGGGCCCGGGGCGAGCACCGGCCCGACTCCGACTGGGACCTCGGCCTCTACACCCGCTCGGTTTCTATTCGTCCGCGTACGCCGGCGAGGTGGCGCTCTGCCGGGTGCTCGGCGACCCGACCGGTGAGCTGACCGCGTTGCGCGAGGAGACCCGCGCGTACCCGCCGGCCCTGGCCGACGCCCTGACGGCCGGCGGGTGGGAGGCCCGGTTCCTGGTCGACGGCGCGGCCAAGGCGGTCGCGGCCGGCGACGGCGGGTACGTGGCCGGCTGCCTGTTCCGGGCGGTCGGCGTACTCGCCCAGGTGCTGCACGCCCGGGCCGGACGGTGGCTGGTCAACGAGAAGGGCACGCTCGCCGCCGCCGGGCGGCTGCCGGGCGCGCCACCCGACTTCGCCCGGCGGGCGCAGGAGCTGCTCGGCGCGGTCGGACACACGCCGGACGAGCTGGCCGGCACGCTCGCCGCCGCCCGGCGGCTCGTCGCCGACGTGCTCGACTGACCGTTCGCGACGTACGCCGGATGGGCTTCGTGGTCTGCGGGGCCTGGTTCGGCTTCGCGGTCCGTGCGTGTGGTGGGCTTCGTGGTCCACGGCGTGGCGCGGCCGGGCGGCATAGGGTGGATCTCGTGACTGAGATGACCTACCGCCGGTTGGGCGACTCCGGGCTCGTGGTGTCCGTGGTCGGCATCGGCTGCAACAACTTCGGCCGCAAGCTCGACCTCGACGGCACCCGGGCGGTGGTCGACGCCGCGCTCGACGCCGGAATCAACTTCTTCGACACCGCCGACATCTACGGCGAGCCGCAGGGCGGCTCCGAGGAACTGCTGGGCCAGGCGCTCAAGGGCCGGCGCGACGACGTGGTGGTGGCCACCAAGTTCGGCATGGACATGAACGGCATGAACGGCCCCGACTTCGGCGCCCGGGGCGCGCGTCGCTACATCGCCCGGGCGGTCGAGGCGTCGCTGCGCCGCCTCGGCACCGACCACATCGACCTGTACCAGATGCACGAGCCCGACCCGGGCACCCCGATCGACGAGACGCTCGCCGTGCTCGACGACCTCGTCCGCGCCGGCAAGGTCCGCTACCTGGGCAACTCCAACTTCGCCGGCTGGCAGATCGCCGACGCGGACTGGGTGGCGTCGTCGAACGGCCGGTCCCGGTTCATCAGCGCCCAGAACCACTACAGCCTGCTGGAGCGCGGCGTCGAGGCCGAGGTGGTGCCGGCGTGCGAGCGGTTCGGCCTCGGGCTGCTGCCGTTCTTCCCGCTGGCCAACGGGCTGCTCACCGGCAAGTACAAGCGCAACGAGGCCCCGCCGGCCGGCAGCCGCCTCGCCGGTGGCGGCCGGTACGCCCAGCGACTCGCCGCCGCCGACTGGGACACCATCGAGGCGATCGAGGCGTACGCCGCCGAGCGGGGCCTGTCGATGCTCCAGGTGGCGATCGGCGGGCTGGCCGCCCAGCCGGCGGTGACCTCGGTGATCGCCGGCGCCACCACGCCCGAGCAGGTACGCGCCAACGCGGAGGCGGGCACCTGGCAGCCCACCGACGAGGACCTGGACGCCCTGCGCGCTGTCCTCTGACGAGGGTGCGCCCGGCGGGCTATGTCCCGTTCGGGGCAGGGCCCCGGCTTCCACGGGTGGAACGCCAGGTACGTTTCCCACACCGGGAGGCAGCCCTGGTGTTCCACCCGTCCGGTCGGCCTTCCGCGGGTGGTCGTCCGTGGATGCGTGTCGGGCGGACTGGCCGCCGCGTCACCTGCCGGCGCGTTCATGCAGAGCGGCGGTGACCAGGCGTACCGTCCGGGTCCGGTACCGGAGCACGTCGTCGGCGGTGAAGCGGAGGACGACCCAGCCGGCCGCGCGTAACGCGTTCAGCCGGGCGACGTCCTGCCGGAAGTGGGCGCGCTCGCGGTGGTGGTCGCCGTCGTACTCGACCGCGACGCGCAGCTCCGGCCACGCCAGGTCGACCCGACCGACGAACCGTCCCGTGGCGTCGCGCACGTCGTGCTGTGCCGTGGGTGGGGGGAGCCCGGCGTCGAGCAGGAGCAGCCGCAACCGGCTCTCCATCGGAGATTCACTCAGGGGCTCGGCCAGCGCCAGCACCTCCCGCAGCAGCGGCAGTCCGGGCCAGCGGGGTTGAGCGTCGGCGTACGCCCGCAGGGCCGGCAGCTTGACCACCCGGCGGTGCAGCAATGCGTCGACGGCGACCAAGGCCTCGGCGCGCGGTCTCTGCCGTCCGAGGTCGAACGCCGTCCGCAGCGGTGTGGTGACCGGTAGGCCACCGAAGCTGGTCAGGTCGCTTTCCGGCAGCGTCGAACGGGTGACGGAAAGCCGCGGGTGCGGCCGCAGCCTTGCCGACCGCGGCAGTAGGACGCTGACCGGCGCATCCCGGACCAGCAGGTCGACGCCCCACAGGTACGCGGCGCTCGCCCCGGCGATGGCGGCACCGGCGGGCAGGAGCAGGGCGGCCGCGTCGCACCAGAGCCGATGATCGGATGCGCTCTGAGCGTTCCGGTGCACGTATACGTCGGGGAAGAGGCGTTGCCAGGTCGACCCGCGCAGCATGGCGCGGGTCAGCAGCCCTTCGGCGACGGCGGTGCTGCCCCGGAACGGCAGGAAGGCGAGCCGGGGCGGTACCCGGGCGGCGGAGGGCATCCGGACAGCATGGCGTGACGGTACGGTCACGCGCCGCCCCGGCCGTCGGGATCGGGCGGTCGGTGTGAAATCCGCATCCCGACCTTGGCGGATCCGGCGATCCGTCGTACGGTGACACCCGCAAGTGACCCACGGGAGCCCGGTGGACCGGGCTGAGAGGGGGGCTGTGAGCCCCCGACCGTCGAACCTGATCCGGGTAATGCCGGCGCAGGGAGGAGTGTTGCCGTGCCGTCCCTCGGGCGACTGCATCTCATCACCGACACCCGACCCGGGCGGGATCCGCTCGCCGTGCTGCGGGCCGCCCTTCCGGTGGCCCGCGCGGAACTGGTCGTGCAGGTCCGGGTGACCGACGACGCCACCGACCGGGAGGCGTACGACCTGGCCCGCCGGGCGGTCGCGCTCTGCGGCCGGTACGACGCCACCTGCCTGGTGAACGACCGGCTGCACGTGGCGCTGGCCGTGGGCGCCGCCGGTGGGCACGTCGGCGCGGACGACCTGCCCGTCGGCGCGGCCCGCCGGGTGCTCGGCGCGACCGCCGTGCTCGGCGCCACCGCGCGCGATCCGGGGACGGCCGCCGAGGCGGTCGCCGCCGGGGCCAGCTACCTGGGCGTGGGCCCCTGCCACGCCACCAGCACCAAGGCGGGGCTGCCGGCGCCGATCGGCCCGGCGGGGGTACGCGCCGTCGCCGACGCCGTGGACGTGCCGGTCGTCGCGATCGGCGGGGTGACCGCCGCCAGGGTGCCCGCGCTGGTGGCCGCGGGGGCGTACGGGGTGGCGGTGGTGGGGGCGCTATCCGGGGCGGCCGACCCGGCCCGGGCGACGGCGGAGCTGCTGGGAGCGCTGGGGTGCTGACCCGACCGGACGTCGCCGTGGTGGGGGCGGGACCGGTCGGGCTGGCGATCGCCTGGCGCTGCGCGGCGCGCGGGCTCCGGGTCGTCGTGCACGACCCCGCCCCGGGCTCCGGCGCGTCCCACGTCGCCGCCGGGATGCTCGCGCCGGTCGCCGAGGCGTACTTCGGCGAGCACGAGCTGACCGGGCTGCTGACCGCCTCCGCCGCCCGCTGGCCGGCGTTCGCCGCCGAACTGACCGCCGCCAGCGGTGTGGACGTCGGCTACCGGACCGAGGGCACGCTGATGGTCGGGCTCACCGCCGACGACCTGGCCGAGGCGCGCCGGCTGTGGGCGTACCAGCAGGGGATCGGACTGCCGGTGACGCCGCTGCGCCCCTCGGCGCTGCGGGACCGCGAGCCGGCGCTGGCGCCCCGGGTGCGCGGCGGCGCGCTCGCCGCCACCGACCACCAGGTCGACCCGCGCCGGCTCGTGCCCGCGCTGCGCACGGCCGCCGAGCGGGCCGGCGCCACGCTGGTCCCCGCCGCCGTGCGCACCCTGTCCGACGTGGACGCCGGGGTCACGGTGGTCGCGGCCGGCTGCGGCGCGGCGGCCCTGACGGGGCTGCCGGTGCGGCCGGTGAAGGGGCAGGTGGTCCGGCTCCGCGCGCCCGGCGGCGGCGCGCCGGGCTTCCGGCACGTCGTCCGGGGGTACGCCGACGGCGAGCACGTCTACCTCGTCCCCCGCGCGGACGGGGAGGTGGTGGTGGGTGCGACCGTCGAGGAGCGCTCCGACACCGACGTCTCCGCCGGGGCGGTGCTGCGCCTGCTCCGCGCCGCCGTCGACCTGCTGCCCGAGCTGGCCGAGTACGACCTGGTCGAGACCCTCGCCGGCCTGCGCCCCGGCACCCCCGACAATGCCCCCATCCTCGGCCCGCTGCCCGGCCGGCCCGGCGTGCTCGCCGCGACCGGGCACCACCGGCACGGCATCGTGCTCACCCCGGTCACCGCCGACCTGATCGCCGACCTGGTCGGCACGGGTGTGGCGGACCCGATGCTCGCCCCCTTCACCCCGGCCCGCTTCGCGCCGGCCGCGACCGCCGGACCCACCGCCCGCCCGCCCGCATCCGAGAAGGAGCACACGTGGAACTGACCGTGAACGGCGCCGGGCGCAGCCTGCCCGGCGGCTCGACCGTGGCGGACCTGGTCCGCGCGGTCACCGACCAGCAGCGCGGCCTCGCCGTCGCGGTCAACGGGGAGGTGGTGCCGCGTACGGGCTGGCCGGCGACCCCGCTGCGCGACGGCGACCGCGTCGAGGTGCTCAGCGCCGCCCAGGGCGGGTGACGCGGTGAGCTTCGACCTGGGGGGCGTGCGCCTCACGTCCCGGCTGATCCTCGGCACCGGCGGCGCGGCCAACCTGCGCGTGCTGGAGGACGCGATCCGCGCCTCCGGCACCGAACTGGTCACCCTGGCCCTGCGCCGGGTCGACACCGCCCCCGGCACCGCCGGCGGGCTGCTGGACCTGCTGGACCGCTGCGGCGTGAAGCTGCTGCCGAACACCGCCGGCTGCTACACGGCGGGCGAAGCGGTCAAGGTGGCGCACCTGGCCCGGGAGGCGTTCGGCACGGACTGGGTGAAGCTGGAGGTGATCGGCGACGAGCGCACGCTGCTGCCCGACGGGGTGGAGCTGCTGCGCGCCGCCGAGGAACTCGTCGCGGACGGGTTCGTCGTGCTGCCGTACACGTCGGACGATCCGATCCTGGCACGCCGGCTGGCCGACGTCGGCTGCGCCGCGGTGATGCCGGCGGGCGCGCCGATCGGCTCCGGCCTGGGCGTGTCGAACCCGCACCACATCCGGCTGATCCGGCAGGGCGTCGACGTGCCGGTGATCCTGGACGCCGGCATCGGCACCGCCTCGGACGCCGCGCTGGCCATGGAGCTGGGCTGCGACGCGGTGCTGCTCGCCAGCGCGGTCACCCGCGCCGCCGACCCGGTGGCGATGGCGACGGCGATGCGGTACGCGGTCGAGGCGGGCCGGCTCGCGTACCGGGCGGGCCGGATCGCGCGGCGCTTCCACGCGCTCGCCTCCACCCCGGACGAGGGGCGGCCCGACCTGTGACCGGGCCCGCTCTCGCTTCTGCGGATCTTGGTACGAGAGGGCCCCTCCAGGGGCCGTTTCCCACCAAGATCTCGGGCGGGCCGGCCGGCGTCCTGCTGCTGACCGATCGGCGGCAGGCTCGACGGCCGCTGGTCGACGTCGTTGCCGGGGCGGTGGCCGGGGGAGTGCGGTGGGTGGTGCTGCGGGAGAAGGACCTGCCCCGGGCCGAGCGCGCCGCCCTCGCCGTCGAGCTGCGCGCGATCCTCGCCGAGGCGGGCGGCACCCTCATCGTCGCCGGCCCCGACCCGCTCGGCGGCGACGCCGTCCACCTGCCCGCCGCCGGCCCGTACCCGCCGCCGAGGCTCGGCCTGGTGGGCCGCTCCTGCCACGACCGGGCGGAGCTGGCCAGGCTCACCACGGAGGACTACGCCACCCTCTCGCCCGTCTACCCGACCAGCACCAAACCCGGCTACGGCCCGCCGCTGCGCCCCGACGGGCTCAGCGCGCTGATCCCGGTCAGCCCCGTGCCGGTCCTGGCGCTCGGCGGAGTGGAAACCCCGGAGCAGGTGCACGCCTGCGTCGAGGCGGGTGCCGTGGGAGTGGCGGTGCTGGGTGCCGTCATGCGCGCCGACGACCCCGAGGAGGCAGCCGCCACCCTCACCGCAGCCGCAGGAGGGGAGCAGTGACCCCGACGACCGTGCTCACCATCGCCGGGTCGGACTCCGGCGCGGGCGCCGGCATCCAGGCCGACCTGAAGGTCTTCGCGGCCCTCGGCGCGTACGGCACCAGCGTGCTCACCGCGGTCACCGCGCAGAACACGAGGGGCGTCGACGCCGTCCTGCCGCTGCCGCCGCGCACGGTCACCGAGCAGCTCGACAGCGTGCTCGCCGACTTCACCGTCCGCGCCGTCAAGACGGGCATGCTCGGCACCCCGGCGGTCGCCGACGTGGTGGCCGCCGCCGCGAAGGACGGCCGGCTGCCGCACCTCGTCGTCGACCCGGTGCTCGTCGCCACCAGCGGGCACCGGCTGGGCGTGGTCGCCGCCGTCGAGCGGCTGCTGCCGTACGCGCAGGTGGCGACGCCGAACTGCGCGGAGGCCGCGGCCATCACCGGACGGCCGGTGACGACGGTCGAGGAGATGGTCGCCGCCGCCGAGGCGCTCGCGGCGGGCGGCCCGGCGCACGTCGTGGTGACCGGCGGCGACGTGGACGCCGACGGCGAGGCGGTCGACGTGCTGCACGGCGGCGGCGTCACCACCCTGCTGCGCGCGCCCCGGGTCGACACCCGGCACAACCACGGCACCGGCTGCTCGTTCTCGGCGGCGATCGCCGTCCGGCTGGCGCTCGGCGACCCGGTGCCGACGGCGGTCGCCGCCGCCAAGGAGTACGTCCTCCGCGCGCTGACCGGCGCGCGGGGCTGGGAGCTGGGCGCGGGACGCGGCCCGCTGGACCACTTCGGCTGGTCCGCTTGATCACCAGGGAGGCTGTCATGCAGGCACGTCGCAAGGTGTACGTGGAGGGGTCCCGGCCGGACGTGCGGGTGCCGTTCGCCGAGGTGGAACTGACCGGTGACAACCCGCCGCTGCGGCTCTACGACACCTCCGGACCCGGCTCCGACCCGGAGGTCGGGCTGCCGCCGCTGCGCGGAGCGTGGATCGCCGAGCGCGGCGACGTCGCCCCGGTGCGGGGCGCGGGCACCCCGCTCGCCGGCGCCGACGGCCGGCGCCCCACCCAGCTCGCGTACGCGCGGGCCGGCGTGGTGACCCCGGAGATGGAGTTCGTGGCGATCCGGGAGGGCATGGCGCCCGAGTTCGTCCGGGACGAGATCGCCGCCGGGCGGGCTGTGCTGCCGCTCAACGTCAACCACCCCGAGTGCGAGCCGGCGATCATCGGCAAGGCGTTCCTGGTGAAGGTGAACGCCAACATCGGCACCTCGGCGGTCAGCTCGTCGGTCGCCGAGGAGGTGGAGAAGCTGACCTGGGCCACCCGGTGGGGCGCGGACACGGTGATGGACCTGTCGACCGGCAGGCGGATCCACGAGACGCGCGAGGCGATCGTCCGGAACTCGCCCGTGCCGATCGGCACCGTGCCGATCTACCAGGCGCTGGAGAAGGTCGGCGGCGACCCGGTGAAGCTGAGCTGGGAGGTGTTCCGGGAGACCGTCGTCGAGCAGGCCGAGCAGGGCGTCGACTACATGACGGTGCACGCCGGGGTGCTGCTGCCGTACGTGCCGCTGGCGGTGGACCGGGTGACCGGGATCGTGTCGCGGGGCGGCTCGATCATGGCGGCCTGGTGCCTGGCGCACCACGAGGAGAACTTCCTCTACACGAACTTCGCCGAGCTGTGCGAGATCCTGGCCCGCTACGACGTGACGTTCTCGCTCGGGGACGGGCTGCGCCCCGGCTCGATCGCGGACGCCAACGACGAGGCGCAGTTCGCCGAGCTGCGCACCCTGGGCGAGCTGACGAAGGTCGCCTGGGAGCACGACGTGCAGGTGATGATCGAAGGGCCCGGCCACGTGCCGATGCACAAGATCAAGGAGAACGTGGACCTCCAGCAGGAGTGGTGCCACGAGGCGCCGTTCTACACCCTCGGCCCGCTGACCACGGACATCGCCCCCGCGTACGACCACATCACGTCGGCGATCGGCGCCGCGATGATCGGCATGTTCGGCACCGCCATGCTCTGCTACGTGACTCCGAAGGAGCACCTGGGGCTGCCGGACCGCGACGACGTGAAGGCCGGCGTGATCGCGTACAAGATCGCGGCCCATGCGGCGGACCTGGCCAAGGGACACCCCGGCGCGCAGGCGTGGGACGACGCGCTCTCCAAGGCCCGGTTCGAGTTCCGCTGGGAGGATCAGTTCAACCTCTCGCTGGACCCGGAGACCGCGCGGTCGTACCACGACGCGACGCTGCCGGCGGCACCGGCGAAGACCGCGCACTTCTGCTCGATGTGCGGCCCGAAGTTCTGCTCCATGAAGATCACCCAGGAGCTGAAGGAGTACGCGGCGCGCGGCATGCGGGACAAGTCGGAGGAGTTCCTCTCCTCGGGCGGCCGGGTCTACCTGCCGCTCGCCTGAGCCCGCCGCGGCTGCCCGCCGGGGAGACGGGCGTCCGCCCCGCTTCGGGCGCCGGCCCGGGGCGGGTCGGTCGTCCCGGGTGGGTCAGTCGCGGTGGTGTCGGCCGGTGGAGCGCAACGACCGCCGGCCGCTCTCCTGCTCGGGCTCGTTGTCCGGGACCGGCTTGCTCAGCCCGGTGACCCAGTCCACGTACTCCTCTTCCTGCGCCGGCAGCGGCTCGGTCTCCCGGTCGGCCGGGGCGGCGTCCTCGGCCGACCGGGACCGGTTGCGGCGGAACAGGCCCAGCCGGCCCCGGCCCCGCCCGGCGGGCTGCTCGGCCTCGGCGGGCGACGCGGATCCGGGCGGTGACGCCTCGGCCCCGGCGGCGGGGGCGCCGTTCGCCGGCGCGGCGTCGACGGACGCCGGGGCGGGGCCGCTCCGGCGCGCGGTGGCGAGGGCCTCCCAGTTCGCGGCCCGGGCCAGGTCGGGCATCGGGGCCCGGTGGCGGGGCCGGGGCGCCGACTCGGGCGCGGGATCCGTGGCCGGCTGCGCCGCCTCGGCGGCGG
>NZ_JBFABA010000047.1:0-45138 GCF_040640115.1 Micromonospora sp. NPDC023644 | reverse complement strand
GCGGTCTGGGTGTTGTAGGCGGTGGATTTCGGGTCGAGGGTGTGCAGGAACCACAGGCGTTGTTGCGCGAACGACAACACCCGACCCGGCGACGAAGGGTCGCCGCCCGGCGCGACGGCCGGGTCGGGTCCGCTTGGGACGCCCTCCTCCCGGTCCGCCGGCGACGCCAGCTCGGCCCGTAGCCGGTCGGCCATCGCGGCCACGGTCTGCGCCTCGAACACGATCGCCGCCGACACCGGCAGCGCGAACCGGTCGCGCAGCCGGACGGCGACCATCGTGGCCCGCAGCGAGTGCCCGCCCAGGGAGAAGAAGTTGTCGTTCCGGCCCGGTGGCTGGCCGAGCACCTCCGCCCAGACCTGCGCCACCTGCCGTTCCAAGTCGTCGCGGGGCGGCTCGCCGACCTGCTCGGCCGGTGCGGGCAGCGCGGCCCGGTCCAGCTTGCCGTGCGGGGTGAGCGGCAGCTCGGCGAGCCGGACCCACACGGCGGGCACCATGGTCGCCGGCAGGTACCGGGCGGCGTGCGCGGCCAGCGTCGCGTCGTCCGGGCCGACCTCGGGCACGACGTATCCGACGAGCCGGGGGCCGGCCGTGCCCTGGTGCAGACCGACCGCGGCGGCCCGCACGCCCGGATGACGCAGCAGCACGCTCTCGATCTCGCCCAGCTCGATCCGGTGACCGTGCAGCTTCACCTGGTCGTCGACCCGGCCGGCGAAGTGGTAGGTGCCGTCCGGAAGCTGACGCGCCAGGTCGCCGGTGCGGTAGAGGCGGCTGCCGGGCGGCCCGTACGGGTCGGGCGGGAAACGCTCGGCGGTCAGGGCGGGACGGTCGTGGTACCCGCGGGCCACGCCCGGCCCGCCGATGAACACCTCGCCGAGGCTGCCGGTGGGCACCGGACGCAGGTCGTCGGTGAGCAGCCGGATGGCGGCGCCCGCGGCCGGATGCCCGAGCGCGGGCGGGCCGTCGCCCTCGACCGCCACCTCCCCGCTCATGGCCAGCACCGTGGCCTCGGTGGGTCCGTACAGGTTGACGGTGGTGAACGTGTGTTCGGGGCGAGGGCGGGCCAGCAACTGCTGGCCGCCCGCGCCCAGGATGCGCAGCGCCCAGTCGGGCGGCGCCGGCCGGGCCAGCACGGCCTCGGCGAGCGGGGTGGGCATGGTCGCCGAGGTGACCGCGTGCGCGGCGAGCCAGTCCACCAGCCGGTCGGGATCGACCCGGGTCTCGTCGTCGGGCAGCCAGAGGCTGGCGCCGGCCAGCAGCGGCGCCCAGATGTCCCACACCGACGCGTCGAAGCCGGGGGAGAACAGGTGCAGGCAGCGGTCGTCGGGCCCGAGACGCTCCGCGTCGGCCCGCCACCGGGCCAGCCCGCGCAGCGAGCCGTGCTCCACCATGACCCCCTTCGGGAGGCCGGTGGAGCCGGAGGTGTAGATCACGTAGGCGAGGTCGCCCGGGCCGATCGACACGGCGGGCGGGCTGTCGGGGTACGCGGCGAGCGTCGCCTGGTCCTCGTCGAGCAGGACGACCGGCGTGCCGGGCGCCACCAGGTCGGCCCGGACCAGCGACCGTACGGTGACGAGCACCCGCGCCCGGGAGTCGGCGAGCATGTGCCGGACCCGCTCGGCGGGGTAGCCGGCGTCGATGGGCAGGTACGCCGCGCCGGCGGTGAGCGCCGCCAGCACGCTGACGATCCCGTCGACGCCGCGGGGCAGCAGGACGGCGACCAGGTCGCCCCGGCGTACCCCGGTGGCCCGCAGGTGCCGGGCGAGCCGGTTGCTGCGGGCGCGCAGCTCCCCGTAGGTGACCCGGGCGTCGTCCGTGCCCAGCGCCAGGGCGTCGCCGGGATGCCGGGCGATCGCCTCATGGACGAGGTCCGCGTGGCGTGGCTCGACCTCGACGGACGGCCGGGCCGGGACGGGGTACGCTGACCAACCGCTTTCCTTGATCATGATGCGCCGGATGCTGCCAGCGCGGCAGGCCGCCGTCAATGGAAACGGGCCGGGCTAGGGGCCGCCCGGGCCGTTGTTTGGGGCTCTCCGGCCTGCCGCCGGGCGGGCCCCGGAGCGGCCGTTCGGGGCCGTCGCCGGGCGACGGGTCGACGGCCCCCGGCTCACCTCGACAGGCGGTCGACGACCTCGGCGGCGGTCATCACCTCGCCGAGCTGACCCAGCGTCTCCAGGCTCGCCCGGTGCGTCTCGTCGGTCGCGGCGGTGCAGGCGTCGGAGACGACCACCGGTCGGTAGCCGTGGTTGACCGCCTCGAACAGGGTGCCGGTGACGGAGAGGTTGGTGGCCACGCCGGTGAACAGGACGGTGTCCACGCCCCTGCCCCGCAGCACCGTGTCGAGCTCGCTGCCGAAGAAGCCGGTGAGCCGGACGTGGGTGATGACGACGTCGCCGCCCTCGGGCGCGAGCTCGTCGATGATCCGGGACTTCGGCGCGCCTTCGAGGAGGGCCTGCCGCTCCCGGACCATGGCGAAGCTGGGCGTGTTGGGGATGAGGTCCGGGTAGCCGGGCCGGTGGGCGACCCGCGTGTAGACGACGAGGCCGCCACTGGCGCGCACCGCCGTGGCGACCTGCGCCGCGTACGAGGCGACGCGGTGTCGGGAGACCTGCTCGGCGAAGAACGGGCCGAACACCCCGTCGGGGCTGACGATGTCGTGCTGCCAGTGGACGCCGATGACGGCGGTGCGCACCGGGTCGAGTTCTCGCATCGTCCCTCCCGTCACGGGGCGGAGAGTTGCTGCGGCGCCGGCTGGTGGCCGCGCCCGCCCGCGCCGGCCGGCCCTCGGCCGTACGCGTCGAGGCGCCCCCACCGCCCGGGAATGTCGAGCAGCGCCACGAAGTCGAGACTAGCGGGCAGAGCGGGCCTGATCACGAGATCCTCGCCGACCGGGTTGAGTCCGAGCATCGTGCGCAACAGCAGCAGGGTGGCGCCGGCGGACCACGCCTGCGGGCTGCACGCGGTGGGATAGTTGACCGGGTACTTGGTCTCGGCCCGGCTGTAGCCGGCGAACGCCTCGGGCAGCCGGCCGTCGTAGAAGACCGCCGCGTCCAGGATCCCGGCGGCGATCCGGGCCGCCTCGTCGGCGTACCCGTAACGGCGCAGCCCCCAGGCGATGAACGAGTTGTCGAACGGCCAGATCGTCCCCACATGGTACCCGATCGGGTTGTAGCGGCCCGCGCCCTCGGCCAGCGTGCGCACCCCCCAGCCGCTGAACAGCGCGGGCGACATCAGGTGCCGCACCAGGGCGGGCGCCTTCGACTCGTCGACGATGCCGCTCCACAGCAGGTGGCCGATGTTGGACGACAGGGCGTCCACCTGGCGGCCGTCCCCGTCGAGCGCGAGGGCCATGTACTCCCCGTCGGCGACCCAGAAGTCGCGGTTGAAGCGCCGCTTGAGCTCGGCGGCCTCCCGCTCCAGCCGGTCCGCGTACTCCGGGTCGTGCCAGATTGTCCGGGCCAGCCGGGCCGTGCGCATCTTCGCGTCGTAGGCGTACCCCTGCAGCTCGCAGGTCGCCCGGGGGAAGCCGGGCAGCCGCCCGTCCTGGTACGAGATGCCGTCCCAGGAGTCCTTCCAACACTGGTTCTCCAGGCCGTTGCGGGTGTTGCGCCGCTCGTAGGAGATGTAGCCGCTGCCCGTCAGGTCGGCGTAGTCGTCGATCCAGTCGATCGCCGCCCGCGCCTCCTGCTCGACCGAGCGGACGAGCCCCACGTCGCCGGTCCAGCGCTCGTACTCGTCGAGCAGCACCAGGAACAGGGGAGTGGCGTCGGCGCTGCCGAAGTAGGGGGTGTGCGGCGTGTCCTCGAACACGCTCATCTCCCCGTACCGCATCTCGTGCAGGATCCGGCCCGGCTCCTCCTCCCGGAAGTCGTCGACCCGGCTGCCCTGCCGGAACGCCAGCACCTTGAGCGTGGTGGCGGCGAGGTCGGGCGCGAACGGCAGCGCCTGGAGGCTGGTGAGGATGCTGTCGCGGCCGAACAGGCTCATGAACCAGGGCAGGCCGGCGGCCGGCACGCTCCTGTCCTCGGCGAGGAAGGGGCTGAACCGCAGCGCGGCCAGGTCGATGAGGCTGCGCCGGTACGCGCCGCGCAGGGGCTCCCACCCGGTCTCCAGCCGGGGCGCCTCCGCCAGCCAGTTCCTGAGCCGGCGCTCCTTGTCCCGGGTGCCGCTGACCCGCCCCGGGATCGCGAGCCGCTCCAGCCCTCTCGGCATCGGCAGGTCCGGCTCGGCGGTCAGCCTGGTCCGCCACGTGCTGTGCGGTTCGAGGTGGACCGTGAGCGTCAGCCCGTCCTCGTCCAGCTCGGCCGGCGTCGTCGCGGAGACGATCGTCTCCCGCCTGAACCGCTCCCGCTCGTAGCCGAGGACGAGGCGTCCGTCCTCGACCCGCCGGTAGTGCCGGCCCTTCTTGCGCGCCGTCGCGTCCTTGACCTCGAAGACGTCCGCGAAGTCGGCGTCCACCTCGACCCTGATGGTCAGGTCGACCGGTCGGCCGTCGTGGTTGATGATGCTCAGTTCCTCGTGCAGGCCGGCGTTGAGCGTGTGCACCCGACGCACCGAGATCGTGCTGTTGACGTAGACGTCCTGGTGGCCGGGGACCAGGTAGAACCGGTTCTCGAAGTAGTGGATGTCGTCGATGGCGAGGGTGCTCAACCGCTCCCCGTCGATCGTCAGCACCCACTTCGACAGCAGGCGCGTGTCGTGGGCGAACAGGCCGAGCGGGGTGTCGGGTGACGGCAGGATGTCGCCGGCCCGGTCACAGACCATGAAGGTCGTGCCGTCCAGGATGCCCACCTGGTCGTCAGTCATGGCCGCCTCCCCGGCGTCGCGGCCCCCCGGACGAGGGCGGCGGCGGGAACAGCCTCCGGACCGTCGCGAAGAGCCGGGGGCTGCCCGCCACGGACGCCTCGCCGCGCAGCACGGTGGTCAGGAAGTACGCCTCCCCGCTGGCGATCCGGTCGAACACCGCCCGGTCCGCCTGGACGACCGCGTCCCCGCCGGTCGCCTCCTCGGTGACCCTGATGTCGCCCTTGTCGATGGAGACCAGCCAGTGGTCGGTCCGGCCTTCGCGGCTGATGTCGAAGCGCACGCTGCCCTCGTCGATCGCCCTCAGCCGGCGGTCGTGCCCACGGCGCGCGAGGCCGTGGAAGAAATCCTGGGTGGCATCCGCCATCGCGACCCCTCCTCACCGGCCACCATTCCCCCGAATGGCCGCGGTCGCCTCACCCGGAAGAGGTGAACTTCGCCGCCGCCGCCCGCCGGGGCCGCCGCCGCCGGCGGCCGTGGCCGCACCCGCTGTGGCCGGGCCGCACCCGCTGCCGGCCGGGGCCGGACCGGCCCCCGCCGTGCGGTCCCGGGCGGCCCGGCGGACACCGCCCGGCCACCCGGCATCGCCACTAGCCTGAGACTCGATGGATCCCATCCAGGCAACGCTGCTCGTCGCCGCCGGTGTCGCCACGGGCGCCTTCAACGCGGTCGCGGGCGGCGGTTCCCTGATCGCCTTCTCGGCGCTGATCGCTGCCGGGATACCGCCGCTCAACGCCAAGCTGACCAGCACCGTCGCCGTCTTCCCCGGCAACGTGGCGAGCGTCGCGGGAGGATACCGGGACCTGCCGCCCCGCAGGGAGATCCGGCGCATCCTGCCCGCGGCGGTCGTCGGCGGCGTCGTCGGGTCGGTGCTGCTGCTGGTGACGCCCAGCCACGTCTTCGACGCGATCGTGCCGTTCCTGGTGCTCGCCGCGTCGGCGGTCCTCGGTCTGCGGGACCGACTGGACGGGCTGGTCCGGCGCTCCGTCCTGCGGCACGGGCGGAAACACCCGGCGGCCCTGCAGGCGTCCGTCGCCCTGGGCGGCGTCTACGGCGGCTACATCGGCGCCGGCTTCGGCATCGTCCTGGTCGCCGGCCTGGCTCTCCTGCAGCGCGAACCGCTCACCCGGACGGTCGCCCTGAAGAACCTGCTGTCGGCCGTTATCTCGTTCACGGCGGTGGTGCTCTTCGTTCTCTTCGGGACCGTCAACTGGGCGGGCGTGGCGATCCTGGCCCCGGCGACCGTCGTCGGCGGCTATGTCGGGGCACGGCTGCTCCGCAGGCTCCCCGTCGGCCTGCTCAGGGCGGTGGTCGTCGCGTTCGGGGTGGCCTTCGGGCTGTTGCTGCTGGGGCGCAACGTCCTGTAGACGGCGCGCCGCCGCCACGGCGAGCGCCTGGGAGGATCGGCCCCGGCAACGGGACGGGCCCCCGCCATCCGGTCGGATGACAGGGGCCCGTGCCGTGCCGGTCAGGTCAGCGGGACCTGGCGGGCGAGCGCGGCACCGTCGGCCTCGAAGGCGGCCAGGACGGAGGTGGGCGTGCCACCGGCGACCGGCACCAGGACGGTCACCGGGTGGCCGGAGCGCACCTGCACCGAGCGCTCACCGAGCGACCGGTCGCCGTCGGCGGCGTACAGGTACACCGTGCCGGCGCGGTCGGCCCGGACGGTCACCTGCACGCCGCCGGTGACCTGCCGCTGGCCGGTCAGCCGCAGCGCCCCCTCGGGCAGCCGGGCGACGGCGGCCGGGGCCACCCCGTCCACCGCCGACTGCGCGATGGTCTGCGGGCTGTGCACGCTGCGGGCGGCGGTGTCCGGGAACACCGGGGCGCTGGGCTGCCGCGCCGCCGGGGTCAGGCCGGGCAGGGTGACCAGGCCGTACCGGTACGGGTCGGCCCGGACGCCGGTGAAGGTGGACCAGCCCAGCCGGGACTGGGAGCTGAGGTCCTGGGTGTCCGAGTCGTAGACCAGCACGTTGAAGCCCATCCGGGCCGGGTCGATCGCGTCGGGCAGCACCGCGAACGGGATGCGCGCCTCGATCGTGTAGCCGGTGTACGGCGCGGTCACCTTGCTGACCACGGTCATCCCCGGGGCGGTCGTGGCGCCCGGTCCCTGCCGGTTGTCGGCGTCGCGCTGCCAGCACGGCGGGTCGCCGTTGGCGGGGTCGTCGGTGACCGGGAAGATGCCCGCCTTGAACACGGTGGAGGTGTCCGTCGAGTTCCCCTTCGGGTCGACGATGATCTCCACGCTGTCGGTGCGCCGCTGCCGCTTGCAGTCCTGCGGCACCACCTTCTTGCCGAGCACGTCGTCGGTGACCTGCACGAACACGACGAGCGCGTCCTCGGTGAAGGCGATCCGGCCGGTGGCCGAGGCGTCCTGCGGCGTGGTGGCCTGCCCCTCCCAGATGCGGGACAGGTCCAGCTCCTCGCCGGGGTACTCGCCGGGGGAGGCCACCCCGTCGACGGCGTGGTCGTGCCCGGCGTGCGGCACCTCGCTGGTCGGCACGATCTCCAGGGCGCCGGTCTCCACGGTGCTGCCGGCGGCGCTGGTGGTGGTGATGGTGATGCCGTAGTCGCCGCCGTCGCCGCCCTCGTTGGCGGTCGGCAGGCTGGCATCGCTGGTGACCGTGAAGGTGACCGCCCCGGTCGCGCCCGGGGCCAGGTCGGCGTAGCTCTTCGTCGCCGCGTCGGCGGCGAAGCCGGCCGGCAGGCCGAGGGCGACCGTGCCGCTCTGGGCGGTCTCGCCGTGGTTGCGCAGGTCGACCCGGACCGTCCGGCTCTTGCCGGAGCCGATGGTCAGCACCGGCTTGATCAGGGTGTCCAGCTGCGGGTAGCCGCTGTCGCCGGCCCAGGTGCGGAACAGCCCCACCTCGGGCAGCGGCTCCAGGGTGCCGCGCACGTCGGCGACCACCCGGACCGCGCGGTCCGTGCGGCCGGCGCCCTGGCCGGTGGTCAGGGACGCGCCGACGAGGTGCTGGGCGTTGGTGTCGGCGCCGGCGGGGACGGTCACGGTGAAGGTGACGGTCCGCTCCTTGCCGGCCGGTACGGCGCCGCGCAGCTCGCCGGAACCGACGGCGGTCCAGCCCTGCGGCAGCCGCAGGGAGACCCGGGGCGCGGTGAGCGCCCGGTTGCCCGGCGCCCGCACGTGCGCGGTGACCTCGACGCTCTGCCCGGGGGCGAGGTCGAACCGGTCGGCGGTCAGGTAGAGCTCGGTGCCGCGGGGCAGCCCGCCGGCCGCCGGGGGCAGCACCGAGCCGCGCAGGATCGCCTCGGGGGAGGTGTCCGCCGGGTCGTACGGGACGCGGCTGTCGACCAGGGTGTAGAAGTCGCAGCGGATCTTCGCGGGGTCGGTGGGGGCGGCGGCGGTGTTGGCCCAGCCCTGGGTGACGTAGTCCCGGCGGGCGTCGACCTCGACCTCGGCCCAGGTCTTGCCGCCGGCGCTGCGGGCGCCCTCCCAGACGCCGAACACCTGGTCGGTCGGGACGGCCGACACGAAGCCGGTGGCGCACTGCGGCCCGGTCGACGAGCTGCCGGTGCCGCCGGTACGCAGGAACTTCGCCGCCCGGAACGGCGTGAGTCCCTCCTTGGTGAGCTGCTCCGGGAAGGCCTTGGGGTCGGCGGCGGCGTGGAACGCCTCGGCGGCGAACCGGGCGGCCTGCTGGTGGTTGCCGTGGTTGCCGGGCGTGGGCGACGGGTTCATCGTCATGACGATCTCGGGCCGGGTCTGCCGGATCACCCGGACGATCTGGGCGAGGGTGTCGTCGTGCCCCCAGATCTGCTCGGACAGGGGCGCGGACGCGGTGTACCAGAAGTCGACGCGGTCGAGGTTGTACAGGTTCTCCACCCCGGCGCGGCCGATCGCGGTGCGCTCCTCGCGCTCCCGGATGATGCCCAGCGGCGGGCCCTCCTCCAGGCCGACGGCGTTGCCGCCGCCCTCGCCACGGGTGATGGTGACGACGCCGGCCTTGGCGCCGTGCTTCTCCTTCCACTGGCCGAGGGTGGCGAGGCTGCCGGCCTCGTCGTCGGGGTGGGCGCTGACGAAGAGGACGTCCAGGTCGACGGCGTCGGTCGGCCGGGCGTCGGTGGGGGCGGCGAGGGCCACGGCCGGTGTCCCGGACAGGGCCAGGGCGAGCGCCGTGGGTAGCAGGAACGCCTTGAGACGCATGCAGATCCTTTCGCGTGACGCGATGTCCGCGCAGCGGCCGGCGACGTCGGACGCGCGGGCGTCGACGTGGGGTCGCGGTCGGACGGTGAGGGGACGGGCGGGGGCGCCGGGCACGAGGGAGCACCGGCGTCACCGGGGTGCGCAGCGGTACGGAGATCCGTACACACTGGAAGGCCTTCGCCCGGTGACGCTAGGGACCGGCGCGGCGGCCCGTCAATGCTTTGCAAGGTCTTTCTTCATTTGCGAAAGAAACTAACTCCCCGCCAGGCGTGGTGTTGCCGGCGGTGAACTCACCCGTCCGCAAGCTCCGCGAGGGCGCGCAGGAAGGGCGTTTCTGCTGCTCACGGAGGGGTCTGCAAGGTAACGAGACGGTTTCGTTACTTGACTCGATAGTTCGTTCGCCGTAGGAAGGAAGTGTGACAGACGTGGTGACGCCACCAACGAGCCCCGTGAGCCGGGAGCGGTCGAAGGAGATCAAGCGGTTGTCCGTGATCTCCACCGCCCGCCAGGTGCGGGTGCTCTCCCGCGCTGAGCTGACCGAGCTCACCGGGCTGAGCCCCGCCACGCTCACCCCGCTCGTGCGCGAGCTGATCGCCGAGGGGTACCTCATCGAGCGCGGCCCCGGGACCTCCCGCACCGGCCGGCCACGGGCGATGCTGGAGTTCAACCCCCGGGCCGAACTGGTCGCCGCGGTCTCCCTGGAGCCGTCGCGGATCAGCTGCGAGATCGCCGACAGTGACGGCGCCGTCATCGCCCACCGCGCGGTCCGGCTCGCCGGCGACATCGTCGACACCATCTGCCGCTCGGTGCCCGAGCTCGCCGGCGACGGGCTGCCGGCGCTGCGCGGGGTCGCCATCGCCGCGCCCGGCGTCTCCACCGGCGGCGCCGTCCGCCTGGCTCCCTCGGTCGGCCTCGTCGAGGGCCGGCCGGTGGGGGAGTCGGTGCAGCGGCGGCTCGGGGTGCCCGTGGTGGTGGACAACGACGTGAACCTGATGGCGGCCGGCGAGCACGCCGTCGGCGCGGGCAGCGACGTCGCCGACCTGCTGCTGCTGCACGTGGCCGACGGCATCGGCGCCGGTCTGGTGCTCGACGGGCAGGTCCGCCGGGGCGCCGGCGGGGCCGCCGGCGAGGTCGGCTTCCTGCCGCTGGACCCGACCGACCGCGGCCACGACGGGATCGGCCCGTTCGAGGCCCGCTGGTCGGAGAACGCCATCGCCGAGCGGATGGTGGCGCTGGCCCCCGGGCGGCGGCCGGACTCGCCCGTGGCCGACCTGGTGGCGCTGGCCGCCATCGACGACCGGGCCGCCGCCTACCTCGACGACGTGCTCGCGGCCTGGTCGCGGCTGATCGTCTCCTGCGTCTGCGTCGTCGATCCCGGGCGGGTGCTGCTCAGCGGCGCGGCCGCCCACCTCGACGACGCCGCCGTCGACCGGCTCCAGGCGCTGGTCGCCGCCGCCGCGCCGAGCACCACCGAGGTGCGCCGGGCGGTGCTCGGCGACCGGGCGGTGCTGCACGGGGCGGTCAGCTACGCCCTCTCCGCGGCCGCCGCCGGAATGCCCACCCTGCTGCCGACTCCCTGACCACACACCACGCACACCGCAGTTCCCCCCACACCCCTCGGAGGTACCCCATGAGACGTCGACTTCTCCTCGCCGGTGCGCTCGCCACCGTGCTCGCCGCCGGCACCGCCTGTGGCGGCGGCGGTGGCGACGACGCGGCCGGCGGCGCGAGCGCCGAGAAGCTGACCATCTACACGGCCCGCGACAAGAAGGTCTCCACCTACGTCGTGGACCAGTTCACCGCCAAGTACCCCGAGTACAAGGGCAAGGTCGAGATCCTCAACCTGGGCGCCCAGGAGATCCTGGAGCGGGTCCGGGCCGAGAAGGCCAACCCGCAGGCCGACGTCTGGTGGGGCGGCACCCAGCAGGGGCTCTCCGCCGGCGCCGGCGAGGACCTGCTGACCTCCTGGCAGCCGGCGTTCGCCGGCAAGATGGACCCGAAGTACAAGGACGCCGAGGGCCGCTGGTTCGGGGAGATCCTGCTCCCCGAGGTCATCATGTACAACAACAAGGCGCTCACCCCGGAGCAGGCCCCGAAGGACTGGGACGACCTGCTGAAGCCGGAGTGGAAGGACAAGATCATCATCCGGGACGTGGCCGCGTCCGGCACGATGCGGTCGATCTACGCGTCGATGATCATGCGGCAGTCCCCGGACGGCAGCAACCCGCAGCCCGGCTACGACTGGCTGAAGAAGCTCGACGCCAACACCGGCGCGTACGCGGCCAACCCGACCGACCTCTACCTGAAGCTCTCCCGCCAGCAGGGCGTGCTCAGCGCCTGGAACCTGCAGGACATCCTGCTGCAGGCCAACCAGTCGAACATGCCGTTCGGCTACGTGATGCCGGCCTCCGGCGCCCCGGTGCTGGTCGACGGCATCGCCGCGGTCAAGGGCGGCAACACCACCGGCGCGCAGAAGTTCATGGAGTTCCTCTTCGACGACAAGCTCCGCGGCGACCTGGCCAAGGACTACTACCAGATCCCGGCCGTGGACATCGCCGAGAAGCCGGAGTGGCTGGCCCAGCTCGACCTCAAGCCGCTGGACGTCAACTGGGACGTGATCGGCAAGAACGAGACCGAGTGGATTAACCACTGGAACGGCCAGATCAAGAACAAGGGCTGACGCCCGGGCGTCTCGGGGGCGGGCCCGTCCCGCCCCCGCGCCCCCATCTGACGACCGACCAGGTCCGGTACCGCACGAAGGAGAGGACCTCATGATCGATGTCACGCTGGAGTCGGTGAGCAAGCGCTTCGCGCGCGGCGGCGACACCGCGGCCGTGGACGACGTCGACATCACCATCGCCGCCGGGGAGTTCTTCACGCTGCTCGGCCCGAGCGGCTGCGGCAAGACCACCACCCTGCGCATGGTGGCGGGGTTCTACTTTCCCACCTCCGGCCGGATCCGGTTCGGCACCGAGGACGTCACCCGCCGGCCGCCGAACAAGCGCGACACCGGCATGGTGTTCCAGAACTACGCGCTCTTCCCACACATGAGCGTCGCGCAGAACGTCGCGTACGGCCTGAAGATCCGCAAGGTCGGACGGGCCGATTCGCGGCGGCGGGTCGAGGAGGCGCTCGGCCAGGTGCACCTCGCCGGCTACGGCGACCGGCGCATCGACGAGCTCTCCGGCGGCCAGCAGCAGCGTGTCGCCCTGGCCCGGGCGCTGGTGATCCGGCCCCGCACCCTGCTGCTCGACGAACCGTTGTCGAACCTCGACGCCAAGCTGCGCGAGGAGACCCGGGTCGAGATCCGCCGCATCCAGCGCGAGGCCGGCACGACCTCCATCTACGTCACCCACGACCAGGCCGAGGCGATGGCCATGTCGGACCGCATCGCGGTGATGCAGTCCGGGCGGGTGCAGCAGATCGGCGCCCCGCAGGAGATCTACCACCGCCCGGCGACCAGCTTCGTGGCCCGCTTCATCGGCCGCAGCAACGTGCTCAGCCTCCCGGTGGTCGCCGCCGCCGAGCAGACCGTCACCGTGGGGCTGCCCGCCGGCGGCGAGGTCACCGCGCTCGCCCCGACGGGCCACGGCCTGCGCCAGGGCGACACCGCGCTGGTGTCGGTCCGTCCCGAGCACCTCGGGCTGACCTCGGCCACCGAGGCGGGCGCGCTGCCCGGCCGGGTCACCGAGGTGGAGTTCACCGGCATGGCCACCAACCTCGTGGTCGACGTGGCCGGCGAGCCGGTGCAGGTGGCCGCGATCGACGTGCCGGCCGGGATCGCCGCCGGCGACCAGGTCGGCCTGCGGCTGAACCGGGAGCGGATGTGGGTGGTGCGGCCGTGAGCACCATCCCCGCCACCCCCAGCCCGGCCACCGTCGCCCCGATCACCCAGGAGCCGCCGCAGCGCGGCCCGCGCCGCCGCCTCGCCGACCGGTTCGCCGGCGGCACCGGCTCCCGCTGGTTCCCGTACGTCCTGGTCTTCCCGCTCGCCCTGATCCTCTTCGGGTACGTGGTGCAGCCGATGTTCGCCACCTTCGCCGAGAGCGTCGGCGTGGACGGGGTGGAGAACTACGGCAGCTTCGTCACCGGCGGCGGGGTCGCCCGCTCCTCCCTGGTCACCTCGCTGATCATCTCCGCGGCCAGCGTGCTGCTCTGCGGCGTCGTCGGCGTGGCGATGGCCTTCCTGCTCAAGCGCTTCTCGTTCCCCGGCCGCAAGCTGATCGAGGCGATCATCCTGGTGCCGGCGGCGCTGCCGCCGCTGATCGGGGCGATCTCGTTCCAGCTGCTCTACAGCGAGACCGGCATCCTGCCGCGCGGCCTCCAGCAGCTCCTCGGCGCCGAGAACCCGGTGCTGCCGTTCAGCGGCATCGCCGGCGTGCTGGTCGTGCACACCTTCACCATGTACCCGTACTTCTACCTGTCCGCCTCGGCCGCGCTGTCGGGGATGGACCCGTCGGTGGAGGAGGCGGCGTACAACCTGGGCGCCGGCCGGGTCCGGGTGTGGCGCACGGTGCTGCTGCCGATGCTCACCCCGGCGCTGGTCTCCGCCTCGCTGCTGGTGTTCATGACCTCGCTGGCGTCGTACACCGCCCCGCTGCTGTTCGGGGTGGACCAGACGATGACCATGCAGATCTACATCAACCGCACCAACGGCGACCTGCCGATGGCCTCCACGTACGCCTCGGTGCTCGGCGTGGTCTCCGTGCTGTTCCTGCTCGGCATGCGCTGGTACGAGGGGCGGCGCAGCTACCGCTCCCAGTCCAAGGGCGTCGCCGCGCACCGGCGCGAGATCACCAACCCGCTCGGCAAGTGGCTCGCCCTGACCGCCTCGGTCCTGGCCACCGCGGTCCTGCTCGCGCCGGTGGCGACCATCGCCCTGGTCGCGTTCTCCCAGGACGGCTCCTGGACCACCGAGGTCATCCCGGCGTCGTACACCACGCAGAACTTCGTCACGATCTTCTCCGACCCGGCGGCGTTCCAGCCGATCCTCAACTCGCTGCAGATGAGCCTCATCGCGACCGTCGCCTGCGTCGTCGTCGGCGTGCTCATCGCGTACGCGGTGCGGCGGCTGGACTTCCGCGGCCGGGGCCTGCTGGACGTGGCGGTCATGCTGGCCTGGGCGCTGCCCGGCACGGTGGTGGCGATCAACCTGATCTCCGCGTTCAGCACGGGCAACGCGTTCAGCTTCGGACAGGTGCTGATCGGGACCTTCTGGATCATGCCGTTGGCGTACTTCGTGCGGTTCCTGCCGCTGGTCTTCCGCTCCAGCTCGGCGACCCTGGCGCAGATCGACCCGTCGCTGGAGGAGGCCGCGCGCAACCTGGGCGCGTCCTGGTGGCGGGCGTTCGGCACGGTCACCCTGCGGCTGATGCTGCCCGGTGTGGTGGCCGGCGCGCTGCTCGCCTTCGTGCACGGCGTCGGCGAGTTCGTCGCCTCGGTGCTCATCTACACCTCCGAGACCGCGCCCATCTCCGTGGAGATCAACAACCGGATGTACTCGTTCGAGGTCGGCACCGCCGCCGCGTACGGCATGCTCCAGGTGGTCCTGATCTTCGTGGTGATGGTGGTCTCCGGCCGGCTCGAAGGCGGCCGGCGCTCCAGTCGGGAGGCGGCCCGGTGGACGGCGTGAGCGCGGCCTGGCCGGCGGGCGGCGGGCTGGTCCCCGCCGCCCGGATCCCCGGCGGGGAACTCGCGGCGGTCGCCGCGGCGGCGGACTTCGCGGTGCTCCCGGTCGGCGCCGTCGAGTGGCACGGCCCGCACCTGCCGCTCGGCACCGACCTGATCCTCGCCGAGGGCTTCGCCGCCGAGAGCGCGATCCCCGGCGACGGCGCGGTGCCGTCCGGCGGCGGCACCCCGGACGGCACCGCGACCCCGGCCGGCGGGCGCGCGACGGCGGCGGGCCCGCGCGGGGTGCTCTTCCCCGCCGTGCCGTACGCCGCCTGCCCCGGCCAGACCCGGCCGTGGCCCGGCACCGTCGCGATCCGACCCGAGATCGCGGTCGGCTACCTCGCCGACGTGATCGAGGGGATCGTGGCCGCCGGGTTCACCCGGCTGCTGATCGTCAACGGACACGACGCCAACATGTCGACCGTCCGGGCCGCCATGGAGTGGGTCTCCGGGCGGCGCACGGCGAGCCTGCTGCTGGTCAACTGGTTCCAGCTGGTCACCCCGGCCGAGACCGCCGAGCTGTACGGGCCGCTGCCGGCGCGCGGGCACGGCGGCGCGTACGAGACCTCCGGGGTGCTCGGCTTCGACCCCGACGCGGTCCGCCTCGACGCCGTCGCCGACCTGCCGCCCCGGCCGAAGCTGCCGGTGACCCACCCGTACGTGCTGGTGGAGTCCCGGCCGGACCCGTGGCAGGGCTGGTCCGGGCACATCTCGCTGGCCGACGAGGCGGCCGGTCGGCGGGTCCGGCACCTGGCCGCCACCCGGCTGCGCGAGGTCGTGGCCGCCTGGGTGGCCGCCCCGCCGCCCGCCCCGCCCACCGACGCCCCGCTGACCACCGACGGGCCGGTCCGGGCGGCCGGCGGGCCCGATCCCGAGGAGGCGCCGTGACCGTCGACCGTGGACTGGACGTCGTCGACTTCCACCTGCACTTCCGCATCGGCGCCGACGAGACCATCCGGGCCTGCGAGCACGCCGCCGACATGCACCCCGGCGGCGAGCACGAACGCGCCGTCCGGGCCGCCGGCTCCGCCCCGTACGCGCGGCAGTGGCGGCAGGCGTGGGGCTTCCCGGAGCCGGAGTCGCCCGCCCCGCGCTGGCAGGACGAGGCGGACCGGTGGGCCGAGGAACTGCGCGCGGTCGACATCCGCCGGGCGGTCTTCGTCACCGGCGGCGGCAACGACACCGTCGCCGACGTGGTGGACCGCCACCCCGACCTGCTGCTCGGCTTCGCCCACCACGACCCGTACGGCGCGGACGCCGCCGCCGAGCTGGAACGCGCGGTGGTCGAGCGCGGCCTGCGCGGGCTGAAGCTTTTCGCCCCGCTGCTGCGCGGCCCGCTCGACGACGAGGCCCTCGACCCGCTCTGGGGCACCGCCCAGCGCCTCGGCGTGCCGGTGCTGATCCACATCGGTCACTACGGCAGCGCCGGCGGCCTGTCCCACGGCCGGTACGGCGGCCCGGACGAGCTGGCCCGGATGGCCCGCCGCTTCCCCGAGCTGGCCGTGGTGGTGCCGCACTTCGGCGTCCAGCACGTGCAGGACCTGCTCTTCGCCGCCTGGGGCTGCCCGAACATCCACGTCGACACCTCGGGGTCGAACCAGTGGGTGCGCTGGATGCCGTACAAGCTGACACTGGACGAGCTGTTCCGGCGGTGCTACGAGACCATCGGCCCGCACCGGATCGTGTTCGGCAGCGACTCGTCGTGGTTCCCGCGCGGTTACGTCACCCGCTACCTCGACGACCAGCTGCGGATCTGCCGCGAGCTGGGGCTGCCCGACGAGCACCTACGCGCGATCTTCGCCGGGAACGCCGAGCGCCTGCTCGGCCTGGACGCCTGACCGGCTGACGCCCGGGCGCGGCGCGCGACGCCGCGCCCGGCACGGAAGGAAGTAGAGACCGTCATGAGCACACCCGCGCTGACCACCTACCAGCGGCACCACCTGCGGCCGACCTACGACCACCACGTCGGGTACCTCTTCCCGGCCATGGTCCGGGCGAGCCAGGCCCACGTGGTGATGCTGACCGAGCAGGGGCTGGTCCCCGCCGAGCGGGGCGCCCGGCTGCTGCGCGGGCTGGCCGAACTGCGCGCCGACACCGCCGGTGCGCCGGAGTTCGACGGCACCTTCGAGGACACCTACTACCTGATGGAGAAGCGGCTGGCGCAGGCGTGCGGCATCCCCACCTCCGAGCTCGACGTGCAGATGGCCCGCAGCCGCAACGACCTCGACGCCGGGGTGTTCCGGATGCTGCTGCGCGACCAGCTGCTCGGGGTCCTCGACCGGGTGCTCGCGACCGGCGCGACCGCCCTGGACTCCGCGCACCGGTACGCCGACGTGGTGATCACCGGCTACACCCACCGCCGGCCGGCGCAGCCCACCACCATCGGGCACGCGCTCGCCGGCTACGCCGAGGCCCTCGCCGGGGAGGCCGTCGCCTACGCCGAGCTGATCGACCAGCTCAACACCTCGCCGCTGGGCTCCTGCGCCTTCGCGGGCACCGACCTGGACATCGCCCCCGCCCGGGTGGCCGAGCTGCTCGGCTTCGACGGCCTGGTCACCAACTCGTACGAGGCGGTGGCCGGCGCCGACCACCTCGTCCGGGTCGGCACCCTCAACGCCCAGGCCCTCGCGACCGGCGCCCGGCTGGCCCGCACCCTGATGGACTGGCTGAGCTGGCGCTGGGTGACCACGCCCGGGGACTTCACCCAGGGCAGCAGCATCATGCCGCAGAAGCGCAACCCGGTGGTGCTGGAGCACCTCGTCTCGATGGCCGGTGCCACCGCCGCCGACGCCGCCAGCGTGCTCAACAACGTCGGCGCCGCCTGGTGGGAGGACTCCAACAACGCCACCACCGACGTGCAGGTGCGGCTCTGGGAGAGCAACGACCGCACCGACCGGTTCTTCGCGCTGCTCGGCGGCTTCCTCGCCGAGATCGAGCCGCTGGAGCCGCCGTCGGCCGAGGAGATCGTCGCCTCCGGCGCCACCACCACCGCCGCGGCCGACGCGCTGACCCGGCACGGGGTGCCGTTCCGGGCCGCCCACTCGGTGGTCGGCCGGCTGGTCCGCGGCGGGTCCCCGGGCACCTGGACCGCGCAGACCGTCCGGGCGGCGGCCGAGGGGATCGCCGGCGGGCTCGACGACGCCGCCGTCGCCGACCTGATCGCCGCCGCCGTACGCCCGGAGCTGGTGCTCGACCGCGCCCAGGTCGACGGCCCCGGCGCGGACGCGGTGCGCGCCCAGGTGGCGGTGCTGCGCGGCACCTTCGACACCGTCGCCGGCCGGCTGGCCGCCGTCCGCGCCCGACTCGCCGCCGCCGACGAGGCGCTGGACGCGGTCGCCGCGCAGAGGGCGGCCGAATGAGCGCGCGGAACGCGCCGGTCGGGGGCCAGGAGGTGGCCCGGTGAGCATGCGACTGGCCGGCCGGGCCGCGCAGCCCGCGCCGCCGGCCGGCGACGTGGGCGTGCTGCTCGGCATCGACTTCGGCGGCACCAAGATGGCGGTCGGGGTGGCCGACGCGCAGGGCCGGCTGCTGGCCCGCGAGCGGGTCCCGACGTACGCCGAGCGGGGCGCCCCGCAGGCCCTGGACCGCGCCCTGGAGCTGGCCGCGAAGCTGGTGGGGGAGGTCGGCGCGCCGGTCGCGGCGGCCGGGATCGCCTCGCCCGGCGTGGTCCGCTCCGACGGCATCGACCTGGCCCCGAACGTGCCCGGCTGGGACGGGCTGCGCCTCGCCGACGCGGTCCGGGACCGGCTGGCGGTGCCGGCGGTGGCGGTCGACAACGACCTCAACGCCGCCGCCCTGGCCGAGCTGCGCCTCGGCGCGCTCCGCGACGCCGACCCCGGCCTGGTGGTGGGCCTGGGCACCGGCGTGGCGGCGGCGGTCACGGTCCGCGGGTCGGTGCTGGCCGGGCACCACGGGGCGGCCGGCGAGATCGGGTACGCGGTCGCCGGCGGCCCGTGGCCGGGCACCATGCTGGAGCTGGGCTTCTCCGGCCGGGCGCTGGACCGGCTCGCCGACTCGCTCGGCGTGCCGGGCGGGGCGCGGGGGCTGGCCGCCGCCGCCGAGCGGCCCGGCCCGGCCCGCGACGCGCTGTCCGCCCGGGCGGACGAGCTGGCCCGGCACCTGGTCACCTGCTGCCTGCTGCTCGACCCGCAGCGGGTGGTGCTGGTCGGCGGGGTGGCCGGCAACGCGCTGATCCGCGGCCTGCTGGGGGAGCGGATGGCGGCGGTCCTGCCGTACCCGCCGGAGGTGGTGCTGTCGCGGTTCGCCGACGACGCCGCGCTGCTCGGCGCGGTCATCCTCGCCCGCGAGGCGGTCCCGACCCCCCGCTGACCGGGCCGCCCGGTCCTTGCAAGTGTTTGCAGTCCGCGAAGCCGACGGTCCATCACGGACCGCCGGCTTCGCGGCTTTTGAGGGCTATGGCCAGGCCTTACCCGGGGTGGCCGGCATTGTTGCCATGAAATTTCGAGAAGTTTGCTGCAAGGCATTGCAGAGACTGCCAGCAATCGAGCATTGTCGTTGCTACGCGGACGGCCGTCCCCTTCTCGCCAGTGCCTCTTCGTCCCCGGAAGAAGGTCTCCCTGTCATGGCACGATCGAAACCGCCCCTGCGCGTCCGCATCCCCCGCCTGCTCCTCGCCGCCCTCGTCGTCGCGTCCGGCGCCACCCCGGCCGTGCTGACCGCCCCCGCGCCCGCCCACGCCGCCGTCGCGCTCAACGACAGCGAGGTGACGGCCAACCTGTGGGAGTGGAACTGGAACTCGGTCGCCGCGGCCTGCACCGACCACCTCGGCCCGGCGGGCTACGGCGCGGTCCAGGTCGCGCCGCCCCAGGAGTCGGTCAGCCTGCCCGCCAGCGCCGACGGCGTGCACCCCTGGTACGAGGTGTACCAGCCGGTGTCCTACAAGCTGGAGAGCCGGTTCGGCAGCCGCCAGCAGTTCGCCGCCATGGTCACCGCGTGCCACGCCGCCGGCGTACGCGTCTACGTCGACGCGGTCGTCAACCACATGGCCGGCGTCAACAACCCCGCCGGCACGGTCGGCTACGCCGGCACCACCTTCACCGGCTACGACTACCCGGCGGTGCCGTACGGCCACGGCGACTTCCACCACCCGGGCGACAACTGCCCGACCTCGGGCGGCATCACCGACTGGAACAACGAGTCCCAGGTGACCAGCTGCGAGCTGCTCTCCCTGTCGGACCTCTACACCGAGAAGGAACAGGTCCGCGACAAGATCGCCGCCTACCTCAACGACCTGATCGGGCTGGGCGTGGACGGGTTCCGCGTCGACGCGGTCAAGCACGTCAAGAAGGCGGACTTCGCGGCCATCCTCGGCAAGCTGCACGACACGGTCGCGGAGAACAGGCGTCCGTACGTCGCCCAGGAGATCTTCGACGGCGCCTCGAACGACGCGCTCAAGGCCCGCGCCTTCATCGGCAACGGCGACGTGCTCGACTTCGCCTACGCCAAGGGGCTGCGCTCCAGCTTCCAGGGCTCGATCGCGAACCTCGCGAACATTGCGAACTGGAACCTCGACGCGCCCGGCGCCAACGTCTTCGCCATGGTCACCAACCACGACCTGGAGCGCGACGGGGTGGTGCTGTCCTACAAGAACGGCAGCGACTACACCCTGGCCAACTACTTCGCGCTGGCCTACCCGCACGGCAAGCCCTCGGTCTACGACAGCTTCACCTGGTCCAACCGCAACCAGTCGCCGCCGGCCACCGGCAGCGGCCACGTGACCGACGCCGTCTGCGGCGGCGCCTGGACCTGCCTGACCCGGTCCACCGGGATCAAGGGCATGGTCGGCTGGGCCAACACCGCCCGGGCCGTCAAGACCGTCTCGGACTTCACGGTCGTCAACAGCAACGTCATCGGCTTCCACCGGGGCGACCGCGGGTGGATCGGCATCAACGACTCCGGCGCCGCCAGCACCGCCCAGTTCGTCACCGGCCTCGCCGACGGCGCGTACTGCGACGTCATCTCGGGCGCCGCCACCGCCGCCGGCTGCACCGGCGCCACGGTCACCGTGACCGGCGGCCGGGCCACCGTGACCATCCCCGCCAACGGCGCGGTCGCCATCCACGCCGACGCCCGCGGCGGCCCCGCCGCCAAGGTCGCCACCACGTTCACCGCCACCGCCCCGCTGCCCGCCGACCAGACGCTGCACCTCGTGGGCGACACCCCCGCGCTCGGCAACGGCGACCCGGCCGCCGCCGTGCCGCTCACCCGCACCGGCGACGGCACCTG
This sequence comes from Micromonospora sp. NPDC023644, assembly GCF_040640115.1. Taxonomy (NCBI): domain Bacteria; kingdom Bacillati; phylum Actinomycetota; class Actinomycetes; order Micromonosporales; family Micromonosporaceae; genus Micromonospora; species Micromonospora sp. NPDC023644. Next base: position 24,260 of record NZ_JBFABA010000047.1, on the reverse strand, counting down.
GACCGCGACCGTGGACCTGCCGGCCGCCACCGTCGTCTCCTACCGCTACCTGGTCAGGAGCGGCACGACGGTGGTCGAGCAGGAGGCGGCCAGCCGCACCTTCACCACCCCGGCCGGCGGGACGACGACCCGGACCGACACCTACCTGCCGGGGCCGGTCGGCGACACCGTCGCCACGACCTTCACCGTCACCGCCGCCGTGACCGCCGGCCAGGAGGTCTACGTCGTCGGCGGCGTCCCGGCGCTGGGCAACTGGGCCCCGGCGAACGCGGTACGGCTGCCCGCCGCCGGCGGGGTGTTCCGCGGCGTGGTCGACCTGCCCCGCTCCACCACGGTGGAGTACAAGTTCATCAAGCGGACCGCGGCCGGGGCCGTCACCTGGGAGTCCGGCGCGAATCGGAGCCTCACCACCCCGGCGGGCGGCAGCCACAGCGTCACCGAGACCTTCCGCGGCGACACCGCCGGGCCGGTCGCCACCGCCTTCCACGCCACCGCCACCACCTCCTTCGGCCAGAACGTGTACGTGGTCGGCAACCTGCCCGCCCTCGGCGGCTGGAACCCCGCGAACGCCGTCGCGCTCTCCCCGGCCGACTACCCGGTCTGGCGGGCCACCGTCAGCCTGCCGCCGAACACCGCCGTCGAGTACAAGTACCTCAAGAAGAACCCCGACGGCTCCGTCACCTGGGAGTCCGGCGCCAACCGGACCTTCACCACCCCGGCGGGCGGCACCGACACCCGCACCGACACCTGGCGCTGACCGACGGCGCCCGACCGGGCGGCCGGCCCCGCACCCCGGGGACCGGCCGTCCGACGGCGTCGGGGATGTCGGCGCCCGCCGGTAGGGTGCCGGCCGTGACGCACACCGACTGGTCCGACGTACCCGGGCGGCTCGCGCGGCTGGCCGCCGAGCCCGGCGCCGAGGGGATCTTCGGCGCCCGCGCCCACCGGTGGAGCCTGGAGCCGGCGCTGCGCGCCGGGGAACTGGCCGAGCTGGAGGGGCAGCTGCGGGTCGAGTTGCCCGAGGAGTACCGGTCGTTCCTGCTCGCGGCGGGCCGGGGCGGGGCCGGGCCCGCGTACGGGCTCTTCCCGCCGCGACGGACCGACGGCCGCTGGGCCTGGGCGGGCGACGGCGCCGAGCTCACCGACCGCGACAGCCTGGCCCGGCCCTTCCCGCACACCGAGGCGTTCAACCCGGCCGACGCCCTGCCCGAGCCGCCCGACGAGGAGGACTTCGACACGGTCGAGGCCTTCAACGACGCCGAGGACGCCTACTGGGAGCGGTACGACGAGGTGGTCTACGCCCCCGGGCACGCGATCGGGCTGCTCTACCTGTGCCACCTCGGCTGCGCGCTGCGGGAGGCGCTGGTGGTCAGCGGTCCGGCGCGGGGCCGGATGTGGGCCGACGACACCGCCGAGGGCGGCGGGTTCCGGCCGCTGCGCGACGACGACGGCACGCCGCTCGGCTTCGCCCGCTGGTACCGGCGCTGGCTGGAGGCGTCGGAGATGTCGGCGCGGGCGGCCACCGTGCGGGGATGACCGCCCCGCAGCTGGCCGCCCGGGTGCCCGGGCCGGCGGAGGGGGACGGGCCGGCCGAGGGGGACGGGCCGGCCGCCGTCCGACGAGATCCCCGCTCGCCACGCTGACGCAGGGCGGCCGCCGGTTCGGACACGGTCCGTAATCTATGGTCAGTGGGGAGTGCCGGTGCGGTGTCCCGGCCTGCGGCATGGGCGGGGCACGGCGCTGCGCGCTTCGAGACCGGTCGCCACGTCCGGTCCGGGAGGTCGGACGCGTGGGCCTGGGCCGAAGCGCACGGCATGTCTGGCGGGCGCCGCTGCCGGGCGCCGCAGGGACGCTGACCGCGGGACGGAGTGGTGACCGATGCGCCGGGCGAGGCGGTGGACAGGTGCGACGCCGGGAGCCGTCGCGGCGACGAGTCCGCCGGCGCCCACAGGCCCATCTCCCGACCGAGACGACCAACTCATCGGGAGTAGGGCATGGGCCTGATCCACATCGAACTGTTCGCCACCCTCGACCTCGTCGGGCAGGCGCCCGGCGGCCCCGACGAGGACCCGGTGGGGTTCCCGTTCGGCGGCTGGCAGGCGCCCCTGCTGGACGAGGTCACCGGGGCGCAGGTCGCCGCCGCGTACGAGGGCACGGACGCCCTCCTGCTCGGCCGGCGGACGTACGACATCTTCGCCGCCCACTGGCCGCACCAGGAGGGTGGCCAGGACGACGAGATCGCCAGGCTCTTCAACAGCGTCCCGAAGTACGTGGCATCCCGCGGCAGGCCCGACCTCTCGTGGGCCGGGTCCACCCAGCTTGGCCCGGACCTGGCCGGCGCGGTGCGCGAGATCCGTGACCGGCACGAGCACGTCAAGGTCGTCGGGAGCCTGAACCTGGTGCAGGCCCTCCTGCGCGAGAAGCTCTTCGACCGGCTCGACCTCTGGGTCCACCCGATCGTGCTCGGCGTCGGGAAGAAGGTGTTCGACGGTGGCGAGGTGCCCACGAACGTCACGCTCCTCGAACCGCCGGTGGCAAATCCGAGGGGCACCGTGTACCTGCGCTACGGGCTCGCCGACGGCACCCCCGCGACGGGGGACATGGGCGCACCCGATCGCGGTGCCGGAGTCGACGACTGAACTCACCCCACGCCGGTGGGTCCCTGTCACCGGCGGGTGAATCCGTCGGGCACGGCCTCGCCGGCGCTTGCTCTCAAGTCCACTTCAACTCCTACCGTCGACACGTCAGACCTGATCGAGCGGACAGGACGTGGTCGGTATGAGCGTGCAGCGGACGGTACTGGTGACCGGGGGGACCGGGCGAGTGGGTGGGCAGGTCGTCGCCCGGCTCGTCGGGGCCGGGGACGTGCGGGTGCGCGTGTTGTCCCGCGATCCGGCGAGCGCCTCGGTGGTCCTGGGGCCGCAGGTGGAGGTGGTCGGCGGTGATCTCGCCGTGCCCGACGGCCTGGGCGCCGCGCTGGACGGTGTGGATGCGCTGTTCCTCGTCTTTCCGTCGGTCACCGCCGACCGGGCGGCCGGTCGGTTGGTGGCGACGCTGGCCAAGCGGGTCGGGCGCATCGTCTATCTGTCCGCCCACGGCGTACCGGACGACCCGGACGGTGCCGCTGAGCCGGACGGGACCATCATGGGCTCCCACGCCCACGTGGAGGCGCTGATCGCAGGGTCGGCCGCCGAGTACGCCTTCCTGCGCTCCAGCGGTTTCGCCGCGAACACCCTGGCGTGGGCGCCGCAGATCCGGCGGTCGGACGTACTGCGGTGGTTCGTGCCCCAGGCCAGCCGGGCCCTGGTGCACGAGGCGGACCTCGGGGCGGTGGCAGCGCAATTGCTGACGGACGACAAGCAACACCGCATCGCCTACCACCTGACCGGCCCCGAGCAGCTCACGCAGGTCGAGCAGCTCGCGGCGATCGGTACCGCGCTCGGCCGGACGCTGCGTTACGAGGAGATGGACTCCGCACAGGCCGCCGCCGAGCTCTTCCCTTCGATGCCGGAGGGCGTGGCCGCTGGCATCATCGCCGGCCACACGGCGATGGTCACGCGACCCGAGCCGGTCACCGACACCGTCCGCCATCTGCTGGGCCGGCCCGCCCTGACGTACGCGCAGTGGGCCCGCGACCACGCCGAGGACTTCACCGGTCGCCGGTAGGGGCCTGTCCGGTCGCCCGGCGCGGCCACCCCACGTCCAGCGTCGCCGCAGGCTACTGTCCCGATCTACGGCTGGAGTGCTACGCCGCCGACGCGGCCCGCGGGCCGTTAGGCCGGGTGCGCTGCGCCAACCCGGCGGTGGAGAGGTCCGAGCGGCCCTGGCCGCCGGCCGGCCGCACCGCGTGCGGCGACGACTGCCCGGAGTCGGACCGGGCCATGCGCAGTGCGCGCTGGGCGTTGTTCCAGGCCGGGCAGGGCCAGGCCTGGTCCGCGCAGAGCAGGTTGCGGCACCCGCCGTCCCCGTCCGGCTCGTGGGCGTCGGCCACGTCCAGGGCGAGCTTCCACAGCAACGGGTCGGTCACCTCGGCGGGACGGTCTGCCTGACGGTCGGACCGGTCGGTGGTGTCGGACACGAGTTTGATCCCCCTTGAGCGCAGGTGCGATCTTCACCTTCTCCAGTTTCCACGCCGGCGAAACATCCACGCCCCTTCCAGGCTGCGGAGTAGGTCACCGGAGGGCTCGCGGCCCGGCCAGGCGACGGCTCGGCCAGGTGGGTCCCGTCGGATCCGGACCACGGCCGGGAGGTCTGGGGCGCGCAGGCCGGGCGAGGGCAGCGGGCCCGGTCGTCACTCGGAGTCGTGCGGGCCTCGCCGCGGCCGGCTCCGGCGCATCCGCAGCGCCGCGACGGCGGCAACTGTCAGCAGGACCGCCAGGGTGGGCCCACCCGCGATGACCACGAGCCCCGCGCCGATGTTGGCGCCGATCCCTCCGGCGGTCAGCACCCGCCAGGCGAGGCCGAGGAGGACGCCGGCCCCGACGAGCGGCACCAGCACCCACCACCACCGGGCATCGAGCCGGCGGCGTGCCGTGGCCCGGAGCAGCCAGGCGAGCGCGAGGACGACGCCGACGCAGGCCAGGACGCCGACGACGCGGTCGCCCGCCGTGCCGAGACTCACGGGCCGGACCGCGTAGTCCAGTTCGACCCCCTCGGCGGCGAGTTGCCGGGCCTCGTCGCCGGTCAGGTCGCCGATGAGCCACCAGGCAGCCACCGGAGCGCACAGGACCAGGGTGAGCGCGGTGATCCGAAACGTCGGTCGGTGCTGCTTCGTCATGCCTGTTGCCTTCTCCCGGCGATCTTGTCCAAGCTGCTCGGCCAAGTATGTGGGTGGCCCTCGGGCGGGGCGTGAGCACACCTACTCAGCACAGGTCCGCACCAGGGCTACCGGTCGGCCCGGCGGCACGGGTATCACCCGTCGTGCGTTCAGTCCGGCAGCAGCGGCATCTCCAGGCCGGGGTCCCGACCGAGCAGCACCGCCCGGGTGAGCGCCCCCGACCCGAACCGGTCGCGCACCGCGTCCACCGCCGCGTCCAGGTCCGCCCCCGGATCGCGGTCGAACGGCAGCGGCGGCTGGACGGGGGAGTCGTCCAGGTTCCCGACCGACACGCCGAGCAGGGTCACGCCCCGCCGCGCGATCTCGGGCAGCGCGGCCCGCAGCAGCGCCCGCGCCGCGGCGAGCAGCGGGGCCGTGTCGGCGGTCGCCTTGGCCACCGTGCGGGAGCGCGTCGCGCGGGTGTAGTCGCCGAAGCGCAGGCGCAGCGTCACCGTCCGGCCGGCCCGCGTCGCCGCCCGCATCCGCCGGGTCACCCGGTCGACCAGGCCGGCGAGGATCGCCTCCAGCTCGGCGGGGGAGTGTCCGACGGCGGCGAGGGCGTGCTGCGCGCCCATCGACCCGCGCCGGCGGCCGACCTGCACCGGCCGGGGGTCGCGGTTGTGCGCCAGGGCGTGCAGGTGCCGACCGGCGCCCGCGCCGAGCAGCGAGACCAGCGTCGCCTCGCCGAGGCGGGCGACCTGCCCGACCGTACGGATGCCCCGCTCGCGCAGCTTCGCCGCGGTCACCGGCCCGACGCCCCACAGCCGCTCCACCGGCAGCGGGTGCAGGAACGCCAGCTCCCCGTCGGGCGGGACGACCAGCAGTCCGTCGGGCTTGGCGACGCCGCTGGCCACCTTGGCGAGGAACTTCGTGCGGGCCACGCCCACGGTGATCGGCAGGCCGACCCGCTCGCTTACTTCCCGACGCAGCCGCGCGGCGATGTCGGCGGGCGGGCCGGCCAGCCGGCGCAGGCCGCCCACGTCGAGGAACGCCTCGTCGATGGAGAGCCCTTCGACGATCGGGGTGGTCCGCCGGAAGATCTCGAACACGGCGCGGCTCGCCGCCGTGTAGGCCGCCATCCTCGGCGCCACGACGATCGCCTCGGGGCAGAGCCGCCGGGCCTGCCGGCCGCCCATCGCGCTGCGGACGCCCCGGGCCTTCGCCTCGTAGCTGCACGCGAGCACCACGCCGCCGCCGACGACCACGGGCCGGCCGCGCAGGCGCGGATCGTCCCGCTGCTCGACCGACGCGTAGAACGCGTCCAGGTCGGCGTGCAGGATGTTGGCCTCGGGCGACACGAACACATGTTCGCACGAAAGCCCGCGACGACGGCACTGACCTGCCCGAACATCGCCGCGGCGATGGCCGCGAACGCGTCCGGGCCGCCGGCACGTGCCCGGCGGAGCATGGCCGGGGCGCGTGGCGGCACCGGTGCCGGACGCCCGCCGGGCCCCGCCGCGGGTTACAGCTCGTCGAACGGGCGGGCGTAGGTGAACCCGCCCCGGAGCGACGGGCGCCAGGCGCTCAGCGGGCGGGCCATGAAGTAGCGCGGCCCCCACGGCTGCGGCGGGGTGACGCCGAGGTCGACCGCCGGGCGGAACCCGAAGCGCGGGTAGTAGTCCGGATGCCCGAGCAGCACCACCAGGGCCTCCTCGCGCGCGTCGGCCGCGCCGAGCACCGCGTGCATCAGCGCGGAGCCGACCCCGCGCCGCTGCCAGTCCGGCAGCACGCCGAGCGGGCCCAACCCCAGCGCGACCGGCTCGCCGGCCACCCGGCCCCGGGTACAGACCACATGGCCGACCACCCCGGCGGTGTCGTCGACCGCGACGAGGGAGAGGGCCGGCAGCCACCCGTCGTCCGCCCGCAGCGCGTCCACCAGCCCCGCCTCGACGGGTACGGCGTCGGGCTTCTCCGGGTCGGCGAAGGCGGTGAGGTGCACCGCCCGGATCGCGTCGACGTCGGCCGGGGTCTCACGTCTGATCAGCACGGGGCCACGATAGGTAGCGCGGTGCACCCGATGCGCGCCATTTATCGGCGCGGCCCGCTCACCCTGTCGGCCCCGACGGCGACGGCGTCGGGCTTACGGAGGGCTTCGTGGGCCGGCGGCGGCGGGCGCGGGCGTCGACGATCCGGTGCACCGCCACCAGCGGCAGCACCCCGACCGGGTACCAGGCGAGGTCGACCGGGTCGAACTGCACCCCGAGCGCGAGCCGCGCCAGCAGGCTGCGCGCCGACAGGGCCGCCGGTACCCCGGTCAGCTGCGACGCCTCGACCGCCCAGCAGAAGGCGATCGCGATCGCGCCGGCCGCCGGCGGCGACAGGCGCGGCCGGAGGAACAGCACGCCGGCCCAGACCATGGACGCGTACAGCGCGGTGCCGGAGTGCTGTTCGAGGCCGCCGTCGGCCGCGGCGCGGACGGCGAGGGCGACGACCAGGAAGAGGGCGGCCGCGGCGAGCAGCAGGATCCGGCACCGCCGAGAGGTGATCGACATTCCGACGATGCTAGGCGCGCCGACCCGGCGTCAGGCCGTGCGGCAGCAGCGTGGCGTCGCGGGACCCGGGCGGGAACCGAGCGGGAAGCGAGGTCAGGACATCGCGGTCGGCGACGGTGGGGCGGTGCCGCCCTGCGGGGCCTCCGCCGTCATCAGCCGGACGATCCGCGCCCGGTCGGCGGCGGAGGGCAGTCCCCACTCGGGGCGGTAGCCGTACACCTCGTGCAGGGGGTGGGAGGCCGTCCGGCCGTCGAGGACCTCGATCGAGTCGGTGTCGATGAGGCCCGGGTGTTCCACGCCGCACGCCTCGGCGACCTTGACCAGGTCCCGGCGCAGCGTCCGGATGTAGTTGGCGGCGCGCACCGACTTCGACCCCGGGTCCACGCCCCGGGCGAGCCACGGGTTCTGGGTGGCGACGCCGGTGGGGCAGGTGTCGGTGTGGCACTTCTGCGCCTGGATGCAGCCGATCGCCAGCATCGCCTCCCGGCCGACGTTGACCATGTCGCAGCCGAGCGCGAACGCCACCACCGCGTTGTCGGGCAGGCCGAGCTTGCCGGCGCCGACGAACACCACCTGCTCGTGCAGCTCGCGCTCGGCGAAGACCTTGTAGACCCGGGCGAAGCCCTGCTGGAACGGCAGCGACACCGAGTCCGTGAAGATCAGCGGCGCGGCGCCGGTGCCGCCCTCGCCGCCGTCGACGGTGACGAAGTCGACCCCGCGCCCGGTCTCGCGCATCAGGGTGGTCAGATCCTCCCAGAAGCCGAGGTCGCCCACCGCGGACTTGATGCCGACCGGCAGGCCGGTCTCGGCGGCGAGCAGCTCCACCCAGTCGAGCAGGCTGTCGCAGTCGGAGAACTCGGCGTGCCGGGACGGGCTGACGCAGTCACGCCCCTGCGGGATGCCCCGGGTCGCGGCGATCTCCGCGGAGACCTTGGCCGCCGGCAGCAGGCCGCCGAGGCTGGGTTTCGCGCCCTGGCTGAGCTTGATCTCCAGCGCCCGCACCGGCGCGCCGGCGACCAGGTCCTTGAGCCGGTCGAGGCTGAACCGGCCGCGTTCGTCGCGGCAGCCAAAGTACGCGGTGCCGATCTGGAAGACCAGGTCACCGCCCTTGCGGTGGTACGGCGACAGCCCGCCCTCGCCGGTGTTCTGCAGGCAGCCGGCCAGGGCCGCGCCCCGGTTGAGCGCCTCGACGGCGTTGCCGGACAGGGACCCGAAGCTCATCCCGGAGATGTTGACCACCGACTCGGGCCGGAACGCGTGGGCGCGGCCCCGCGCGGCACCGAGCACCTTGGCGCACGGCAGCCGCACGTCGTGCCCGGCCCCCGGCGTCGACGGCGGGACGGCCCGACCGAAGGTGCGGTGCTTGATGATCGGATATCCGGGGGTGAACTCGATGTCGTTGTCCGTGCCGAAGCCGAAGTAGTTGTTCTGCTGCTTCGCCGACGCGTACACCCAGCGGCGCTGGTCGCGGGTGAACGGCCGCTCCTCGTTGTTGCCCGCGACGATGTACTGGCGCAACTCCGGCCCGATGGACTCCAGCAGGTATCGGGCCCGGCCGAGGACCGGGAAGGTACGCAGCAACGCGTGGTCGCGCTGGATCAGGTCACGCGCGGCGAGGGCCGCGACGGCGGCGACGGCGGCGGGTACGGCTCGGCTTGCCCACTTCATGCCCGCCACTCTTTCCGCGATCGCCTCCCGCCAAACGGGCCGGCGACCACCGGTCGGCGTCGACGACCCCGGCCGGCGTGCGGCTCAGTGCGGCGCCGGGAGGCGGTGCACGACCAGCATGGCGATGTCGTCGGTCGGCTGCTCGGTGCCGAGGACGCCCATGACCGTGGCGCAGACCTGCTCGGCCGGTGCCGGCCGGACCACGTCGGCGAGCTGGTCGAGGCCGACGTCGATGACCTCGTGGCGGCGTTCGACGAGGCCGTCGGTGAAGCAGACGAGCACCGCGCCCGGCGGGAAGGCCACCTCCGCGCGTTGCCGGGGCGGTGGCCGGCGACCCGTGCCGAGCGGGGGATCGACGTGGACCGCCACGGGTGCGCCCGGCCGGCCCGGCACGGCGAGGACGGGGCGCAGGTGCCCGGCGGCGGAGAGCCGGATGCGGGTCCGGTCGGGGGAGACCATGGCGTAGAGCGCCGTGGTGAGGTTGCCGGCCTCGAAGTGGCCGACCTTGCGGTCGAGGAGGGTCAACGCCTCCGCCGGGTCGTCGCAGACCAGCGCGTAGGCGCGCAGCGCGCTGCGGACGCGTCCCATGATCACGGCGGACTGCAGGCCGTGGCCCGACACGTCGCCGATCACCAGGCCCAGCCAGCCCGAGGGCAGGGGGAACACGTCGTACCAGTCGCCGCCGATCCCGGCGACGTGCCCGGGCACGTACCGGGCGGCCAGGTCCAGGCCCGCCACGCTGGGCAGCTGGGTGGGCAGCAGGCTGCGCTGCAGGGCGAGGGCGGCGTTGTGGTCGAGGTTGTGGGACCGGGTGAGGCTGGCCAGGCTGGCCCGGTCGGCGACCAGCTCCAGCAGGCGGACGTCGTCGGTGGTGAACCGGCGTCGGCCCAGCGTGCCGACGTGCAGCACGCCGATCAGCTCGCCCCGGGCGAACATCGGCACGCCGAGCAGCGACCGCAGCCCCATCGCCAGCAGGATCGGGTTGACCACGGAGTCGGGGGTGACCTCGTCGACGACCACCGGCTGCCGGGTCAGGGCGATCCGGCCGGCGAACCCGCGGCCGACGGAGACGCGGAAACCCCGCCGGACCTCCTCCTCCAGCCCCTTGGCCGCGGTGGCCACGAGCTGCTGCGCGTGCGTGTCCAGCATGAGGATCGCCGCCGTGTCGACGTCGAGCAGGTCCCGGACGCGGTCGAGGAGCTCGTCGAAGAGATCGGCCGCGTCGAGGCGGGACAGCGTCGCGTCGGTCACCGCCTCGATGCGGCGCAACCGTTCGTCGTCCCGGATGAGCCCCTGCTCGGCCACGACAGGATCCTAGCCCTGTCGGCCGCGTGCGCCGCCTTCCGCGCTGCGCCACCGCCCGCCGCCCGTGGGGTCCCGACGATCCGGGCCAGCTGGTCAGGACCGGCGGCGGGTGGCCCGGGCCTGGAGCGTGGGCCGGCGGAGCACCGCGATCCGGTCGCCGCGGGCGCGCAGCGACGTGCGCCCGCCGCGCCCACGTCGTACGGTCAGGTCGATGGTGTGACCGCCGACCCGCACGCCCTCGAGCACGAGGTCCGGCAGCCACTCCGGCAGGTGCGGGTCGACGAAGATCGTCCGCAACGGCGCGGCCGGGCGCAGTGCCAGCAGCGCCTGGATCAGCGCGACGACCGCGCTGGCGGACCAGGCCTGCGGGGAACAGGAGTCCGGGTAGACGCCGGGGTGCGGGTGGGTGTCGTCGCGGGGCAGCCCGCTGAGCACCTCCGGCAGGCGGTGTTCCGTGAAGAGCGCCGCCGCCGAGAACATCCCCTCCGCGAGCCGGTGCAGGTGCTCCCAGCAGCCGTACCGGGCCAGCCCCAGGCCGATGGTGCCCGCCTCGACCGGCCACACGCTGCCCCGGTGGTAGCTGAACGGGTTGTACGCCGGGTGCGCCGAGGACAGGGTGCGTACGCCCCAGCCGCTGAACATGTCGGGGGCGAGCAGCCGGTCGGCGACCAGCGGCGCGAGCCGGGCGGGCACGATCCCGGTGGCCAGCAGGTGACCGTCGTTGGAGTTGACCGAACGCACCTGCCGCTTGTCCGGCCCCAGCGCCAGGGCGTGGCAGCCGTGGTCGGGCATCCAGTAGGCGCGGTGGAAGCGGCGCCGCAGGGCGGCGGCCCGGCGGACCAGCCCGGCGCCGAAGGCGGGGTGACCGGCCGCGGCGAAGACCACCGCGGCGTGCCGCAGCGCCGCGTACCAGTACGCCTGCAACTCGCTGGTCGCGATCGGGTTCGGCACCACCTCGCCGTGCTCGTCGACGATGGCGGTGTCCGAGTCCTTCCACCCCTGGTTCTTCAGGCCGGCGGGGGACCGGCGGTGGTACTCCAGGAAGCCGTCCCGGTCGAGGTCGCCGTACCGGTCGATCCAGCCCAGCACGCGCCGCGCGGTCGGCAGCAGGTCCCGCACCGTGTCGAGGTCACCGGTCCAGGCCAGGTACTGGCCGAGGAAGACCAGGAAGTCCGGGGCGGTCGACCAGTCGCCGTAGTAGCCGTCGAACGGGTCGATCCCGAGCGTGGACACCGGGCCCCGGCGGGCCTCGTGCAGCGGCTTGCCGGGTTCCTCGTCGCGCCAGTCGTCGATGCGCCGCCCGAGGTGGCGGGCGTTGAGCCGCAGGCTGTCCGCCAGCATCGTCGGCCCGGCGAGCAGCGCCTGCCAGGAGGCGGTCATCGTGTCGCGACCGAAGATCTCCTGGTAGATCGGCAGGCCGGCCATGGGTGCCGTCGGCCCGTCCGGTTCGCCCAGCGGCAGCACGGAGAGGTCGTCGACGGCGCACCGCCAGGCGGCGGTGACGTCGAAGTTGCTGCTGCCCAGGCGCGCGAACTCGCGGGCCAGGGTGCCGCGGGCGCGCGCGGCGGCGTCGCCCGGCTCGGCGAAGGTCGGCGGCGGCGCGGCGAGGCGTCGCCCGTCGAAGACGGGTTCGACGAGGAGCTCCACCCGGCGGGACTCCCCGGGCGGCACCGCGACGTCGACCGCCAGGGCGGCGTCGGCGTACCGGACGGGCATGTCGGCCCGTACGCCGATCGCCACCGCCCGGTCGAGGCCGTCGCACCGGTAGGTGAGGCGCAGCTCCCGCTGCCGGTCGTCCCAGCTCGCGTCGACGGCGCCGGACTGCACCCGGCGGCCGGTCTCGGCCTCGCTGGTGTCGGCGAAGTCGGCGGCGAGGTGGATCCGCAGCCGCAGCTCCAGCGGCACGGCCGCGTAGCTGACCACGGTCAGCCGGGTGCGCAGCCCCTCGCCGACGAAGCGCTCCACCAGCAGGTAGGCCGCGCGGGAGGGCAGCGTCTCGCCGTCGCCGAGGGCGGCGTACGACAGCTGGGCGTGTCCCGCCACGTTGGCCGTGCTGAACGGGACCGGCTCGCGGCCGTCCACGCTGAGCCGTTCCGTGCTGAGCACCCGGGTGTTGCGGGCGAAGAAGCCCTGCGGGTCGGCGCCGGTGATCCGGCCGCGGACGTCGGTGACCAGGGTGCTCCAGCCGCTCGCCACGTAGAGCAGGTCGGGGCGGACGCGCAGGTTCCGGACCCGGGTCATCGCGGCCGGGGCGTGCCCGGAGCACGGCGGGCGCGCCGGGCGGGGCGGCCGGGCCGGGGGTGCGCGGGCGTCGACTGCATCGGGTGCACCCCCTGGCCGGCGGCTGCGGGCCGGGGCGCACCGTGGGGTGCCGCCCGGGCCCGTGGACAGCGGTCCCTACCCGCTGCCGCCACCCCTACACCTGTCAGCCCTGCGGCTGGCCGATGTTCACCATCCAGCCGATGCCGTAGCGGTCGACGCACATGCCGAACTCGTCGCCCCACACCTGCTTCTCCAGCGGCATCGTCACGGTGCCACCCTCGGCGAGCCTGCCCCAGTGTCCGCGCAGCTCGTCGGCGTCGTCGCCGCTGAGGCTCACGGAGACGTTGTTGCCGGGGTCGTGCTCCATGCCCGGCGCGGTGTCCGAGGCCATCAGCGTGAAGCCCTGGTCGGTCTCCAGCATGGCGTGCATGATCTTGTCGGTGAGCGCGGGGTCGTCGGTGCCGAACGTGCCGAAGGTGTCCATCGACAGCGAACCGCCGAACACACGCTGGTAGAACTCCATCGCCTCCCGCGCGTTGCCCGGAAAGCTGAAGTACGGGTTGAGTCGAGACGCCACAGCACCCTCCTCCGGTCGTGACTGCCTCATCGTCGCAGATCAGGGGCCTGGCGGGGGCGAGGTACGACCGCGTTTCGCCGGCCCGTCGGGCTCTGCGCCCCGACGGGCCGGCGGCGGCGGTCAGTGGCGGAACGACCGGCGTACGACGCCGCCGACGAGCGCGCACCAGGTGTCGACGTCCAGCTTGCCGTGGGCCGGCAGGCCGTGGGTCCGCTGCACGTCCTTGACGGCCGTCCTGGTCGGGTGGTCGTACTCGCCGGTCACGGTGACCCCGGGGTTGCCCCGGAAGTTCAGCAGGAACTGCACGGCGGTGACCGGCAGGCCGGTGGCGTCCCCGCCCAGCTCCGGCACCAGGGTCTCCCAGGTGGGGGCGGTGAGGGTGGCGTCCACGTCGACTGCGATGCCGTTGCGGTGCTGCCAGTCCTGCACCGCGGCGACGGTGGCGGCGTCGAAGACGCTGTTGACCGGCACGGCGTAGCCGCGGTGGGCCAGCAGGTACTGCACCACCCGGACGGAGGGGGAGCCGACGAAGCGCCACAGGTCCGGCCAGCGGCGGGCCGGCACGTCGCCGAGGTCGGTGCCGAGCGCCTCGAAGACCCGGCGGCGCAGGGCGGGGAACTGCCCGTAGAAGGCCGCTCCGGGGCACTGCGTGGTGCGGAAGTCCCAGTGGCCGAAGATGTCGTGGGCGTGCAGCCCGTACCGCCGGCAGATGGTCGCGCAGAGCGTGACCAGCGAGTCCAGCAGGGCCTCCGGTGGCGTCTCGGTGACGTAGGTGCCCTCGTTCTCGATGCCGATGGCCCGGCCGTTCTCGCCGGGGCAGTGCGCCGAGATCATCTGCCGGTCGCCGGCGCGCAACCGCTCCAGGCTGCCCCGGCGGCCCTCCATCACGTAGCCGCCCCGGCTGATGGTGAAGTGCTGGCCGGTGTCGGACCAGCCGTTGCCGTCCATGTGCAGGTTCTGGCAGTCGCGGGCCAGCTTGACCGCCTGCGCCTCGGAGTAGTCGGTGACGTTCGGGAACGCCATGTGGTGCACGATGATCTTGTTGGTGGGGATGGCGCTGACCGACAGCGGGTCCGCCGGCGGGCGCGCGCCCCACTCGTCGCAGCTGTAGATCCAGTCCAGGTCGGCGGCGGGGTCCGCGTGCGCGGCGCCCGGGAGGGCGAGTTGGCTGCCGACGACCGCGACCGTGGCGGCGCCGAGGCCGGCCCGCAGCAGGGTTCGACGGTCCACTGCGGAATTCTCGACGTGCATGGCATCTCCTCTGCGGCCGGAGGTGGGGGCGGGGCGGCCCCGTGAAAAGGAACTCCAGGCGTCGCGTGTGAAGTGGAGGATATTGCCAAGACTCGACAGTGCGCCAGAGCCGGTGCCGCCCAGTTGCGGGTTTGGGGCGCCTGCTCAGCGGCACAGCGATGTCACCCGTGCGCCTGGCAGGATGGCGGGATGCGGCAGGGAGCGGTCGGGCACGTGCGGCTGGTGGAGCACCAGGGGCGCCAGCTGGTCGAGAAGCGGATGACGGAACCGTCGCGGCACGACACGGAGGTGCTCGCCCTGCGGGCACTCGCTGACACGGGCCTGCCGGTGCCCGAGCTCGTCGAGGTCGGGCCGGGCTCGATCCTCATGACGCTCATGCCGGGCGAGCGCCTGGACAGCGGTGACGCCGAGGTGCGACTCGACGGGCTCCGTGCCTCGGCGACCCTGCTGCGTCGGCTCCACGAGCTGCGGCCGCCCGACGGGCTGCCGGCCGCGCCGGACGATGCGCTGATCATTCGCCGCTACCGCGACGCCGGCGGCCCCCCGCTTCCACTCGCCGTTCCACCGGGCGGCCGCACGGTGTTCTGCCACGGCGACTGGACCGACGGAAACCTCCTCGCCGCGAACGGCGCCGTCACGGCGGTCCTCGACTGGGAAGCGGCCCATCTGGGCGACCCGCTCCGGGAACTGTCGCGGGCAGCCTGGGGCGCGGCGCGCAAGGACCCGCGGTCGTTCGACGCCCTGGTCGAAGGGTACGGAGCCGACCCCGCCATGGTCCGGGCCTGGTTTCCGATCCACGCCGCCGAACTCTGGCTGTGGTTCGCCGAAGCCGGGCCGCCCGAGTACCTCGAACAGCTCACCGGGGAACTGCGGAACCTGTCCCACGCGTGAGGACGAGACGTGCCCCGCTCTGGTCGCCAGGATCTGAGCGTGCGCCCGACCGGACGGCGTCGGCGCTAGAGCACCTGGGAGAGGAAGCGACGCAACCGGGGGTGCTCCGCCCGCTCGAAGATCGCGGCCGGCTCGCCGGCCTCCAGCACCACGCCGCGATCCATGAACGCGACGGTGTCGGCGACCTCGCGGGCGAAACCCATCTCGTGGGTCACCACGACCATCGTCATGCCGCCGGCGGACAGCTCGGCCATCAGCCCGAGCACGCCCTTGACCAGCTCCGGGTCCAGGGCGGAGGTCGCCTCGTCGAAGAGCATCACCTGCGGGCGCAACGCCAGCGCGCGGGCGATCGCGACCCGCTGCTGCTGCCCGCCGGACAGGTGCGCCGGGCGGGCGTCGGCCTTGGCCGCCAGCCCCACCAGTTCCAGGTGCTCGCGGGCGAGGGCCACCGCCTCGTCCTCGCCGAGCTTGCGGATGCGGCGCAGCGCGAGGGTGACGTTGCGCAGCACGCTCATGTGCGGAAAGAGGTTGAACTGCTGGAAGACCATGCCGATCCGCTGCCGCAGGGCGTCCGGGTCGTCGCCCCGCACACTGCGCCCGTCCAGCAGCACGTCGCCGCGGTCGGGCTCGACCAGCCGGTTGATCGTGCGCAGCAGGGTGGACTTGCCCGACCCGGACGGCCCGATCACGCAGGCCGTCGCCCCGCGCGCCACGTCCAGGTCGACCCCGCGCAGCACCCGGTGCGACCCGAAGGCCAGGTGCACGTCGCGGACGCGCAGGCTCACCGAGGTCGTCGTGTCGATGCTCATCGCTGATTCCCTCCCGCCGCACCCGGCAGGGCCAGGTCGAGGTCGTCGTCACCGGGCGCGGTGGCCTGCCGGCCGTGCCGCAGCCGTCGGTCGATCCAGTTGACGGCGTGCGTCAGCGGGACCGTCAGGGTCAGGTAGAACAGCCCGGCCAGCAGCAGCGCGGACTGGTTGCCGGTGTTCGCCGCGTAGTCCTGCCCGATCCGGAACAGCTCGCGCTGGCTGGCCAGCAGGCCGAGGAAGTAGACCAGGCTGGAGTCCTTGATCAGCGCGATCAGCTGGTTCACCCAGGCCGGCAGCACCCGCCGGATCCCCTGCGGGACGATCACCAGGCGCATCGCCTCGCCCCAGGACAGGCCCAGCGCCCGGGCCCCCTCCAGCTGCGCGGCCTCCACCGACTGGATGCCGGAGCGGAAGATCTCGCCGATGTAGGCCGCCGCGATCAGCGACAGCGCCAGGATGCCCAGGGGGTACGGGTTGGGTCCCCACACCCGCATGCCCAGCGGCGCCAGGCCGACCCCGATGAGCAGGATCGTCGCCGCGGCGGGCAGGCCACGGAACACGTCGGTGTAGACCCGCGCCGGCCACCGCAACCATCGGGTACGCGAGATGCCCGCGACGGCCAGCGCCATGCCCAGCACCGAGCCGAGCAGGGCGGCGGAGATCGCCAGGATCAGCGTGTTGGGCAGCCCCACCGTCAACATCTCGGGCAGCGCCTCGCGCATGGAGTCCGCGTCGAAGAAGGTCTCCCACAGGGTGCTCAACGGATCCATCGTTCCTCCTACCGCCCCGCTCGCTCGTCGTCCGTACGTCTCAGGAGGTGGCCGACGCCGACGGCACCGCAACCGTGCCGCTGCCGGGCTTGAAGTCGGCCGGGATCGGGCGGCCCGGGTAGTACTGGGCCTGCAGGCGGCTCCACGTGCCGTCCGCGATCACCTCGTCGAGACCCTTGTCCAGCGCCTCGCGCAGCTTGTCGTTGCCCTTGGCGAACGCGTACGCCGTGGGGGCCGGGCTGAGCAGCTTGGCCGACACGGTGATCCTGCCGCCGCTGTCCGCGGCCGACTTGTCGCCGATCTCGGCGGGGGCGATCCAGGCGTCGGCCGTGCCGGCCTTGAGCTGGTTGATCGCGCCGTTGTAGTCGGGCACCCGCACCGGGTCGAGCCCCTCGCCGGTGGCGTAGTCGTCCTGGACGGTGCCCTGCACGACCACGACCCGCTTGCCGGCGAGCTGGTCGAAGCCGGTGATCGACGAGCCGGCCGGCACGTCGAGTCCGAAGTGGCCGAAGTCGTAGCCGTTGCCGAAGTCGACGGTCTTCTTGCGCGCCTCGGTGATCGTGATCGAGGAGCTGCCGACGTCGAACTTGCGGTTGTTGACCTGGGAGAGCAGGGCGGAGAAGTCCGTGCCGACGAACTCCACCTTCAGGCCGACCTTCGCGGCGACCGCGGTGAGCAGGTCGTTGTCGAAACCGGTGAACCTGCCGTCCTTGAGGTAGACGTTCGGCGGGGCGTCGGTGAGCGTGCCGGCGCGTAGCACGCCCGGCTGGAGCAGGCCGTACGGGTTGTCGGCCGCGCCGGCCGCGTCGTCGCCGCAGGCGGTCAGGGTGGTGGCGGCGAGGACGGCGGCCACGCCGAGGGCGGCGGCCCGGGTGAGGGAGGAAAGGAATCGCACAGGTGTCTCCGAACGAGGTGTTCCGGCGGCGGGCACGGGCGTGCGGCGCCGACGGTGCGCCCGGTGGGCGTACCGCTGGGATGGGTCCTTGAAAAGAGGGGTGGCGCGCCTAGCGCGCGTCGCCGGGGCGACAGGAGGTGGCGCAGACCCGCATCGTGTCGATGTGGCGGCGCCGGGTCAGCGCCGGCGACGGCGGTGCCCCGGCGGGAACCGCCGGTGGGACGCAGATGGGGAAGGACATGGCTCTCCTCGGTCGGTGACGACCTGGGAACCAGGCCGCGCTTGCACCGGAGCCGCTCCGGTGCCTGGTCCTCACCCGGGGCACCCCTGCGCGGACGAGGGTTGCCGGCCAGCGAGCCGGGGCTTGACGCTGGCGCTCATGACCTGCCGACGAGGCTAGCAGCCCGCCACGGTGGGCCGTCCAGCCGTTATGACCACCCTCACGCGCCCTCCGACCGGTCCCCGCTCACTCCTCGATCGCCCCGCCGACCTGCCGCAGGTGCTGCCGGAAGGTGTGGGCGGGGTCGACGGCGCGGCGGGCCAGGTAGTCGGCGAAGCCGGTCTGCTCCCGCAGCGTCTCCCCGGCGCGGATCCGCCGCGCCTGGACCCGCTCGACGGTCCCGATCCGCTCCGCCGCCGCGAACAGCTCGGGGGCGCGGCCGGCGGGCAGGAACAGCACCCCGTCGTCGTCGGCGACGACGAGGTCGTCGGCGGTCACCAGGTGCGGCCCGACCCGGGCGCTGGTGAGCGTCTCCGGCTCCCGCGGGTCCAGGCGGGCCGGACCCGCCGGGAGGCTGCCGTAGCTGAAGACGGGCAGGCCGATCTCCACCAGCTCGGGGGTGTCGCGGTGCAGCCCCCAGACGACGAGGCCGGCGATCCCGGCCGCGACGCCCTCCAGCACCGCCAGGTCCCCGACGCACGCCTCGTCGCTCCGGCCGCCGTTGTCGATGACGAGGACGTCGCCGGCGGCGGCGTTCCCGTACGCCTCCAGGAACACGTCCACGCTGCCGTGGTGACGCACCGGCAGCACCCGGCCCACGAGGCGGTGGCCGGGCACGACCGCCCGGATCCCGGCCGGCGCCACGCGCGGGGGCACGCCGAGGCGTACGCAGGCGTCGGCGATCAGCGGCGTGGACAGGTCGGCGAAGCGCTCCCGCATGACGTCCTCCCGGCGGCGCGGCGAGTCGTGGGCCGCCATCGTAGGGAGCACGGGTGGTGGCGCGGCGAGGTCCAATCCGGTCCCGCTGGCTCGGCCTAGACTGTCCACGTGATCCCGCTCGACGCCGTCGCCGCCGCCTACGGCCGCTGGATCACCCCGGACCTGCCGTTGTACGGCAACGACCACGAACGCTCCGACTTCGCTCCCTGACCGGCCCGGCGCCGCGCCGTCCTCCGGTCCACCTCCGCCACGATCCGGGAGCGATCCGTCATGCCCGTGCCCGACGACACCGAACTCGTACCGCCCGCCGAGCGGCCACCCGCCGGCGGACGACCCACCGACCCCGATCCCACCGACACCTCCGCTCTCGCCGTGCTCCGGGCGCCGCAGACCGCCCGGGTCCTGGCGGCCAGCCTGCTCGGCCGGATTCCGCTGGGCGCGGCCCCGCTGGCCCTGCTGGTGTTCGCCCGCGAGACGATGACGCTGACCGTCGCGGGCCTGCTGGTCGGCGCGTTCACCGCCGGCACCGCGGTGGGCCAGCCGATGCTCGCCCGGATGGCGGAGCGCTGGCGGCAGCCGCCGGTGCTGTGGCTGGCCGTGGCGGCCTCGACGCTCGGCTTCGCGCTCACCGCCGCGCACGTGAACCTGCCGGTGACCGTGCTCGCCGCCGCCCTGGCCGGGGCGGGGGCGCCGCCCTTCGAGTCGTGCCTGCGGGTGCTCTGGCGCGACCTCCTCCCCGCGCACCGGGTGCAGACCGCGTACACCCTGGACATCGCCGTGCAGGAGGCGATCTTCATCCTCGGCCCGGTGGTCACGCTCGCCGCCGTGGGCCTGGCCGGCCCGGCCGGCGGTCTGGCCGCCGCCGCGCTCTTCCAGGCCGCCGGTACCGCGTGGTTCGCCACGACCGACGCGGTCCGACGCTGGCGCGGCGGGCCGGCGGTACGGCACTGGGCCGGGCCGCTGCGGGCCGGCCGGCTCCGGTTGGTCCTGGCCGCGCTGCTGCTGGTCGGCGCGGCGGTGGGCAGCGTGACCGTCGCCGCGACCGGGTACGCCGAGTCGGCCGGGGCCCGTTCCTGGGCGGGCTGGCTGCTCGCCGCGCAGGCCACCGGGGCGCTGGTCGGCGGCCTGCTCTACGTGCGCTTCGGCGGTCTGCGCCGCTACGCCACCCTGCCGCGCGCCGTCGGGGTCTTCGCCGTTGGCTACCTGCCGCTGCTGCTCACCCCGGCCCCGGCGGTGATGCTGGCGCTGATGGCGGTCAGCGGACTCGCGCTTCCGGCGCTGCTCACCATCGCCTTCGTGGCGATCGACGACGTGGCGCCCGCCGGCACGGTGGCCGAGGCGTTCGCCTGGGCGGCGACGGCGTTCTCGGTCGGCAGCGCGGGTGGCGCGGCGGCGGCCGGGGCGCTGCTGGACGCGGCGGGGCAGGTGACCGTCGGCTTCCTGATCGCCCCGCTGGCCGCCGCCGCGGCGTGCGGGATCGCGCTGGTGGCCGCCCGCACGCACGACCGCGGCGGGGCGGCGGGCTGATCGAAGGGCCGGGCACCGGCGACGCCGGGGACTACTTCCCGGCGCAGCGGGAAAGGGGCGGCGGCGGGGAGCCGAACGGATCGGGGGTGCCGTGGAAGCGGTCGTGGTCGGCGTGGTGATCGTGGTCGCGCTCCTGGCGCTCGTCGGCGCGCTGAGCGTCCGGCTGGTGCAGCAGTACCAGCGCGGCGTCGTGTTCCGCTTCGGCCGGGTGCTGACGCCGGTGCGGGAGCCCGGCCTGCGGCTGATCGTCCCCGTCGCCGACCGGATGGTCCGGGTCAGCATGCAGACGACCGTGATCGGGGTGCCCCCGCAGGGGGCGATCACCCGGGACAACGTCACCCTCACCGTCGACGCGGTGGTCTACTATCGGGTCGTCGACCCGGTGAAGGCGCTGGTCAACGTCCGGGACTACCCCTCGGCCGTGCTCCAGGTGGCGCAGACCGCCCTGCGTTCGGTGATCGGCAAGGCCGACCTGGACACCGTGCTGGGTGACCGGGACCGGGTCAACGCCGAGCTGAAGGCGGTCATCGACGCGCCCACGGAGGAGCCGTGGGGGCTGCTGATCGAGCGGGTCGAGGTCAAGGACGTCGCGCTGCCCGAGGGGATGAAACGGTCGATGTCCCGCCAGGCCGAGGCGGAACGCGAACGCCGCGCCCGGGTGATCGCCGCCGACGGCGAGTACCAGGCGTCCCGCCGCCTCGCCGACGCGTCCCGGGCGATGGCGAGCACGCCGGGGGCCTACCAGCTGCGGCTGCTCCAGACGGTGGTGGACGTGGCGGCGGAGAAGAACAGCACCCTGGTGATGCCGTTCCCGGTGGAGCTGCTGCGCTTCTTCGACAAGTTCACCCGCGACGCGGAGCCGCCGGCCGAGCGCCCGCCCGCCGGGCCGCCGGAACCCGCCGCGCCGGTGACCGGCGACGGCCACCGGCAGCCGCAGGCCTGAGTCGGGGCGGCGGGGAGGCTCAGGCCGTGGCCGCCGACTCCGCCGCGGGCTCGCCGGGCTGCCCGGGTACGACCGCCGTCGACACCCGCGGCATCGTGAACACGAAGCGCGTCCCGTCGCGGTACGCCTCGTCCAGGCCCAGCGTCCCGCCGTGGAACTCGACGACCTTCTTGCACACCGCGAGCCCGATGCCGGTGCCCGGGTACGCGCCCCGGGGGTGCAGGCGCTGGAAGATGACGAAGATCTTCTCGGCGTACCGCGGGTCGATGCCGATGCCGTTGTCCTCGACGGCGAAGGACCAGGCATCCCCGGTGTCCGTCACCGTCACCCGGATCAGCGGCGCCCGGTCGGGGCTGCGGAACTTGACCGCGTTGCCGAGCAGGTTCTGCCAGAGCATGGTCAGCAGGGTCGGCTCGCCCCGTACGGTGGGCAGCGGGTCGCGGGTGATCGTCGCGCCGGACTCCTCCACCGCCCGGGACAGGTTCGCCTCGGCCTGCGCGAACACCTCGGCCAGGTCGACCTCCCGCAGGTCGCCGTAGACCCGGCCGATCCGCGAGAAGGTGAGCAGGTCGCTGATCAGCTCCTGCATCCGGCTCGCCCCGTCGACGGCGAAGCCGATGTACTGCCGGGCCCGGTCGTCGAGCTGGTCGGCGTAGCGGCGCTCCAGCATCTGGCAGAACGACGCCACCTTGCGCAGCGGCTCCTGCAGGTCGTGCGACGCGACGTACGCGAACTGCTCCAGGTCCTCGTTGGAGCGGCGCAGCTCGGCCGCCTGCTGCTCCAGCGCGTCCCGGTCGTGCTGGCTGCGCTCCCACGCCTCCACCACCGCGCGGCGCATCGTCTCCACGTCGCTGGTCAGCCGGGCGATGTCGGCCGGGCCGTCGGGCCGCAGCCGGTGCCGGAAGTCGCCGCCGGCCACCTGCCGCACCGAGGCGCCCAGCCGGTCCAGGGGCCGCAGGATCCTCGTGCGCACCAGCACGGATCCGACGATCCCGCACAGCAGCAGGGCCGCCAGGATCGCCACGAACGTCAGGTCCCGCAGCGCCCGCGCGCCGTCGAGGTCGTCCCGGCCGGCGTCCCGGATCCCGTCCAGGCGGCCGACCAGCCCGGTCAGCTCGGCGCGGACCGCCGTGAAGGTCTCCGCGTCCCCGGTCACCAGCGGCGCCAGCTGCTCCGGCGTCGCGCCGGCCTGCCGGGAGGCGACCAGGCGCTCGGCGAACTCCGTGCGCCAGCGGTCGGCCAGCCGCTGCGCCCGGTCCAGGTCGCCCAGCGCCTCCGGCTCGTCGGCGAGCAGGCCGCGCAGCCGGGACATGGTGGCGCGTTCGCTCTCGACGCCCTGCCGGTACGAGTCGAGGAACCGCGGGTCGCCGGTGACGACGTGGCCGCGTACGGCCGCCGCCTGGGCGAGTAGGCCGCTGTCGAGCTGGCCGACCGCCGTACGGGCCGGGGCGACCCGGTCGGCGAGGTCGTTGGAGACCGCGGCGGTGTGCCGCAGCGCGGCGGCGCCCGCGCCACCGCCGAGCAGGACCAGGGCGGTCATCGTCAGCAACAGGACAGTGAGCCACCGACGGGTCGTCATCGGCCGACGGGTCGCTGCCTCGGGAGTCGCCTCGCTGCCCACGGCCTGCACCCTAGTGCAGTCGGCGGGGCGGGAGCGCGGCGCGCGGCGTGCTTGCCGGCGGGTGCTACCAGTGGCGTGTGTCCGTAACCGACCATGCCGCCACCCGCCGGGACGTCCCGGACGTCCGGGGGCCGGAAGCAGCCGTTGCGCCGATGGCCGCGCCGGCTCCCGCGACCACAATGACCCCCGGAGGCGGCCCCACCGCCTCCGCAGCCGGGGAGGTGAACGCGTGACGGGCTGGCAGGTCTCCGGCTACCGGCCGGTGCGGCAGCTCGGCGCGGGCGCGTCCGGCCGGGTGGACCTCGCCGTGCACGACGCGACGGGCACACCGGTCGCGATCAAGTACCTCACCGGCGGCATCGGCGACGATCCGGCGTTCCGCACCGCGTTCCGCGCCGAGGCCCGGCTGCTCGCCGGGATCGACGACCCGCACGTCTCCCGCCTCTACGAGTACGTCGAGTCGCCCGGCGGCGCGGCGATCGTCATGGAGCTGGTCAACGGCGTGTCCCTGCGGCAGATGCTGCGCGCGCACGGAGCGACGACCCCGGAGTCGGCGCTCTGCGTCCTCAAGGGCTCGCTGGCCGGGCTCGGCGCGGCACACGCCCGGGGCGTGGTGCACCGCGACTACAAGCCGGAGAACGTCCTGGTCACCGCCGAGGGCACCAGCAAGCTGGCGGACTTCGGGATCGCCATGCCGGTGGGCGAGAGCTCGGGCGTCAGCGTCACCGGCACCCCCCGCTACATGGCGCCCGAGCAGTGGACGGGCGCGCCGGCGAGCCCGGCCTGCGACATCTACGCGGCCACCGCCACCTTCTACGAGTGCCTCACCGGCCGGCCGCCCTTCGACGGGCGGGACCTGCTCACCCTGCGCCAGCAGCACGCCCGCGCGCCGGTCCCCACCGACCCGGCCCCCGAGCCGGTGCACGACCTGCTGCGGCACGGCATGGCCAAGCAACCGGCCGAGCGGCCGCAGCCCGCCCAGGTCTTCCTCGCCGTGCTGGAGCGGGTGGCCGCCGAGGCGTACGGGCCGCGGTGGGAGGAGCGCGGCCTGCGCGAGCTGGCCCGGCGGGCGGCCCTGCTCGCCGCCCTCTTCCCGTTCCCGGACGGCACCGGCGGGGCCACCAGCCTCGCCAGCACCGCGTTCGGCGAGGAGCCGGGCCGGTGGACGTGGCTGCGGTCCGGCCGCGCCCGGGCGGCGCTGGTCGGCGGCGGGCTGGCGGCGGCGCTGCTGCTCGGTGGCGCCGGGCTCAGCTACGTCGGCCGCGACGAGCCGC
>NZ_JBFABA010000046.1:0-45261 GCF_040640115.1 Micromonospora sp. NPDC023644 | reverse complement strand
CCGACTCGCCGGCCCGGGCGCGGGCCCGCGAGGAGGCCGCCCGCGCCGCGTCGGCGGCGACCACCGGCACCGACCCGGCCACCGCGCCCGCCTCCTGGGAGCCGCGGCCGAGCTTCACCGCCACCCGGCTCGTCCTGGTCCGGCACGGCGAGACCGCGTACACCGAGCAGCGCCGCTACTCCGGCCGCGGCGACGTGCCGCTGTCCGAGCGCGGCCGGGCCCAGGCCCGGGCCACGGCCGCCCGGGTGGCCGGGCTGGCCCCGACCGTCGCGGCCGTGGTCAGCTCGCCCCTGTCCCGGTGTACGGCGACCGCCGAGGCGATCGCCGGGGCGCTCGGCGGCGTGCCGGTGCGCCGCGAGGACGACCTGATCGAGTGCGACTTCGGGGCCTGGGAGGGGCGCACCTTCGCCGAGGTACGCCAGGAGTGGCCGGGGGAGATGGACGCCTGGCTCGCCTCGGCCCGGGTGGCCCCGCCGGGCGGCGAGTCGTTCGCCGACGTCGCCGAGCGCTGCCGCCGCGCGGTCGACGGGCTCTGCCGGGCGTACCCCGGGGAGACCGTGGTGGTGGTCTCGCACGTCTCGCCGATCAAGCTGGTGCTGCGCGACGCCCTCGCGGCCGGTGACGGCTTCCTGCACCGGCTGTTCCTGGACGCGGCCGGCATCTCGGTGCTCGACACGTGGCCCGACGGCGGCGTCGCCGTCCGCACGGTCAACGACACCGCCCACCTCGCCGCGATCTGAGCCGGGCGCGGCCGGTCGTCCGGCCGCCCCGGCGTCGCCGTTCGGCGCACGCCGTCCGCCGTTCGGCGCAGCAACCTCCCCCGGTCGAACGTGACCGGGCTCACAGAGTCGTAGCCTCCGGCCGTCATCAGTGCCGATCTACGACACGCGGAGGTTTGTCGCAATGGCCGCACCCGAGCCGGAGGCGCCCACAGTGGCGCGGTCCAGGGCGAAGGACCACAGCCCCTGGAACTGGTTGCTCTTCATCCCCATCGTGGTGCCCCTGATCCCGGTCTTCTTCAACGCCGACTCGCCGCGGTTCCTCGGCTTCCCGCGCTTCTACTGGCTCCAGCTCGCCTACATCCTGCTCGGCGTGGCCACCACCACGCTGGTGTACCAGATGACGAAGAAGCGGGGTGGCCGTCCGTCGGAAGGGCCGGCCGGCACGGATGCGGGTGGCCGCTGATGTGGCGCGACCACCTCACCGAGATCGTCGTCTTCTCGGTGCTCTTCCTGCTGGTCAGCGCCATGGGCTTCGTGGCGGCCCGCTGGCGCGCCCCGAAGGACATGGCCCACCTGGACGAGTGGGGGCTGGGCGGGCGCAACTTCGGCGGCTGGATCACCTGGTTCCTGGTCGGCGGTGACCTGTACACCGCGTACACCTTCGTGGCGGTGCCGGCGCTGATGTTCGGTGCCGGCGCGGCCGGCTTCTTCGCCGTCCCGTACACCATCGTCATCTACCCGCTGGTGTTCCTGGTGCTGTGCCGGCTCTGGTCGGTCTCGCACCGGCACGGCTTCGTCACCCCGGCGGACTTCGTCCGCAAACGGTTCGACTCCCCGGTGCTGGCGCTGCTGATCGCGATCACCGGCATCGTGGCGACGATGCCGTACATCGCGCTGCAACTGGTCGGCATCGAGGCGGTGCTCAAGACCATGGGGGTGACCGGCGAGAGCACCCTGGCCCGGCACCTGCCGATCATCATCGCCTTCGCGATCCTGGCCGCGTACACCTACCAGTCGGGGCTGCGCGCGCCGGCGCTGATCGCCTTCGTCAAGGACACGCTGATCTACATCGTGATCCTGGTGGCGGTGCTGTACCTGCCGTACAAGCTGGGCGGCTGGGGCGAGATCTTCGACGCCGCGGACGCGAAGTTCGACGCGTCGCCGAACCCCAACGACGGGGTGCTGCTCAACGCCAACAACCAGCTCCAGTACGTCACGCTGGCGTTCGGCTCGGCACTGGCGCTGTTCCTCTACCCGCACAGCATCACCGGTGTGCTGGCCAGCCGGAACCGCGACGTGATCAAGCGGAACATGTCGGCGCTGCCCGCGTACAGCCTGCTGCTCGGCCTGATCGCGCTGCTCGGCTTCATGGCCATCGCGGCCGGGGTCAAGCCGCTGCCCGGGTCGAAGGAGGGCACCGTGGACAGCAACACGGTGGTGCCGGTCCTGTTCGACCAGCAGTTCCCCGACTGGTTCGCCGGCGTGGCCTACGCGGCCATCGGTATCGGCGCGCTGGTGCCGGCGGCGATCATGTCGATCGCGGCGGCGAACCTGTTCACCCGCAACATCTACAAGGAGTACCTGAAGCGGGACGCCAGCCCGGCGCAGGAGGCGAACGTCTCCAAGATCACCTCGCTGGTGGTGAAGGTCGGCGCGGTGGCCTGCATCGTCTTCCTCGACCCGCAGTTCTCCATCGACCTCCAGCTCATCGGCGGCGTGATCATCCTTCAGACGCTGCCGGCGGTGGCCCTCGGCCTCTACACCCGCTGGTTCCACCGCGGCGCGCTGATCGGCGGCTGGGTCGCGGGCATGGGGCTGGGCATGTGGATGCTCTACCAGATCCCGAACGCCGCCACCGGCCGCAAGCACTTCGGCGGCTCGGCGTTCCCGCTGGCCGACTTCGGCTTCGACACCCCGAAGACGATCTACGTCGGGATCGTGGCGGTGCTGGTCAACCTCGCGGTCGCGGCGCTGCTGACGGTCGTGCTGCGGGCGGCGAAGGTGCGCGACGGCGGCGACGGCACCACGTCGGACGACTACTTCGCCGACGAGGGCGACCCGCGCGTCGTGCCCGGCCCGCGCGCCGACGCCGACGCCGCCCCGGAACCGGTCGCCTGAGCCCCTCCCGGATCGCGTCGCCCCCGGCCCCTCCCGGCCGGGGGCGACGCGCCGTCCCGCGCGGTCGGGGTGGACGCGCTTCGTACGCTGACGACCATGACGAGACGCGCGGTGCTGGTGGCCGTCCTCGGCGGCTCCGCCGCGCTGCTGACGCTGGTCGCCGGGTGCGTGGGGGCCGCGATCCTGGCCGTCGGCGACGACCCGGACGAGGCGGGCGCGTGCCGGGAGTCGGTGCGCGTCGAGGAGGCGAAGGTCCGCACCGACCGGTGGGCCCCGCCCGAGCAACTGCCGGACCTCGGCGACTACCCGGAGATCCACTGGCAGCTGCGCGCGTCGGGCGACCCGTGCGGCCGCGCGCCGGGCCCGACGGACTGGGCGTACCAGGGCGTGGTCCGGCTGCGCCCGGAGGACGCGCGGACGCTGGCGCAGCGGTACGGCTTCGAGCCGTACGCGCCCGCCGGTCCGGACCAGGCTCCTCACTCCGGCGGGCCGGCGGACGCGTGGCCCGCCCTCGCGCCGTTCCTGCCGGCCGCGCCCCGGTGGCTGCACAGCCGGTCGTACGACGAGGGCAACCCGTCGACGCGGTGGCGGGCCGCCTTCCTGGACGTCGAGCACCGGACGCTCTTCTTCACGCTGAACGACCACTAGCCGGCCGCCGTGCCGCGGGTCGGCCGGCGGGCGGGCCGGGTCAACGCAGCGCGCGCTGGAGCAGGTAGAGCCCGATCGCCGTGCCGAAGACCACGATCAGCACCTTGAGTACCACCGGCGGCAGCCGGCGGACCAACCGCGCGCCGGCGTACCCGCCGGCCAGCGTCGCGGGCGCGACCACCGCGACGGCCGCCCAGTTCACCGGCCCGAACAGCGCGAACACCACGAGCGTGGTCAGCCCGACCAGGGCGGAGAGCAGGTTCTTGATCGCGCTCACCCGGGCCAGCGTCACGTCCAGCACCAGGGCCAGGCCCGCGACCAGCATCACCCCGAGCGCCGCGCCGAAGTAGCCCCCGTACACCGCGCCGACGGCGACCATGGCCTGCACGGTGACCGTACGGCGGCGCGGCGACAGATCGCGGGGGTGGCCGACCAGCCGGCGCAGCGGATCCTGGAACGCGAGCACCGCCGTCGCCCCGAGCACCAGGAACGGCACCACCAGCTCGAACGCCCGGGCGGGGGTGGCGAGCAACAGCAGGGCGCCGGCGATCGTGCCGACGATCGTGGTGGGCACCAACGTGACCAGCGCCCGCCGGGGCGGCAGGTCCTGCCGGCTGCCCGCCACACTCGCCACGTACCCCGGGAAGACCGCGACCGAATTGCTCACGTTGGCCGGCACCGGCGGCAGGCCCACCGCGATCATCGCCGGGAAGGTGATGAGCGAGCCCCCGCCGGCCACCGCGTTCACCGTGCCCGCGGCGAGACCGGCGGCGAGCAGCAGCGCGGCGTCGGAGACATCCATGGTCACCAGAGGCTAGTACGCGCTCCCGGCGGGACGGGTGCCGGTCGACCGGGGTGGCAATAGACGCGGCCGTGGCGTCGTTAGGATGGGTGCGCGACGGACGAGTCGACCGGGCGGTCGCGTCGGCGGGCTCCGGCCCGCCGCCGAGGAACGTCCGGACTCCACAGGGCAGGGTGGTTGCTAACGGCAACCCGGGGCGACCCGCGGGACAGTGCCACAGAAAACAGACCGCCGACCCCATCGGGGACGGTAAGGGTGAAACGGTGGGGTAAGAGCCCACCAGCACCCCGGGTGACCGGGGTGGCTCGGTAAACCCCACCCGGAGCAAGGCCAAGAAAGGGCCGTCGGCCAGCAGGTTGACGACCCGCGCAGACGCTTGAGGGCGGCCCGCCCGATGTCTGCGGGTAGGCCGCTCGAGCCTGCCGGCGACGGCAGGCCTAGATGGATGGCCGCCGCCGACGCGAGCCCTCGGGGCGCGCGCCGGTCACAGAATCCGGCGTACAGGTCGACTCGTCCGTCGCCCACCGGCTCAGAGCTGCGATCAAGGGCTCTGAGCTGGTTCTATGTTCGGGGTGTCAATGGTCGTTCTTGGCCAACTTTGGCCGACGTTTGACGTCCTGAGGACGCCCCTGACGCCCTGGGGACGCCCTGAGTACGGGCTCAGTAAATCGGGGCTGGGGTAGGGCGCGCTGTGCCGCCGTGGGGACATCTCCGGGGCCGGCGCCCGGTGGCTCCCGAGTAGGGCCGGCAGCTGCGGGGAAGGGGCGGGCACGTCCTGGCGGTGGAGTTGGTGCCGCGACTCGGTATTCGTGGCAAGCCAGTTCCGGGGTTGGACTGGCGCGGCAGCCGGAAGCCCCGACCACTCGACCAGGCCGACCCGCCGGCTTCCGTCACGGACTCGCTGGGGCTGGTTCCTGCCCCACATGCTGTCGAACCAGGCGCGGGCCTGCTCGACGTAGAGGGCGTCGTTGCTGGCGTCCTCGTCGCTGGGCGTGAACGGGAAGAGGATCGCGTCCTTGCCCATCGCGTCGTAGATCGCCATCGGCTTGCCCTCGACGGAGACGGTGTGCTTGACCACCGGGTAGAAGCCGAAGGACGCTTCCTGCTCGTTGATGATGAAGAGTTTGAACAGTGGGGCGGCTCGGTGGACGCGTACCTCGGTGGTGGCGGTCTTGACCAACCCGAGGTCGGCAAGTTGCTGGACGGCGTCGGTGAGGGCGTCGATCGAGCGGTCGGTGATGCGGCGGGCTCGGGCGCGGATGCCGGGGTCGTCGGCCTGGTCCTCGGCGCGGCAGGGGATCGCCATCGGTGCGGTCATGTCGGAGATCAGGACGCGGACCCGGATCGACTCCGGGGTGCGGCCGGAGTCCGACCGGGCGTTCCGTGTTGGCGCGTACGAAGGTGCCGCTGCCCTGGCGGGTGACGATCAGCCGCTCATCTTGCAGCTTCCGTAGGGCGGCCGGCGCGATCGGTTGCGAAATTCGCTGTCCGGTCGTCGGAGCCCAGTGGTAGAAAACCGGGTGCATGAAACTCTCACGTTCTCTGATCATCTGCGGCTGATCAACGAACGGTCGACCGCCTTCCGCGCCGCGGTCGCTGCGGCGCCCCGCCTCGACATGCAGGTTCCGACCCATCCCGAGCGGACGCTGTTCGATCTTGTGCAACACGTGGGCATGGCCCGCCGCAAATCAGCCGCCATCGTCGCCGCAGGGCCGGCAGACGCGCCTCCAGAGAAGTCGGCTTGGGACGACGGCATGGGTGCGCCTCGGGAACGCGAGGCACTGCTGGCCTGGTGGACCGAGTCCATCGAGCAACTGACGAGCGCGCTGCGTGAGGCCGGCCCGGATCGCAGTTGTTGGACGTGGTGGGATGACTCGCCGTCACCACAAACCTCTGGTGCCTGGGCGCGGCGACAGGTCCCCGAGATCGCGGTGTACACCTACGACGCTCAGCTCACCCTGGGTGCCCCGCAGCCGCTACCAGACGAGGTCGCCCTCGACGGTTTCGACGACTGCCAGTTCACCGTCTGCGCAACCACGGTCGCCTGGCCACACGACCCCGCCATCGTCGATTACCACGCCACCGAGGGCCACTCCTGGCGCCTTCGGCTTTCCCGCGACGGGGCACAGGTCGCCCGCTTCACGCCCGCTGCCGGCGAGGATCCCGAAACGGCCGACGCTTCCGCCCGGGGCACGGCAAGCGACCTGGTCCTGTTCTTCTACGGCCGCATACCGCTGGAGTCGCTCAAGTTCGAAGGCGACCGTCGAATCTTCGATCAGCTCGCCGCCTGGGACCCGTCCGTGTGACAACCGACGACATGCGATCTTCGCACCTGCGACGCCTGACGGCCTGGCGACGGCCTACAGCGGTTGTCGCCAGGCTCCGCCCCAGGTCAGCGGACGTCTCACCGTCATAATCCGGCGTACAGGTCGACTCGTCCGTCGCCCACCAGCTCAGAGACCTGATGAGGCTCTGAGCTGGTTCTGTCTTCGAACGCCGATGGTCGTTGATGATTGGCAATGGTCGGCGTTCGGCCGGTACGGGCCTGCGAGCAGGAGGTCACGTGCGGGGATGGTTGGTGATGCCGTCCAGGATCGTGATCAGGGTGTGGTGGAAGGTCTCCTCGGCGTCGAGGTGGGCGCCGTCGATGACGAGCCGGGCGACGGTGGGGTAGCGGCCTGTTTCGAGCATGCGTGTCAGGTAGGGCCCGAGGGCGGCCTGCCAGGCGGGCACGTCGGTGCCGGTGGAACGGGCGGTGCGGCGCTCGGTGATCTCCCTGCGGAGCGCTCCGACGACGAACGCGTTGAGGGCGTCCATGGCCCGCTGTAGATCGTCGATACCGCGTACGCCGGGAGCCTGGCTGAGCGCCGCCGCGGTCGATTCGCCCACGGCGAGCGCGTGCGGTCCTATGTGTGGCCGTGCGCCGAGCAGGTCGGCGAACCACTCGTGGTCAAGGGCGGCTTCGCGGGTCGCGTGGGCGAGGGCCAGCACCGTGGCGCGCCACTCGGCGTGCTGGTCGGCCTCGGCGATCTGGGCGTACACGGTGTCGACCATCAGATCGAGCAGTTCGGACCTGTTGATCACGTAGTCGTAGAGCCGCATCGGGCCGACGCCGAGCTCTTTGGCGATCTTGCGTACCGACAGTCCGTCGAGGCCGTGCGCGTCGGCGAGCCGGACAGCCGTGGCGGCGATCTTCGCGCGGCTCAGCGGCACCGGAGCCGCCCGGGGCTGGGGCTCGGGCCGTTCCCAGACGGGCAGGGGTGCGTTACCGTACGGCGTATCCACGATATACAGCGTACGGTAATGGAAATGATGATGCGAATCGCGATCGCCGGCGGTGGCCTCGGCGGCCTGACGCTGGCCCGGATCCTGCACCGGCACGGCATCGGCGCGGTGGTGTACGAACGCGAGGCAAGCCGATCCGCGCGCTCGCAGGGCGGCTCGCTCGACCTGCACCCGGAGTCCGGGCAACAGGCCCTGGCCGCGGCGGGCCTCGCCGGCCGGTTCCGGTCCGAGGCCCGGCCGGAGGGCGAGGAACATCGCATCCTCGACCCGGCCGGACGCACCCTCGTGCACCACAAGCCGCAACCCGGCGCATTCTCGGGACGCCCCGAGATCGACCGCAACGCACTGCGTGATCTTCTGCTCGATTCACTCCCCGCCGGCACCGTGATGTGGCAGCACCGGCTCCTCGCGGCGACGCCACGACCCGACGGCGGCTTCGGGCTGACGTTCGACGGCGGCCACCGCGCCGACTGCGACGTGCTCGTCGGCGCGGACGGCGCACGCTCGGTCGTCCGGTCGCTGCTGACCGACGCGCCGCTGTCCTCCGTGGCCACCCTGGTGGAGCTGAGCATCAGCGACGCCGACCGGCGCCACCCGGAGCTCGCCGAACTGGTCGGCCCCGGAAACCTCTGGTGCGTCGGCGTGAACCAGATCCTGGCAGCGCAACGCCTCGGCGACGGCAGCATCCGAGTCGGCATCTCCCTACGCGCGGACGGCCGCCACCTGGACACCTACCGCAGCAAGCGGGCTCTGCTGGAGATGTTCGACGGCTGGGACCCCAGCCTCACCGCACTCATCGAAGCCGGCGACGGCCCGCCGACCCCACGCACGATCGACGCGATGCCCACCGGCACACGCTGGGTCCACCGACTGGGCATCACCCTCATCGGTGACGCCGCGCACCTCATGCCGCCGGTCGGCGAGGGCGCCAACCAGGCCATGCTCGATGCCGCCGAACTCGCCGCCGAACTCGCCACCAACCCCGCCGACCCCGACTCGGCGATCCGGGCGTACGAGGAGGCGATGTTCACCAGGATCCGCCCGATCGCCGAAATGTCCGCACGGGTCCAGGCAATGATGCTGTCTCCCACCGCAGCCGACGACATCGTCCGCTTCTTCGCGCCGCGGCCCACCGAGCCGGTACCCGCAGATTGACGACGCGCGACACAGCCGGCCTCGCACCAGTTGACGCCGCTGCCCCGGAAGATCGAATGTCCGCTCACGGTGTGTGAGTGCACGCCAGCGTCGCCCGGGCCGCCCTTGAGTCCGATGCGCGGGGCGCCGCGACCCCGCCGATGAGGATGGGCCTGCGGAGCCCCGGTCCTAGGATCGGGCCATGGGAAGGACCGACCGCGCCACCCGGGTGATCGCGGCACCACCGGCGACCGTCTACGGCGCCCTGCTCGACCGGGAGTCGCTGGAGGCATGGTTGCCGCCGGACGGCATGCGCGGGCGGGTCGAGCGGTGGGATCCCCGGCCCGGTGGCGGGTTCCGGATGGTCCTCACCTACCTGGACTCCGCCGACAGTCCCGGCAAGACGTCAGCGGCGACGGATGTCGTCGACATCGAGTTTGCCGCCCTGGTGCCATCGGAGCGCGTGGTGCAGCGGGCCGTGTTCGAGGCCGACGACCCGTCGTACGCGGGCACCATGACCATGACCTGGCACTTCGCCGCCGCCGACGGGGGGACCGAGGTGACCGTCACCGCCACGGACGTGCCACCCGGCATCGACCAGGCGGTCCACGAGGCCGGGATCGCCTCCTCGCTGGCCAACCTGGCGTCGTACGTCGAAGCGGCTGGTTGACTCGCGCCCGCTCGGTGCCGTGACCCGGGTGACCCCGTGGCAGGCCAGTCCGGGGTGTGGGCTGGCGGGGCAGTCGGAAGCCCCGACCTCGACGCTCGCCCCGAGTTGCGTGACGCTGTCTGTGCTGCCCGTGCGTAGGGTCGCCGGGTGACCGTGTACGACATCGCCGCCGAACTGCCGTCCATCGACGTGCTGCGGGACCGTTGCAGGGCGCTCGCCGTGCTGGAGTGCGTCGTCGATGGTGGTGAGCCCTACTACGCCTACGCCCGCGACTGGGGTGCGGACGAGGCGGCGTCGATGGACAACGGCAGCGGCGACGAGTGGACCGTCGTGTTCACCGCCGACGGCGCGTTCATCCGCGTGTTCGACCCCGACGGTTCCGGCCTGCTCGAGATACTGCTCGACGACATCGCCGAGCGGTACGTCGCGTTCGCCGAGGACCACTACGACGACGTCGAGCTGGACCGGACGGCGGTCGAGCGCATCGTCGCCCAGCTTCCACTCACCGACCCCGTCGTGCGGGCCCTCAACCCGGCCGTGACCCTCGCAGGGCTGCACGAGGCCGTGACCGCGATCGGATACCCGGTCGCGGCAAGCTGACCCAGCCCACCTGCCCTGACCACCTCGCCCCGGCCGCGTCGATCATGCAGTCGTGGTGCCCCGCACAACAGGCATAGTGCGCTACATCGCCCACCACACCTGCGTGATCGACGGGCCGGGGTGGGGCGATCCTTTCGGGCACGGCATGTCGGGTCGGGCATCCGCCCGCGCGCCTAGCGTTACGGCACGGAACAGGGAAGGGGAACCGGGTGCTGGAGCGGCTCAACGAGGCCATGGAGCACATCGAGCGGCACCTCGACCAGCCGATCGAGGTGACCGAGCTGGCGCGGATCGCGGTGACGTCGGAGTACCACCTCCGGCGGCTCTTCTCCGCGCTGGCGGGCGTCGGGCTGTCCGAGTACATCCGCCGGCGGCGGCTCACCGTCGCGGGCGCGGAGGTGCTCGCGGGGAAGCGGACGCTGCTCGACGTCGCGGTCCGCTACGGCTACGGCTCCACCGAGGCGTTCGCCCGGGCGTTCCACGCCATGCACGGCGTGGGCCCCGGCGAGGCCCGGCGTACGGGGGCGGCGTTGCGCTCCCAGCCCCGGATGTCCTTCCGACTCGTCGTCGAAGGGAGCAGCAGCATGCGATACCGGATCGTGCAGAAGGACGGGTTCCGGTTGGTGGGCCGCAAGGCCCGCGTACCGCTCGTGCACGAGGGGATGAACCCGGCGATCGTCGCCTTCGTCAAGGGCATCCCGCCCGAGACGGTACGCCGGATCGAGGCCCTGTCCGACCAGGAGCCGCAGGGCATCGTCAACGTCAGCGCCAACGTGGCGGACAGCCGCGCGGAGGGCACCGAGCTGGACTACTGGTACGGCGTGGTGACGGGCGCGGACGCGCCGGAGGACCTGGACGCGCTGGCCGTGCCGGCGGGCGCCTGGGCGGTCTTCGAGACCTCCGGGGCGTTCCCGCAGGCGGTGCAGTACCTGTGGCGGGACGTGTTCACCCAGTGGTTCCCGTCCAACCCGTACCGCAGCCGGCCGGGGCCGGAGATCTCGCGTACCCGCCTGTCGGCGGACGGCACGGAGGCGGATGCCGAACTCTGGATCCCGGTGGAGCCCGTCACCGGCTGACCCGGTGGGGGCCCGGCCGAGAACCGGCAGGGCCCCCACCCTATGTAGAGTTTCGATATAGTACCTGCCGTGCGCATCACCATCCCGGTCGCGCGGGTGCTCGCCGCGCTGCTGGCCGAACCGGACGTCGCGCGCTACGGCCTGGATCTGATCGCCATGACGGGCCTGCCCAGCGGCACCCTCTACCCGGTGCTGCACCGGCTCTGCTCCGCCGGGTGGCTCACCGCCGAGTGGGAGGCGGTCGACCCGTCCAGCGTGGGCCGGCCGGCGCGACGCTACTACCGGCTCACGGCGCAGGGTGTCTCCGCCGCCCGGCGCGCGCTCGCGGAGCTGCGGGCCCTGACCCCCGACGCCCGATCGTCCGGGGGCGCCATCGAGCCCACCGGCGCGCCGGCATGGTGAGCCGCCGCGTGGCCGAGGTGCTGCTCGCTGTCGCGCGACGCCGCTGGCCGAGGGAGCTCCGCGCCGACCTGGGCCGGGAGTGGGCCGCCGAGCTGCGGGTCCTCGCCGAGCGGGGGCAGCGGGTGCGGATGCTGCGCTTCGCCGCCAGCCTGGCCGCCCGCCGCTCCGGCGTCGCCGCCGACCGCGCGCCGATCGCCCGCCGACTGCTCCGGACCGCCCTTCCGCTCCTGCTCGCCCCGTCGGTCTGCGTCGGGGTGGTGCTCGTCAGCCTGGTCACGATGAGCGCCGTGGCCGAATGGCTGAGCCGGCGGTTCGTGTGGGCGTTCGACCTGCAACTGCCGATCGCCACCGTCCTGACCCTCTGTGGAGCGGTGGGGCTGGCCGCGCTCGCGCAACGGCTGGCCCGGGGCGCGCCCGCCGGAGGGTGGCGCGTGCCCCTCGGCATCGTGGTCCCCGTCGCGCTGACCGTCGCGGCCGCCGGGTACGCCGTGCTCGACGACGTCGACGCGCTGGCCCGCGTCGCGCCCGGGCTGACGCTCTGGCTCGCCGGCCTGGCACTGGTGCTGCGCGCGACGACAAGGCTGGCCGGGCGCGGCCGGGTCCGCCTCGCGTGGTGCGTCGGCGTGCTCGGCGCGATCGTCGTCGCCGACCTGGCGACGATCGTCGCCGTGCTGAGCCAGGTTCCGACGGGCACGGGGACCGTCGTCGACGGGGTGCCGGATGGCGTGGACCCCACCTTCGCCCCGCTGTGGCTCCTCGCCTGCTACACCGACTCGGCGCTCGGGCTGCCCGGGCCGACCGAACAGGAGATCTTCCTGATCACCGACGCGGTCCTGCTGGAGCCGCTGCTCTACCTCGCCTGGGCCCCCTACGCGCTGGCCTGGGCGATCCGCGCCGCCCGGGGCCGGCCGGAGCCGGTCGCCGACCACGTCCTCCCCGAACCGGTCATCCGCCCGTCCTGACCCGGTAGCGGGCCGAGCGACCGGTCCGAACGGCCGGCCCCGCCATGCTTCGCCCGGTCCGATCCGGTCCGGCCCGGTCCGTCCGTCACACCGCCGCTGCGCGGATCTCGTCCAGCACGTCGCGTTGGAAGGCGCGGGCCTCGGGACCGCTCGGCGGCGGCCCGCCGACCCGCGCCGCGATCGACCGTGCGATCAGGTCGGCGGCCCCGCCGTCGCCGGTCGGCCCGGCGGTCGCGTGGGGCGGCCGGCCGTCGGCGACCAGCCGGCGGCCGGCGTCGACCTTCGACAGCCAGACCCCGTGGCGGACCTTG
This sequence comes from Micromonospora sp. NPDC023644, assembly GCF_040640115.1. NCBI lineage: Bacteria > Bacillati > Actinomycetota > Actinomycetes > Micromonosporales > Micromonosporaceae > Micromonospora > Micromonospora sp. NPDC023644. Next base: position 32,531 of record NZ_JBFABA010000046.1, on the reverse strand, counting down.
ACCAGCGATCGGCAGGCGCCGAGCACCGCGTCCTCGGCCCCCGGGGCGGGACCGTCGCCGGGCGGGGTCGGCAGGGCCAGCCACCAGCGCAGCGCGTCGGTCAGCAGGCGGCGCAGGTCGGCGGGGGAGAGGTCGGCGAAGGCCTCGGCGGCCGGCGGCCCGAGCAGGGCGTGCCCGCACTGGTGCAGGATGCTGCGGTCCAGGCCGTACCAGAACAGGCCGTCCTCGGCGGGTCGCTCGGCGGCGGCCCAGGTCGCCCGGAACGGCATCCGCGCCCCCGTGTTCAGCTCGACCTCGAACCCGGGTTCCGGCGTGCCGGAGCGGGCGACCGCCCGGCGGTACACGACCAGTTCCAGCCCGCGCGCGGGGCAGGGCAGCGCCTCGTGCCGCAGCCGCGCCACCAGCTCCTGCCTCCGCCCGAGGTCGAGGGCGTCGGCACAGACCAGCGCGACGTCGACGTCGCTGCGCCCCGGCTGGTACGCGCCCAGCCCGACCGAGCCGGCCGCGTACGCCCCGACGAGGTCCTCGCCGAGGACATCGCGGGCGGCGGCGACCAGGTCGGCGAGGTAGCGGCGCAGGGGTGGGTCGAACCCGGTCATCGGATCCGTCCCGGCGGGCGGGAGCCACGCGGCCGGAGGTCGTCCTGAACGCCCATCCGGCGACCCTAACCCGCCCCCGACCGGCGGGCCGCCCCGCGTCACCTCCCGACCAGCCGGCCGCCCGGGCGTGCTCCCTCGCCGGGCGGCGTCGGTGCGGGCGTCCGTTCCCCGGCCTCCGCCGCGTCGCGGGCCGAGCGGCTGCCCCGTCGCGGCCGACGCCGGCGGGGCGCCGCGCACCCCGGCAGCCCTGTTTTCCCAGTTCCAGCCCCTGGCGGCGGGAGCACGTCTACTGTGGAGAACGTCGGCGACTTGTGGTGTTCCGGTGGCGGCCGGGTGGTTCCCGGTGCACAGTGATCCCATGAGCGACAGCGGAAGCGGTGGGCACTTCTACTGGTGCACCCGACACCACCGGGTCGAGACCGATGCCGACGTGTGCCCCGCCAGGCACGTTCTCGGGCCGTACGCCTCAGCCGCCGACGCGGAGAACGCCCTGCAGACCGTGCGGGAGCGCAACGACGCGTGGGAGGCCGAGGACGCCCGCTGGGCCGGGGAGGACAGATAGGCGGCGCGGGACGGCCCGCGCCGAGGTGATCGGTGCTCCGCGAGGGCGAGAGCACTCCCCAGGAAGGGAACCCAGATGGCCGAAGCACAGCAGGCCACCACCCGCCCGGCCGCCAGCCGCACCACGACCGCCAGGAAGACCGCCGCGGCGGAGCGGACCGCGGGTACGACGCGGACCGCACGCCCGTCGACCACGCCCACGGCGGCGAAGAAGGCGCCGGCCGGCAAGGCGACCGGCGGTGCGGGCCGGGCTCCGGCGAAGAAGACCACCGCCGCGAAGGCCCCCGCGAAGAAGGCGGCGACCAGGACCGCCACCGTGGCGAAGAAGACGACGGCCGCGGCGAAGAAGGCGACCGCCACCGCCGCGAAGAAGGCCCCCGCCGCGGCGAAGCGGACGACGGTGGCGGCCAGGAGCACGGCGGCGAAGAAGACGACGTCGGCGAAGACGCCCGCCCGGCAGGCGGCGACGAAGGCCGCCACCACGGCGAGGAAGACCACCGCGCCGGCGAAGAAGGCCCCCGCCAGGACCACCACCGCCGCCCGCCAGGCCACCTCGACGGCGAAGAAGACCGCCACGGCGGCGAAGACTCCGGCGAAGAAGACCGCCACGGCGGCCAAGGCTCCGGCGAAGAAGACCGCCACGGCGGCCAAGGCCCCCGCGAAGAAGACCGCCACGACGGCGAAGAAGGCTGCCGCCAAGAAGACGACGCCGCCCAGGAAGACGGCCGCGACCCGGCCCACCGGCGGCGCCCGCAAGGCCGCCGCGACGAAGGCTCCCGCCAGGAAGGCCACGGCGACCTCCTCGGCCACCACCCGCAAGGCGGCGGCGAAGAAGGCCCCGGCGAAGAAGGCGACCGTCGTCAAGGCGCCGGCCAGGAAGGTCACCGCCCGCAAGGCGCCCGCTCCGACGGCCGCGGCCCGGGCCACCGCTCCCCGGGGCGTACGGGCGAGCGCGCGCAGGGCGACCGGCTGACCGCGACGCGGATGGCCGACTGACCCCGACGCGGGCGACCGGCGCTCGCCGGGAAGCGGATCATCCGCCACACTGTCAGGATTGACCCCGTGGTGATCCGACGCGTACTCGCACCCCGCATCGACTTCGGCGCGCTGCGCCGCGAGCTGGGACTGCCCGAGGGGTTCCCGGCCGCGGCGCAGCGCGAGGCCGACGCCGCGGCGACCACGCCGCCCCGGCCCGCCGCCGACCGCACCGACGTCCCGTTCGTCACCGTCGACCCCGCCGAGTCGCGCGACCTCGACCAGGCGATGCACCTCGCCCGCCGCCCCGGCGGCGGCTACCGGGTGACGTACGCGATCGCCGACGTCGCCTCCCACGTGCGCCCCGGCGGCGCGCTGGAGGAGGAGACCTGGCGGCGCGGGCAGACCGTCTACCTGCCCGACGGCACCGTGCCGTTGCACCCCGCGACCCTCAGCGAGGGCGCGGCGAGCCTCCTGCCGGACGTCGACCGGGCCGCCGTCGTGTGGACCGTCGACCTGGACTCCGACGGCGGCACCGTCGGGGTCGCGCTGGAACGCGCGCTGGTCCGCAGCCGGGCCAAGCTGGACTACATCGGTGTCCAGGCGGCGGCCGACGCGGGCCGGCTGCCCGACCCGATCGCCCTGCTGCCCGAGATCGGGGCGCTGCTCACCACCCGCGGCCTGCGCCGGGGAGCGATCAACCTGCCGCTGCCCGAGCAGGACGTGGAGGCCGACGGCGACGGCTGGCGGCTGGTGCTGCGCGGGCCGGTGCCGATGGAGGAGCACAACGCCCAGATCTCGCTGCTGACCGGGATGGCCGCCGCCGACATCATGCTGGCCGGGGGGATCGGTCTGCTGCGTACGATGCCGGCGCCGAAGCCCGAGGCGGTGGCGCGGCTGCGGGCCGCCGCCGCCCCGCTGGGCGTGCACTGGCCGGACGGGGCCGGCCCCGGCGAGGTGATCGCCGGCCTGGACCCGTCGCAGCCCCGGGCCGCCGCCTTCGTCGACCAGGCCGCCGAGTTGATGCGCGGCGCCGCGTACACGGCCTTCGACGGCGCGCCGCCCGAGCAGCGGGAGCACGGCGGGGTCGCGGCCGCGTACGCCCATGTCACCGCGCCGCTGCGACGACTGGCCGACCGCTACGCCACGGAGGTCTGCCTGGCCCTGCACGAGGGCCGGGCGGTGCCCGACTGGGCCCGCGCGGCGCTGCCCCGGCTGCCGGAGGCGATGGCCACGACCGACCGGACGGCCTCGGCGGCCACCCGGGGCGCGATCGAGCTGGCCGAGGCGGTGGTGCTCCAGCACCGGGTGGGGGAGACCTTCGACGCGGCGGTGCTGGACGTCGACGCGCCCGCGGACGGCAAGGCCCGACCGGGCCGGCGACCCGGCGGCACGGTGGCGTTGGACGACCCGCCGGTGCGCGCCCGCTGCCTCGGCGAGCTGCCGCTCGGCGAGCGGGTCCGGGTCCGGCTCGTCACCGCCGACCCGGTCGCCCGCGCGGTGGCCTTCGAGCGGGCCTGACACCGCCGGCGCTGCGCGGTGCCTTCGAGCGGGCCTGATGCCGCCGGGGCTCGCGCGTCGAGCGGGCCTGACGCCGCCGGTGCCCGCCGCTGGCAGCGGGGATTGTCACAGCGCCCGCCGCTGCTGCCGGCGCCGCCGGTTTGCGAGGATGGCGGCATGGCTTACGACGCGAGCACGCTGCCCGACGTGTCCGGGCTGACCGTCGGCATCATCGGCGGCACCGGCGACCAGGGGCGGGGCCTCGCCTACCGGTTCGCCCGCGCCGGCCAGTCCGTGCTGATCGGATCCCGCTCCGCCGAGCGGGCCGCGCAGTCCGCCGAGGAGATCGCGGCCCTGCCCGGCGTGCCCGCCGGGGCCCGGGTGGCCGGCGCCGGCAACGAGGAGGTGGCCCGGCGCAGCGACGTGGTCGTCATCGCGGTGCCGTGGGACGGGCACGCCGCCACCGTCGCCGCGCTCGCCGAGCCGCTCGCCGGCAAGATCGTCGTCGACTGCGTCAACCCGCTGGGCTTCGACAAGCAGGGCCCCTACGCGCTCACGGTCGCCGAGGGCAGTGCCGTGCAGCAGGCCGCCGCGTTGCTGCCCGACTCCCGGGTCTGCGCCGCGTTCAACCACGTCAGCGCGCCGCTGCTGGCCGACCCGGAGGTCGACCGGATCGACCTCGACGTGCTGATCTGCACCGAGGACCGGGAGCTGGTCGGCGTGGTCGCCGCGCTCGCCGCGCGGATCCCCGGCATGCGTGGCATCTACGCCGGCCGGCTGCGCAACGCCCACCAGATCGAGGCGTTCACCGCCAACCTGATCGCCATCAACAAGCGCTACAAGGCGCACGCCGGCATCCGCGTCACCGACCTCTGACGGCGGGCCGCCTCCGCCGCTTCAGATCCTGGTAGGAACAGGCCCAGGGAGGGACCGTTTCCTACCAAGATCTGTTCGCGGGTCCGAGCGGGAGGCGGCCCTCCGGCGTCAGAAGGTGTGCTCGGCGGCGGGGAAGTCGCCGCCGCGGACCTCGTCGGCGAACCGTCGGGTCGCGTCGGCCAGGGCACCCGCCAGGTCGGCGTAGCGCTTCACGAAGCGCGGCGCCTTGCCGGTACGCAGGCCGGCCATGTCCTGCCAGACCAGCACCTGGCCGTCGGTGTCCGCGCCGGCGCCGATGCCCACGGTCGGGATCGGCAGCTCCGCCGTGATCCGCTTGGCCACCTGCCCCGGCACCATCTCCAGCACCACGGCGAACGCGCCCGCCTCGGCCACGGCCCGCGCGTCGGCGATCACGTCGTCGGCCGTGTCGCCGCGCCCCTGCACCCGGTAGCCGCCGATGGCGTGCTCGCTCTGCGGGGTGAAGCCGATGTGCGCCATCACCGGGATGCCCGCGCCGGTGATCGCGGCGATCTGCGCCGCGCAGCGCCGGCCGCCCTCCAGCTTCACCGCGTGGCAGCCGCCCTCCTTCATGAACCGCACGGCCGTGCGCAGCGCCTGCGTCGGGCCCTCCTCGTAGGAGCCGAACGGCAGGTCGCCGACGACCAGCGCGTGCCGGGTCGCCCGGACCACCGCGCGGACCAGCGGGAGCAACTCCTCGGCGGTCACCGGCACCGTCGTCTCGTAGCCGAAGACGTTGTTCGCCGCCGAGTCGCCGACCAGCAGCACCGGGATCCCGGCCTGGTCGAAGATCGAGGCCGTGTACTGGTCGTACGAGGTGAGCATCGGCCACCGCTCGCCGCGCTCCTTGGCGGCGACCAGGTCGCGGGTGCGGACCCGCCGGGTGGCCGGGCCGCCGTAGAGGGCGGTCACCTCGGACGGGGTGGACTCCACCATGACTCTCTCCTTCCTCGAGGCCGCGTGCGCGGTCCCCGGGTTCCGCCGCGATCGTCGCACCCGACGACCTGCCGGCGGCAGAGCGCAGTGGAGGATGTCACTCCCGGGCCGACACCGGCCCGGGAGCGACCCGGCTCAGCCGTCCTCGCGCCACCGGTTCGTGATCGGCAGCCGCCGGTCCCGCCCGAAGGCCTTCATCGAGATCTTCGTGCCCGGCGCGGACTGGCGGCGCTTGTACTCGGCGGTATCCACCATCCGCAGCACCCGGTCGACGACGGCCGGGTCGTGGCCGGACGCCACCAGCCCGTCCCGGCCCAGGTCACCGTCGACGTAGCCGATCAGGATCGGGTCCAGCACGTCGTAGTCGGGCAGCGTGTCGCTGTCCAGCTGCCCCGGGCTCAGCTCGGCGCTCGGCGGCTTGCCGATCGAGTTCTCCGGGATGGGCGGGGTCTCGCCCCGGCGGGCGGCGTCGGCGTTGCGCCACTTCGCCAGCCGCCAGACCAGCGTCTTCCAGACGTCCTTGACCGGGTTGAAGCCGCCGACCGAGTCGCCGTAGAGGGTGGAGTAGCCGACCGCCAGCTCGCTCTTGTTGCCGGTGGTCAGCACCAGGTGCCCCTCCTGGTTCGACAGCGCCATCAGGATCACCCCGCGTACCCGCGCCTGGAGGTTCTCCACGGAGACCCCGGAGAGCGACATGTTCGCCAGGAAGGTGTCCACCATCGGCTGGATCGGCTCGACCCGGTAGTCCAGCCCGGTCCGCTTCGCCAGGTCGGCCGCGTCCTCCCGGCTGTGCTCGGAGGAGTGCTGGCTGGGCAGCGACACGCCGACCACCCGGTCCGGCCCGAGCGCGTCGACGGCCAGCGCGGCCACCACCGCCGAGTCGATGCCGCCGGAGAGGCCCAGCACCACCGAGGGGAACCGGTTCTTGTTCACGTAGTCGCGCAGGCCCAGCACGAGCGCCTGCCACACCTCGGCCTCGTCGGCGACCGGGGCGATCGTCCCGCCCGTGGCGGCGGGCCCGGCGGGCGCCGGCGGCAGGTCCCCGGCCCCGGCGCGGACCACCCGCATCCCGTCCGCCAGCACCTGCTCCGGGCCGGCCGCCTCCCCGGCCGGGGGCAGCTCCACGTCGTGCACCAGCAGGTGCTCGACGAACTGCGGGGCCCGGGCGAGCAGCGCGCCGTCGGCGCCCACGATCATCGAGTCGCCCTCGAAGACCAGCTCGTCCTGCCCGCCCACCATGTTGACGTACGCGATCGTCGCCCCGGCCTCGGCGGCCCGGCGGCGGACCAGCGGCAGCCGGACGTCGTCCTTGTTCAGCTCGTACGGCGAGCCGTTGATGTTCAGGACCAGACCGACCCCCGCCTGGCGGGCGGCGGCGAACGGGCCGCCGGCCTGCCAGAGGTCCTCGCAGATGGTCAGCGCCACGTCCACCCCGCCGACGCGGACGACGGTCAGCGCGTCGCCGGGGAGGAAGTAGCGGTCCTCGTCGAAGACGCCGTAGTTGGGCAGGTGGTGCTTGAAGTAGGTGGCGACGATCCCGCCGTGGTGCAGCAGGGCCGCCGCGTTGCGCGCGCCGCGCCCGGGCTCGGCGTCGCCGCTGACCTGCGGGGGGCCGTCGGCGTCCAGGTAGCCGACCAGCACCGCCACCGAGCCCAGCCCCTCGGCGTCGAGGTCGGCGGCGAGGCGTTCCAGCGCGGCCTTCGACGCGGCGACGAAGGACCGGCGGAAGACCAGGTCCTCGACCGGATAGCCGGTCAGCATCATCTCCGGGAACGCGACGATCTGGGCGCCGCTGTCGGCGGCGCGGCGGGTCCAGTCACGGACCAGGCCGGAGTTGCCGGCGAGGTCGCCGACGGTCGGGTTGACCTGGCACAGGGCGAGACGCAGGGTGGGCATGTGCTCATCTTGCCCCAGCCGTTCGGGCCCGACACGGCGGGCGGGGCGAGATGCGGGAGCCACGGGACAGGGCGGGACGCCCGCCGGCCGGTCGCGTAACGTCGGCGTAACGAGGCCGGTGGAGACTGGTCGGTCAGGCCGGGTGAACCCGGTCGCAGGTGCGCAAGGTGTCGCGAGGGGTGGAAGTGGACCGTCAGCAGGAGTTCGTCCTCCGTACGCTGGAAGAGCGGGACATCCGGTTCGTCCGGCTGTGGTTCACCGACGTGCTGGGCACGCTCAAGAGCGTGTCGGTGGCCCCCGCCGAGCTGGAGGCGGCCTTCGAGGAGGGCATCGGGTTCGACGGCTCGGCGATCGAGGGCTTCGCCCGGGTCTTCGAGTCCGACATGGTGGCCATGCCCGACCCGACCACCTTCCAGGTCTTCCCGTTCGAGGGTGGGGTCAGCGGCGAGAGCGCCCGGATGTTCTGCGACATCCTGCTCCCCGACGGCGGTCCGTCCTGGGCCGACCCGCGGCACGTGCTGCGCCGGGCGCTGTCCAAGGCCGCCGAGAAGGGCTTCACCTTCTACACCCACCCCGAGATCGAGTTCTTCCTGCTGGAGAACGGCCCGCTGGACGGCTCGGTGCCGATCCCGGTCGACACCGGTGGCTACTTCGAGCACACCACCCACGCCGTGGCGCGCGACTTCCGCCGGCAGGCCGTGCTGGCGCTGGAGCGGATCGGCATCTCGGTGGAGTTCAGCCACCACGAGGTGGCCCCCGGCCAGCAGGAGATCGACCTGCGCTACGCCGACGCGCTCACCACGGCCGACAACATCATGACCTTCCGGCACGTGGTCAAGGAGGTGGCGCTCTCCACCGGCGTGCAGGCCACCTTCATGCCGAAGCCGTTCACCGACCAGCCGGGCAGCGGCATGCACACCCACCTGTCGCTGTTCGAGGGGGAGCGCAACGCGTTCCACGACGCCGGCGACCCGATGAAGCTGTCCAAGGTGGCCCGGGCGTTCATCGCCGGGCTGCTGGTGCACGCCCGGGAGTACACGGCCGTCACCAACCAGTGGGTCAACTCCTACAAGCGGCTGTTCCCGCAGGCGCTGCCCGACCGGGTCACCGAGAGCCCCGCGTACGTCTGCTGGGGCCACCTGAACCGGTCCGCGCTGGTCCGGGTCCCCGCCTACGGCAAGCCGAACTCGGCCCGGGTCGAGGTCCGCTCGCCGGACTCGGCGGCCAATCCCTACCTGGCCTTCGCGGTGCTGCTCGGTGCCGGGATGAAGGGCATCGAGGAGGGCTACGAGCTGCCGCCGGGCGCCGAGGACGACGTGTGGTCGCTGACCAGCGCCGAGCGGCGGGCGATGGGCTACGAGCCGCTGCCGGAGAACCTGTCCGAGGCGATCGACGTGATGGCCGGCTCCGAGCTGGTCGCCGAGGTGCTCGGCGAGCACGTCTTCGACTTCTTCCTGCGCAACAAGCGGGCCGAGTGGGAGCAGTACCGCCGCGAGGTCACCCCCTACGAGCGGCAGCGCTACCTGTCGCTGTAGGGCGAGGGCTGCCGTGCTGGCGCGGTGCCGCTATCGTCTCGGTCACCGCGCCGGCATCCCCGTCAGGCGCAGAGTTCGGGAGGCAGTCGGTGCTGGAAGACCTGCTCAGCGGAGCCTGGCAGAGCGTGGTGTTCGGGGTCGTCGGGGTGGGCCTGATGGCGGCCGGGTTCGGGCTGGTCGACCTGCTCACTCCGGGCAGGTTGCGGGAGCTGATCTGGGTGCGGCGCAACGGCAACGCCGCGCTGCTGCTCGCCGCCAACCAGCTCGGCATCGCCGGGATCGTGTTCACCGCGATCCTGACCAGCTACAGCGACTTCGGCAAGGGACTCGCCTCGACTCTCGTCTTCGGCCTGGTCGGGCTGGGCATCATGGCGCTGGCGTTCTTCGTGCTGGACCTGCTCACCCCGGGCAAGCTCGGCGAGATCATCTGCTCGGACGAGCCGCACCCGGCGGCGCGGGTCAGCGCCGCCACGCACTTCGGCGCCGCGCTGATCGTCTGCGCCTGCATCGCCTGACCTTCTCCGTCACACCCCCGTCGTAGGTTGCGGGGGTGAACCGGACGGACCGTCTCTACGCCCTGGTCGAGGAGCTGCGCGCCGTGTCGCCACGGCCGCGCAGCGCCCGCTGGCTCGCCGACCGCTTCGAGGTGAGCACCCGCACCATCGAGCGGGACATCGGCGCCCTCCAGGAATCGGGCGTGCCGATCTGGGCCGAGCTGGGCCGCACCGGCGGCTACGCGCTCGACCGGGCGCGCACCCTGCCGCCGGTCAACCTCACCCCCGTCGAGGCGGTCGCCATGGCGGTGGCGTTGCACCGGATGCGCGGCACGCCGTTCGCCGCCGCGGCCGGCACCGCCCTGCGCAAGCTGATCTCCGTGATGCCCGCCGCCGACGCCACCGAGGCGCACCGGCTCGCCGCGCGGGTGCACCTGATCGGCGACGGGCCGGTGACGCCCGTCCCGGCCGCCGTCGCCGACGCGGTGCGCGCGCGACGCGTGCTGCGCATCCGGTACGCCGACCGCGCGGGCGCCGGCTCGCTGCGTGACGTGGAGCCGCTGGGCTACCTCGGCAACCCCCGGCACTGGTACCTCCTGGGCTGGTGCCGGCTGCGTGACGGCATCCGCGCCTTCCGCACGGACCGGATCACCGCGGTCACCACCCTGGCGGAGCGGGTGCCGGAGCGCGAACTGGCCGCCGACGACCTCGACATCCCCCGGCACCGGATCCGCCGGCTCAGCCTGGTCTGAGACGGGGCAGCGCGGGCGGTCCCGCGCCCGGCATGCTGTCCCTCCTGGACGCTTCCACAGGAGGTCGCCGCGTGCCCGACACGCTCAGCTACGCCGACGCCGTCCGCCTGCTCGGCGGGGAGAAGAGCAGGGTCGTCGACTGGTTCGACAAGCTGACCGGGGGTGCCCTGCTGGCCGCGTCGGTGCCCGTGCCGGCGCTGCTGGGGATCTTCGACGCGAAGGTGGAGTTCGTCCGGCTCGGCCACGAGCTGGTGCGCGGCGTGGTCGAGAAGCGCTCCGGGCTGTCGAGGTACGGCCGTACGCGGCGGCTGGAGGCGGCGCACGCGGTGATCGCGGTGACCGCGTTCTTCGAGGCGCTGAACGAGATCGACCTGCCCTTCGACGTGGCGAGCGCCCGGATCAGCAAGGCAGAGCAGTTGGCGTTGGCCGGCGCGGGAGCGGTGCACGAGGCGCCCCTCACCGACGCGTTCTTCGTCACCACCGCGCCGCTGCCCGGTCCGCAGCTGCCCTATCCGGCGTTCCGGCACGCCCTGGTCGCCCACTACGACGGGCTCGTCGGCCGGGTGCTGCACTTCCTGCGCGCCCTGGCCGTATGGGAGGCCGCCGACGGGTGGCGGCGACAGGCGACGGAGGAAGGGCTGCTCCGGCTGCCCGTGACCGCCGCCGACCGGCACCGGGACCTGTTGACCCAGCTCGCGGCCGACTTTCCCGAGGTGTCCTTCTGGATCGGCCTGCACGAGCACGAGGCGACCCGGGCACAGGTCCGTGCCCTCTCGGCGGGGCTGGGCGAGATGCGGCAGGCCCTCCTCGCCCTCTCCACGGGACGCTCGCCCGACGACCGCCGGGCGGCGCTCGCCGCGGCGTACACGGCCGAGCTGGGCCGCCCCATCATCTCGTCCGGGGACGTGCCGACCGGGCTGACGGTGCCGACCCTCGGTGAGGCGTACGTGCCGCCGCTGTGCCGGATCGAGGAACTGTTCGCCCACACGCGGGCGAGCGACGAGGCGTGGTGGGACGGGCGGCCGCTGCGCGACGACCTGTGGCAGTCCCTCGTCGTGCACCTCACCTCGCCGAACGCCGTCCGCGCCCCGCTGCTGGTGCTCGGCCAGCCGGGCTCCGGCAAGTCCGTGCTGACCCGGGTCCTCGCCGCGCAGCTGCCCGCCGCCGACTTCATGGTGGTGCGGGTGGTGCTGCGGGACGTCTACGCCGCCGGGGAGCTGCAGGACCAGATCGAGCAGGCGGTCCGCAACGACACCGGGGAACGGGTGGACTGGCCCGCCCTGTCCAGGTCGGCCGGCGACGCGCTGCCGGTCGTGCTGCTCGACGGCTTCGACGAGCTGCTCCAGGCCACCGGGGTCAGTCAGACCGACTACCTGCGCCGGGTGGCCGCGTTCCAGCGCCGCGAGGCCGACCAGGGCCGGCCGGTGGCGGTGCTGGTCACCAGCCGCACCAGCGTCGCCGACCGGGCGCAGCCGCCGCCCGGCACGGTGGCGGTGCGGCTGGAGCCGTTCGACGACGACCAGGTGCGGGCGTGGATCGCCACCTGGAACCGGGTCAACGCCGCCGCGTTCCGGGCGCTCGGGGTGCAACCCCTGGCGCCGGCGACGGTGCTGACCCATCGCGAGCTGGCCGAGCAGCCGCTGTTGCTGCTGATGCTGGCGCTCTACGACGCCGAGGGCAACGACCTGCGGTCGGCCGGCGAGCTGCGCCGGGGCGAGCTCTACGAGCGCCTGCTGCGCAGCTTCGCCCGGCGGGAGGTCGTGAAGCACCGGCCGGGCCTGTCCGAGCGGGACCTGGACCGGGCGGCGGAGGACGAGCTGCGCAGGTTGTCGATCGTGGCCTTCGGCATGTTCAACCGGGGCGTCCAGTGGGTCACCGAGAACGACTTCGAGTCGGATCTCGCCGCGCTGCCGTTCCTGGGCAGCCGCCCGGCGGTCGTCGCGACCGACGGGCACCTCCGCGCCCCGCTCCGACCCGCCGAGATCGTCCTCGGTCGCTTCTTCTTCGTGCACCGCTCACAGGCGACGCGCGACGACACCCAGGCCGGGACGTACGAGTTCCTGCACGCCACCTTCGGCGAGTTCCTGATCGCCCGGACGACCTCGCTGGTGCTGGGCGACCTGGCGGCCCGGGAGGCGAGCGCCCTGCTGGGAGCCACGCCGACGGACGACGACCCGCTGCACGCCCTGCTCTCCTTCGCGACACTGACCGGCCGCGCCCCGATCGTCACCTTCCTCACCGAGATCCTGACGTCGTGGGGCGGGAGCCGGCGGGACGCCGTCGTCGACCTGCTGCTGCGCCTGTTCCGGGCGGCACCCGGCCGGCGACCGGCTCGACACTTCGAGTCGTACCAGCCCCGGCAGATGTCGGTTCCGGCACGCCACGCGGTCTACGGCGTGAACCTGCTCGTGCTGGCGCTCGCCGCGAGCGGGCAACTGCGGGGCACCGAGCTCCATCCGGACGGCGGCGACGTGGCGTCCGAGTGGCACCGGCAGGCGCTCTTCTGGCGTTCCCAGCTCAGCTCGGGGGAGTACGAGAGCCTGTTGGGCGTCGTGCGGGTCGAGCGGACGTGGACGGGAGCCCGACGGGATCTCCTCCTCTCCCTCGAGGAGGGCCGGGACGAGTCGCTGCCGCCGGCGGGCGACCCCCGCTGGTGGGCCAGCGAATCGAGCGATGACAGACCTTCGGAGGACGCGGCGGGTTACTACCGGGCGCCCGGGGCCGACTTCGCCCTGCTCGCCCGGGCCGCGCACTTCGAGTGCGACCCGAACCTCGACACGGCGCTGCACGCGCTGGGACCACTGGGTCATCCGCTCGACGCGCTCGACGGCTTCTGGACGTTCGCGGACGGCGACAGCTCGGACGCCCGGCTCCTGCTCGACGTGTCGCTTCTGCCGATCCTCGGCACGGGGGCGCCGGAGCGGGAGCGGGCCTACCGACGCCTGCTGGCCGTGGAGGATCCCGACGACCCGCACGGGTTGCCGATTCCGGGGTTCGTGCTGGACCGGATCTCGACCGACCACGGCTTGTCCGCCGAATTCGTCGTCGACGTGCTGCGCCACGTCCAACGGGACCGGATGGTCGTCGGCTCGCTCCTGACGTCGGCGGCCCGCTGCGTCCTCGCCTTCCTCGGCCGCGACCGGCAGACCGACCGCGGTCTCGGTGAGCTCGTCAACGACCTGCTCGACGGCGCGCAGGGATTCGCCACCGCCGGCGCTCGTCGGCTCGACTGGGTGGACATCGACACCGCGGAGTTGCTGGTCCGCACGTACGAGGCGGGCGTACTGCGGTATCCGGTGTCCCCGGCCGAAGCGGAGAGCTTCCGCGCCCGGCACGGGTCCCGTCGCCCCGATCTGGTGGCCCGGCTCCGTCCGCTCACCGGTCCGGGCGAGTAGCGGTCGGTCCGGCCGGAAACACCGACAGGACGCTGTCGCGGGCGGGGTCGAGGCTGACTCCTGACGACGCCGGCCGCGCGGCCGGCGTGCGAACGGGAGGCGACACATGTCCACCATCACCAACGGGGTCACCTGGTTCGAGGTCGGCACCGACCGGCCGGAGGAGACCGGGCGCTTCTACACCGACCTGTTCGGCTGGGCGTTCAGCGAGCAGGGGACGCCGGAGACGTCGTACCGGGTGGCGGAGCCGGGGCCGGAGGGCTCGATCCAGGGGGCGATCCGGGACACCGGCGGGACGAGCCCGAACTACGCGATCTTCTACGTGCAGGTCGCCGACGTGGCCGACACGGTGCGGCGGGCGGAGGCGGCCGGCGGCAAGGTGCTGGTGCCGGCGAGGTCCAACGACAACGGTCTCACCTTCGCCCACCTGGTCGACCCGGCCGGCAACCACTTCGGCGTCTTCACCCCGCCGGCTGCCTGAGCCGTGCCGTCCGCCCCGGCCGGGTTGCCGGGGCGGACGGCGTACGGTCACCTGCCGGCCGGTCCGCCCCGGCCGCCCGGGCCGGGCAGGACGCCGGCCTCGGCGGCGGCCGTGACGGCATCGGCCTGCTCCTGGGTGAGCTTGCCGTCCTCGACGGCCTGCGCCAGGCGCTCCTTCATCGCGGCCTGCCGGTCGGCGGCGTCGCCCTTGTCGCCCCGCGCGGGCCGGTCCGCCGGCTTGTGCTCCTCGCGCAGCTTCTCCAGCGCGGCAGTCACCTTGTCGGCGTCGACCCCCAGCTCCTGGGCCAGCTTCTCGGCGAACTCCGCCTGTCGGTCGGCCCGCTGCTGCTGGCGGTCGCCGTCCTCGGCGGCGCTGGTGCTGGCGCCCGGCGTCGGGGTGTCGCCGTCCGCGGCGAACGCGACCGCCGGGGCCGCGAGGCCCACGCCGAGCACGCCGGCCGCGGCCAGCCCGGCCAGCAGGTGCTTCTTCCTCGTGGTGCGGGACATGTCGTCCTCCAGCTCGTCGGTGGGTGGTGCGATGACCTCACCGACGGTGACCGACCGGGCTGGGGGGAAGCCGTGGCGACCCTGTCAGTGAGCTGGCAATCCGGGCCCTCCGGCCGGACAAACGGGTTGCGCCTTCGCACGCGGGCGGCAAGGGTATGCGCTCGGCAGCGCCCCGCCGGGGCGGAGCAGATGACGGAAGGTGACCCCCTCTTGACGACGTCCGCGAAGATCCGGGAAGTTCCGCTGACCGGGGCGGGCGCCGGCCCGTACGGCATCACGGTCGGCCCCGACGGCGCGCTCTGGCTGACGCTGGTCCACGCGGGCGGGATCGCCCGGGTGGGTGCGGACGGCGAGCTGTGCACCTGGCCGGTGGCGGCCGACAGCCGGCCGTTGATCATCACTCCCGGTCCCGACGGCGCCCTCTGGTTCACCCGCTCCGGCGACGACCGGATCGGCCGGATCACCACCGACGGCGAGCTGGACGCCGTCGAACTGCCGGCCGGAACCGGTCCCTGCGGCATCGCCACCGGTCCCGACGGCGCCCTCTGGTACGCGGCGATGAGCGCCGACGCGATCGGTCGGGTCACCGTCGACGGGGAGCAGACGCGGTTCCCGCTGCCGGTGAGCGGCGGCTTCGCCTCGATGGTCGCCGCCGGGCCCGACGAGGCCGTCTGGTTCACGCTCAACCGGGCGAACGCGGTGGGTCGGATCGGCATGGACGGCGCGGTGACCCTGCACGCGCTGCCGACCGAGGGGGCCGCGCCGGTCGGCATCACCGCCGGCGTCGACGGGGCGCTCTGGTTCGTCGAGATCGGCGCCGGTCAGCTCGGCCGGATCACCCCGGACGGGCGGATCACCGAGTACCCGCTGCCGGACCGGTCCGCCCGGCCGCACGCGATCGTCGCCGACCCGGCCGGCGGCTGCTGGTACACCGAGTGGGGCGGCAACCGCATCGGCCACGTCACCCCCGACGGCGCGATCACCACCCACGACCTCCCGACCCCGGCCTCCGAGCCCCACGGCCTCACGGTCGCCCCCGACGCCACGGTCTGGGCCGCCCTGGAAACGGGCGCCCTGGCCCACCTGACCCCCTGACCCACCCCCCAACCCCTCCCACCCGCCCGCCCCTCCCGGCCGCTCCACCGGGTCGATCATGAGGTTGGCGGTGCGAAATGTCGGTCCCGCTGCCGCCAACCCCATGATCAACCCAGGTGGACGCGAGCGCGGGGGCGGGCGGGGCGGGTCAGCGGACGGCGGGGGTGATCTCCAGGGTGGCGGTGGTCGTGTCGAGGGTGGCCTCGGTGCCCACCGGGACGGTGAGCTGGCCGGGGCCGTGGCCGATCGGGAGGCCGCCGAGGACGGGGACGCCGAGGTCGCCGAGGCGCTCGGCCAGCACGTCGGCGACGCCGACCGACCACCCGTCCGCGCAGCCGGTGAACTGGCCCACCGCCACCCCGGCCAGACGGTCCAGTGCCCCGGCGCGGCGGAGCTGGGTGAGCATCCGGTCCACCTTGTAGGGCGGCTCCTGCACGTCCTCGACGAGCAGGACCGCGCCGGTCAGGTCCGGCATGTCCGGGGTGCCGAGGGACGCCGCGATCAGGCAGAGGTTGCCGCCCAGCAGCGGACCGGTGGCCCGGCCGGGCACGCGTACCCCGAAGGTCTCCTCCTCGGCGACGGCGGTCACCGTGACCGGTTCGGTGGTCATCAGGGCGGCGTGCAGCGACTCGGCCGAGCGCAGCGGCGTGCGCTCGTCCGACCAGGCCGCCCCCGGGCCGTGCACGCCGGCCAGCCGGGCGCCCCGCCAGAGCGCGAACTGCAGCGCCGTGATGTCGGAGAAGCCGGCCACGACCTTCGGGTCCCGGCGTACGGCGGCCATGTCGATCGCGTCGACGATCCGCTGCGCACCGTAGCCGCCCCGGGTGCAGATCACCCCGCGCACCTCGGGGTCGGCGAACGCCGTGTTCAGGTCGGCGGCGCGCAGTTCGTCCGCGCCGGCGAGGTAGCCCTGCCGGGCGTACGCGTTCGGGGCCAGCACCGGCCGCAGGCCCCAGCCGGTGAGCAGCTCGACGCCCCGGGCCACCCGTTCCGGCCGGGTCGGTCCGGAGGGCGACACCAGCATCACCGTGTCGCCGGGGCGCAGCACCGGCGGTCGTACGGCGGTGGCGGGAGTCGGGCGGGCGTGGTCGGGCACAGCGGCAGAGCCTAGTCGCGACGCCTCACCGGCCCACGTACCGGCCGGCCCGGTCCGCCGAGGGTGGGACGGTCCGCCGAGGGTGGGACGGGCGCGAGGACCCTGCCGCGTCGGCCGGTCGGTGGCGGGCCGCCGCCGCGCCGGCGGAGGCGTTCCGGGGTCGGTCCGGGCCACCGGCTAGCCTCGACGTCGTGGCTACCGCGTTGGTGATCGAGAACGACCCGACCGACGACGTCCGCCGGCTGGGGGAGTGGCTGACCGAGGCCGGCCTCGACCTGTTGGTCGTCCGCGCCCACGCCGGTGACGAGATCCCCGCCGACCTGACGGGATACTCCGCGCTGGTGGTGCTCGGCGGCGCGCTGCCGCCGTACCCGCTGCCGGACGGGTCGCCCGCCGCGCCCTGGCTGCCGGCGCTGGAGGGGCTGCTGCGCAAGGCCGTCCGGCACCGGGTGCCGACCCTCGGCATCTGCCTCGGCGCGCAGCTGCTGGCCACCGCGCACGCCGGCGAGGTCGAGCGCAGCGCCGCCGGGCCGGAGGTCGGCCCGTGCGTGGTCGGCAAGCGGGACGCCGCCGACACCGACCCGCTCTTCCGCTACGTCCCGCTGATCCCCGACGTGTTCCAGTGGCACGTCGACGAGATCACCGAGCTGCCCCGGGGCGCCACCCTGCTGGCGGCCTCCACCCGCTACCCCCACCAGGCGTTCCGCCTCGGCGACCGGGCCTGGGGGTTGCAGTTCCACATCGAGTGCGACACCGCCATGATCGCCGACTGGGCCGCCGACTCGACGCTGCTGGCCGAGCTGGGCTACGACCCCGACCTGGTGGTGGCGGCCTGCCACGAGGTGATGGTCGACGTCGAGGAGGTCTGGCAGCCGTTCGCGGCCCGGTTCGCCGCGCTGGCCCTGGGCGAGCTGGACGACGCCGCGCCTCGCCGAAGCCTGCCCCTGCTCGGGCAGTGATGAGCCGGCCGGTCAGGGCCGCGGGACGGCTCGCCCGCTACGGCTTCGGCACCGACGGCGGCACCGGCGCGAGCCGCGCCGCAGACCTGCTCGGTCCGGACGGGCTCGGGCTGTGGCGGCCGGACGTGCAGGAGCCCACCGACGACCGCGCGGCGGAGCTGCTCGCCGGGCTCTCCCGGGCCGCCGATCCGGACCTGGCGCTGCGCCAGCTGCACCGCATCGTCGAGGCCGAGCGCCGCACCGCGGCGAGCGGCACCGGCCCCGCTACGGGCCGCCGCACGGCCGCCAGGGGAGAGGCCCGCCCCGGGAGGCCGAGCGAGGCCGAGCGGGGCACCGCCCCGGAGCAGGCGCCGTCGGCGCTGCTGGCGGCTCTCGCCGACGACCCCGGCCTGCGCCGCCGGCTGGTCGCCGTCCTCGGCGCCTCCTCCGCGCTCGGCGACCACCTGGTCGCCAACCCCGACCAGTGGCCGGCCCTGCGTACCGCCCCGGACGGGCTGGCGCCGACCGCCGAGGGACGGCTCGACCTGTCCGGCGACGGGCAGCCGGTGGCGGTGCTGCGCAGGGCGTACCGGCTGGCGCTGCTGCGGATCGCGGCGGCCGACCTGACCGGCGGCCGGGGCCTGGAGCAGACCATGGCCGCGCTCTCCGCGCTGGCCGACGCGACCCTGGCGGCGGCGTACGAGATCGCGGTCGGCGAGCTGCCGGCGGGCACCCCCCGGCCCCGGCTCGCCGTCGTGGCGATGGGCAAGTGCGGCGGCGACGAGCTGAACTACGTCTCCGACGTCGACGTGATCTTCGTGGCCGCCGAGGACGACGACCTAGCCGCGGCCACCACGGTCGCCACCCGGCTGATCCACGTCTGCGGGCTGGTCGCCTGGCCGGTCGACGCCGCCCTGCGCCCGGAGGGCAACCGGGGACCGCTGGTGCGGACGCTGGCCAGCCACCTCGCCTACTACCGGCGCTGGGCGCGCACCTGGGAGTTCCAGGCGCTGCTCAAGGCGCGGCCGGCGGCCGGCGACCTGGCGCTGGGCCGGGAGTGGATCGACCAGCTCGCCCCGCTGGTGTGGCGGGCCGCCGAGCGACCCGAGGCGGTCGAGGACGTCCGCGCCATGCGGCGCAGGATCATCGACAACATCCCGCCGAAGGAGCTGGAGCGCGAGATCAAGCGCGGCTCGGGCGGGCTGCGCGACATCGAGTTCGCCGTGCAGCTGCTGCAACTGGTGCACGGCCGGGGCGACGAGTCGCTGCGGGTCCCCGGCACCCTCCCGGCGCTGCGCGCGCTGGTCGCCGGCGGCTACGTCGGCCGGGCCGACGGCGAGGCGCTGCTGCGCGGCTACCGCTTCCTGCGCGGCGTCGAGCACCGCCTCCAACTCCAGGGGCTGCGCCGCACCCACACCGTGCCGACCGAGCCGGCCGCGCTGCGCTGGCTGGCCGCCGCGCTGGGCCACACCGCCACGCCGGGCCGCAGCGCCGTCGAGGAGTTCCGCGCCGAGTGGGTCACCCACGCCACCGAGGTACGCCGCCTGCACGCCAAGCTGCTCTACCGGCCGCTGCTGGAGTCGGTGGCCCGGGTGCCGGCCGACGGGCTGCGGCTGACCCCCGAGGCGGCCCGGCACCGGCTGGAGATCCTCGGCTTCGCCGACCCCGCCGGGGCGCTGCGCCACCTCCAGGCCCTCACCGGCGGGGTGAGCCGCACCGCCGCCATCCAGCGCACCCTGCTACCGGTGCTGCTCAGCGAGTTCGCCGACGCCCCCGAGCCGGACCGCGGCCTGCTCAACTACCGGCAGGTCTCCGACAAGCTCGGCAGCACCCCCTGGTACCTGCGCCTGCTGCGCGACTCCGGCCCGGTGGCCCGCCGGCTGGCCCGGGTGCTCTCGTCCTCCCGGTACGCCGCCGACCTGCTCGCCCGCGAGCCGGAGGCGCTGCGACTGCTGGCCGAGGAGAGCGAGCTGACCCCCCGACCCAGTGCGGTCCTCTGCGAGGGCTTCGCCGCCGCCGCGGCCCGGCACGCCGACCCGGTCGAGGCCACCCGGGCGATCCGCGCGCTGCGCCGCCGGGAACTGGTCCGGATCGCCTGCGCCGACCTGCTGAGCCGGGCCGGCTCGCTGGCCCCGTCGCCGCCCCGGCCCGACGGCGGGCGGGCGGCGCTGGGCCTGGCCGACGTGACCGCCGTCGGCACCGCCCTGGCGGACGTCACCGACGCCACCCTGGCCGCCGCGCTGCGGGCCGCCCGCGCGGCCCAGCCGCCCGTGCCGGGGCTGCGCTTCGCCGTGATCGGCATGGGCCGCCTCGGCGGCTACGAGTCGAACTACCTCTCCGACGCCGACGTGCTCTTCGTCTACGACGCGCCGGCCGGCGCGGGCGACAGCGCGGCCAGCGCCGCCGCGCGCGCGATCGCCGAGGAACTGCGCCGGCTGCTCGGCGTGCCCGCGCCCGACCCGCCCCTCGGCGTCGACGCCGACCTGCGCCCGGAGGGCCGGCAGGGCCCGCTGGTGCGCAGCCTCGCCGCGTACGCGCAGTACTACGCCCGCTGGTCGAAGGTGTGGGAGGCGCAGGCGCTGCTGCGCGCCCGGTTCGTCTGCGGCGACGCCGACCTGGGCGCCGAGTTCGAGGCGATGGTCGACCCGGTGCGCTACCCGGCGGACGGGCTGACCCGCGAGCAGGTGGTGGAGATCCGCCGGATCAAGGCGCGGGTGGAGCACGAGCGGCTGCCCCGGGGCGCCGACCCGGCCACCCACACCAAGCTCGGCCGGGGCGGCCTCGCCGACGTCGAGTGGGCGGTGCAGCTGCTCCAGCTCCAACACGCCGGGACGATCCCGGCGCTGCGCGGCACGCGTACGCTCGACGCCCTCGCGGCGGCCCGGGACGCGGGCCTGGTCGACCCGACGGACGCCGTGGAGATGGCGGCCGGCTGGACGCTGGCCGCGCAGGTCCGCAACGCGCTGATGCTGGTCCGCGGCCGGGCGGGCGACCAGTTGCCCCGGCACGGCGTCGAGCTGGCCGGGGTGGTCCGGCTGCTCGGCCGGGACGATCCCGGCGAGTTCCTCGACGAGTACCTGCGCACCGGCCGCCGCTCCCGGGCGGCGATGGAACGGGTCCTCGACGGCTGAGCCGGCCGGGTGCGCCGGCGGGCGGCCCGGCAGGCGCTCGGCCCACCCGCGCCGCCGGCTTTCGGGCCGGGGCCGACCGGTCCCGCCCCCGGCGCGGGCCTCAGGGCCGGCGGTGGACCAGCACCACGTGGTCGACCAGCTCGCCGGTCTCGCCGTTCGGGCCGGTGGCCTGGCGGCGCGGGGCGTCGAGCCGCTCGGCGTCCCACCGGTCGGGGTCGAGGTCGAGCGCGGCCAGGGTCTCCTGGGGGGTGGAGAAGCGCGCGTGCGCGTGGTCGTGCCGTCCCCACGGCGGGGCCTCGCCGTGTTCGACGACGAGCAGCCGGCCGCCGGGGGCCACGGCCCGGGCCGCCGACCGCAGCAGTTCCGCCCGGGGAAACTCCAGCGGCGACTGGAGGAACTGCGCGGAGACCAGGTCGTACTCGCCCGGCGGGAACGTCCGGGTGAGGTCGTGCCGGCGGAACTCGATGCGGGACGCCACCCCGGCGGCGGTCGCCTCCTCGGCCGCCCGGGCGAGGGCGGTCTCGGAGACGTCGACGGCGGTCACCCGCCAGCCCCGCCCGGCCAGCCAGATCGCGTCGCCGCCCTCGCCGCAGCCGAGGTCCAGCACGCTGCCGGCCGGCAGCGAGTTGGCGACGTCGACCAGGATCGGGTTCGCCCGGCCGCTCCAGACCCTCTCGTGCCGCCCGTAGTGCTCCTCCCAGAACCGCGCGGTCTCCTCGTCCACGTCCGGGTGGTGCCCACCGTCGGGTGCGGTGGCCGCAGTGGTGCCGTCGTGCCGGTGCTGCCCGGCCGTCGCGTCGTGGTGCACGTCTCGTCCTCCTGGTGCGCTGCCTGCGTGCCCTGCCGCGTCGATCGTGCGCGCACCCCGGCAGAGGGAGCAAGTAACGTTGCCGGACCGGCAAAACGAGGGCCGCCGGGTGCCGCAGGTGGGTGACCGGTCAGCTGCCGAGCCGGTACTGCCCGGCGCGCGGCACGGTCACCGCCGTCCAGTCGCCGGTGGGGGCGACCGTGGCCCCGCCCGAGGCGGTGAGCCAGCGGCTGTGCCGCACCCGGACCGGCACGGTGCCGGCGGCCGGCGCCCGGAACGTCACCGAGGCGCCGTCGTGCGCGACCAGCTCGGCCGGCGCGCCGACGATCGGGGTCGGGTCGGCCACCGCCCAGACCCGCCAGTGCGGGCCGGACCAGACGGGCGTCAGGTACGGCAGCCCGCCCGCGACCAGCTCGGCCTCGGCCCGCCCCACCCAGGACAGCGGGGCGTCCGGCACCGCGACGAACTGCACCGCGTTGTCGTCGAGCCAGTCCCGGTAGCTCGCGGCGGTCAGCGGCACTCCGGTGCCGGCCGCCCCCGGCACGGTGGTGAAGAAGAGCGGGTTGCGGTCGATGTCGGCCTGCCGCAGCCAGCCCCGGGCCAGCGGCACCTCGCCCAGCCTCGCCGCCTCCCAGTAGTTGCGGGTCGGCGGGACCTCCACCCGGCCGGTGAGTCGGTGCCCGCCGAGGAAGGCCCGCAGCGGCGCGAAGTAGGCGGCCCGGGCGGTCGGGTCGTCGACGCTGCGCAGGTCGGCGGGGGGCACCGGCGGCTGCCACCAGCACACCGCCGCCAGCAGCGCGGCCAGCGCGACGCCGCCCCGGACCCACCCGCCGCCCCCGACTCCGGTCCGCGTGGCGTCGACGGGTCGCGCGCCGGATGACGCGGCCGTCCGGCCGAACCACGCGGTCGGCCGGGCCGGGGGGCGGGCGGCGGCGGCCAGCAGGGGCAGGGCGAACATGACGGCCAGCCGGGTGGCGTTCAGCCCGACCGGGGTGTGCACCAGCGCCGCCGCCAGCACCCCGGCCGCCGAGAGCAGCGCCCCCACCCGCACCGGCCGGTAGCCCACCAGCGCGGCCACGAGCAGGCTGGTCAGCACGGCGCGCACGGTGTCGATGCGGCTGATGTTCATCCAGCCGCCGTCGCCGAAGAGCAGGGCGGTCAGCCCGAGCGGCAGCGCGGCGGCGACGCCGAGCACCAGGCCGTCGGCGTACCGGCGGGTCAGCAGCAGCGCCGCCCCGGCCAGGCCGACGAAGAGGCCCGCGACCGGGCTCGTCGCCGAGGCCAGCAGCGCCCCGGCCGCCGCCAGCCCGAGCCGCCCGAGCCGCCGGCGCCGCGCCCGCCGCTCCGCGTCGGCGTCGACGTCGGCGTCTGCGTCGGCGTCTGCGTCGGCGGGGCCCCGGGGGAGGGTGAGGGCGAGCAGCGCGCCGAGGCCGAGGGCCACCCCGAGGCCGTACGTCACCCGGCCCGAAACCAGGTTGCCGGCGATGGTGAGCACCCCGACGAGGCTGCCGAGCAGCGGGCGGGGCACCCCGGTGCGCACCAGCAGCGCCGCGAACGCGGTGGCCGCCGCCACCAGGGCCAGCGCGCCGGTGACCCGCACCCCGAGCAGCGCCATCACCGGCTGGGAGAGCAGGCTGTAGCCGAACTGCTGCACGCCGCCGTACCAGCGCAGGTCCACCGGGGCGAGGCCGTGGGCGGCGAAGAAGTCGGCCCGCGCGACCTGCGCGGCGAGGTCGGAGCCGGTCGGCGGGAGGGCGACGTAGGCCACCCCGAGGAGCACGGCGGACGCGGCGGCCACCGCCACCACCCGACTGCGCCGCATGCCCACCTCCGTACCGCGACCACCGTACTGGCAGCATGTCCGGCGTGCCTCACCACCTCGCGCGCTGGCTCGGCCTCGCCGGCTCGACGCTGCTCGCCGTGGCCGCGTTCCTCGGCGGCGCGTTCCCCGACGGCGACCTGCGCCCCACCCCGGTCAGCATCTGGCAGGGCCCGCACGGCCCGCTGATCATCGCCACCTGGGCGGTCGGCACGGGCCTGATGGCGTACGCCTGGTGGGCGCTGCGCGACCGGGTGCCGTCGACCGGCTGGGCACTGGTGACCGTCGGGCTCTGGCTGCTGCCGCTGCTCCTCACGCCGCCGCTGGGCAGCCGGGACGTCTACGCGTACGCCTGCCAGGGGGCCAGCTACTCGGGCGGGATCAACCCGTACGAGCAGGGCGTCTCGGCGCTGCCGTGCCCGTGGCTGGACACCATCTCGTACATCTGGCGGGACACCTCGGCCCCGTACGGGCCGCTGTTCGTGCTGATCGCCGGGGCGGTGGTCGAGGCGACCGGGTCACTGGTCGGCAGCATCGTGCTGTTCCGGCTGCTCGCCGTCGTCGGGGTGGGGCTGACGGCGGCCAGCCTGCCGGTGCTGGCCCGGCGCTGCGGCGTACCGGCCGGCCGGGCGGTCTGGCTGGCGCTGGGCTCGCCGCTGATCGGGGTGCACCTGATCTCGGGGGCGCACAACGACGCGCTGATGGTGGGGCTGCTCGTCGCCGGCCTGGCGGTGGTGGTGTCCCGGCCCGGCCGCCCCGGCCCGCTGCTCGCCGGGGGAGTGCTGCTCGGGCTGGCCGCCGCGATCAAGGTGACCGCGCTGGTCGTGGTGCCGTTCGCCGGGCTGGCCGCGATCGTCGGGGCGTACTCGATCAGGGCGCTGGTGCGCGACGGCGGGTGGGTGGTCGGTGGGGCGGTCGCCGCCGTGGTCGGCGCGACCCTCGCCACCGGCCTGGGCTTCGGCTGGATCACCGGCCTGGAGCAGGGCGGCCTGGTGATCGCCTGGACCTCGCCGCCGACGGCGGTGGGGCAGACCGTCGCCTACCTCGCCGCGCCCTTCGGCTGGCACGGCGACCCGCTGCCGGTGACCCGGGGGATCGGCATGGCGGCGCTGGCGCTGGTGCTGCTCTGGCTGTGGTGGCGGGCCCGCCACCGGGAGCCGATCTGGCACGCCGGCCTGGCGCTCGCCGCCACCGTCGCCCTCGCCCCGCTCTTCCACCCCTGGTACTGGACCTGGCCGCTGGCCGTGCTCGCGGCCACGGCGCGGCGCACCGGCTGGTTCGCGGTGGTCGCGATCGTCTCGTCGTTCCTGGTGCTCGCCGACGGCACGGGGCTGCCCCGGTACACCAAGACCGTCGGGGCGCCGCTGATGACGCTGTTCGTGATCGTGGTGGTGGTCCGCTTGGTACGGTCGGCCCGGGCGGCCCGTCGACCGGCCGCCGTGGACTGAGGAGAGGGCCGTCGGTGACCGATCCCGGCACCCCGCCGGCCCCGCCTGGCCCCCCGCCGGTGCCCGGACCCCCGCCGCCGCCCGAGGGCCCGCCACTCCGGCCTCCGCCGCCGTCGCCCGGTGCCGCCCGGCTCGCCCGCTACGCCGGCCTGGCCGGGGCGGTGCTGCTGACCGTCGCCGGCTGGCTGGGCGGCGCGCTGCCCCGGGCCACCGGTGTGCCGGGCCCCTGGGACGAGCCGTGGGCCGTCGCGTTGTGGCTCGTCGGCACCGCCCTGCTGGTCGGCGCCTGGTGGGCGCTGCGCCGGGGCGCGCCGTCGACGCGGTGGGCGTACCTGACCGCCGGGCTGTGGGCGCTGCCGCTGCTGGCCGCCCCGCCGCTGGGCAGCCGGGACGTCTACTCCTACGCCTGCCAGGGCTGGGCGTACGCGCACGGCGTCGATCCGTACGCCACCGGCGTCGCCGAGGCCGGCTGCCCGTGGGTGGACGCGGTCGCGCCGATCTGGCGGGACACGCCCGCGCCGTACGGGCCGTTCTTCGTGCTGCTCGCCGCGCTCGCCGTGGCCCTCGGCGGCGGCCTGGTGGGCGCGATCGTGGCGTTCCGGCTGCTTGCGGTCGCCGGGGTGCTGCTGGCCGCCGGATGCCTGCCGGGCCTGGCCCGGGCCGCCGGCGTGCCCACCCGCCGGGCGGCCTGGCTGGCGCTGGCCAGCCCGCTGGTCGGGGTGCACCTGCTCGCCGGCGCGCACAACGACGCGGTGATGCTCGGCCTGCTGCTGCCGGGCCTGCTGGTGCTCCTGCGCCGGCCCGGCAGGCCGGGGCCGCTGTTGCTGGCCGGGGCGCTGCTCGGGCTGGCGGTGACCGTTAAGGCGACCGCTGTGGTGGTGCTCCCGTTCGCGGCGCTGGCGGCGGTGCACGGCCGCCACACCGTCCGGGCGCTGCTGCGCGACGGCGGCTGGCTGGCCGGCGGGGTGCTCGGCGCGGTGGCGGTCACCTCGCTGCTGTCCGGCCTCGGCCTCGGCTGGGTCGGCGGGCTGACCCGCAGCGGGGACTCCGAGCAGTGGACGTCCCCGCCCACGGCGGTGGGCTTCGTCGTCGACTACGCGGGCGGGCTCGTCGGCCGGGAGCCGGGCGCGGTGCCGGTCACCCGCGCGGCGGCGCTGCTGCTGCTCGCGGTGGCGGTGGTGGCGCTGTGGTGGCGGGCCTGGGCGGGGCTGCGCCGCCTGGCCGACGTCCGGCAGCGGGTGGGCCGTCCGGACGCCGCCCGGCCCCGGGTCGCCCTGCTCGGCGCCGGCCTGGCGCTGGTCGCCACGGTCGTGCTGGCCCCGGTCTTCCACCCCTGGTACGCCACCTGGCCGCTGGCGCTGCTCGCGGTCGCCGCGACGCGGACCACCTGGTTCGTGGCGCCCTGTGCGGCGGCGGCCTTCCTCGCCCTGCCCGACGGCACCAACCTGGCCCGGTTCAGCAAGGCCCCGGGCGCCCTGGCGATGACCGCGCTGGCGCTCGGGCTGGCGGCGTGGGGCCTGCGCCGGCTGCGCCGCCCCGGCGCCGCGCGTCCGGGCTGAGGAGCCCGTTCCGGCCGGCGGGGCCGGAGCAGGCGGTGGCAGGGCCGTGCGGCGCCGCCCCTGCCGGGCGGATTCGTGCGCGCGTTCCGGCCGGTGGGGCCGTGCCGCGTGCTCTGGCCGGTGGGGCCGTGCCGCGTGCTTCGGCCAGCGGGGCCGTGCGGCGTGCTTCGGCCGGCGGGTCCATGATCGTGGGATGAGCGCAGTCGAGGAACCGTTGCCGGGCAACGCCACCGCCGGGGTGGTGCGCGTCGGCGACACCGTCCGCCGCCCGGTGGGCCCCTGGACCGACGCGGTGGACGACCTGCTGGCACACCTGCACGCGGTGGGATTCTCCGGCGCGCCCCGACCGTTGGGCCGCGACGCGCAGGGCCGGCAGGTGCTGGAGTACGTCCCCGGCGAGGTCGGCGCGGCGTCGGGCACGTACCCGGTGGCGGACCTGCGCGCGATCGGCCGGATGCTGGCCGAGCTGCACGAGGCGCTGGCCGGGTTCACCCCGCCGGCCGGGGCGGCGTGGCAGCAGCTCATCCCGCCGGACCGGGAGGAACTCGTCTGCCACAACGACGTGGCCCCCTGGAACCTGATCAGGGCGGACCGGGGCTGGGTCCTGATCGACTGGGACGGCGCCGCGCCGGGCTCCCGGCTCTGGGACGTCGCGTACGCCGCGCAGAGCATGGCCGGCCTGCGCCCGGACCGGCCGGTGGCCGAGTCGGCGGCCCGGCTGCGCGCCTTCGCCGACGGCTACCGCCTGGACGAGGCGTCCCGCCCGGCCCTGGCCGTCACGCTGGGCCGTCGCGCCCGGGCCATGTACGACCTGCTGCGGGAGGGCGCGGAGCAGCGGCGCGAGCCGTGGGCCCGGATCTGGACCGAGGACGGCCCGTACTGGCTGGGCACCGCCGACTACCTCGACGCCCACGTCGAGGCATGGGAGACCGCCCTGCGCTGACCGCCCCGCCGCCGCGCGAGCGGCCCTCGCGGCGAGCGCCGATCCGCGCCACCACCCACCGCCGCGCCACCACCCACCGCCGCGGCTCCGCCCCGCGGCCGGTGCCCCGCCATGCGCCGCCGCAGCTCCGCCATGCGCCGCCGCCGATCGGCCGGGGCGGGTGGAACGCCATGGGTGTCAAAACCCGCGGGTGACACCCATGGCGTTCCACCGACCGGGCGGGTGCCGCCGCCGTGGTCTACGGGGCCCGCTCGGCGGTGTGTCCGCAGGTCGGGCAGCGGTCGCCGGCTCGGACCGGGCCGGGTCGGCGCATCCGCCTGTGCAGGGCGATCGTCAGCGGCATCAGCGCGGGGCCGGCCAGGCCGACCGCGACGGCCGTCGCGGCGAGCGCGTCCCATCCCGCGCTGGGCGCGCCGCGCATGTTGCCGTCGACCGCGCCGGCCAGCGGGTCCAGGAAGAGCAGGCCGATCGGGGTCAGCAGCACCAGCAGCGCCCAGCCGCCCCGGTGGTCGGCCCGCAGGGCCAGCCCCGCCCCGAGCAGCAGCACCAGGATGAGCAGGGCCACGGCGGCGGTAGGCAGCACCCCGCTCGCCGTCCAGCCGTGGTAGCTGAGGTAGGAGGCGTAGCGGGGTAGCAGGTTGACACTCGCGAGGCCGGCGGCGACGACGGCGAGCAGGGGCGCCGACCGGACCGGCATGGGTGGCCGCTCCGGGAGGCCGAGTGCGACCAACCCCAGCGCGACCTGCGGCAGCAGCACGAACAGCGGCGGCCGGGGCAGGCCGGCGAGGGCCGCGACCGGCACGACCGCGACGGTGAGCAGCAGGGCGAGGGCCACGGCGTGGCGGGTCCACCGACCCGGCGCCGCCGCGTGCACCGCCGCGGCGAGCAGCCAGGCGGCCCACACCGCGATCCCGATGGAGACGAACGGCCCGGCGCTCGGCACGCCCCACTCCGCTCGCGGCGGGTGCAGTTCCAGCACCGACCAGGCCGCCGCCAGGGCGGCCGCGGTGAGGAACGCGAGGACGGCGGCGAGGCGTACGCCCGGGATGAGGTCGGCGGCCCCGGCGGCCCGCAGCCGCTGGCGCAGGCCGCCGCGCAGCAGGTCCGCGGCGTCCGCGGGCGAGGGCCAGCGTCGCTCCGGGCCGGCGAGGTCGAGGTACGTGCCGACGATCTCCGCGCCGCGCGCCCGGCGGTAGTCGGCCGGGTAGGCGCGCAACAGGCGGTGGTAGCGCCGCTCCAGCTCGCTCATGCCAACCCCCCGGCGGTACGCGGGGCCAGCGGCCGGGTCGCGCGGGCGCGTAGCCGGGCGGTGGCCGCCTCGACGTTGCGGCGCAGGCGCTCGGTCTCGGCGGTCAGCGTGGCGTCGCCGGCGGGGGAGAGGCGGTAGTAGCGGCGCAGCCGGCCGTCCACCACCTCCTCGCGGTCTACCTCCACCAGGCCGGCGTCGACCAGCCGGTCGAGCGCGCCGTAGAGGGTGCCCGGCCGCAGCGACACGCGCCCGTCGGAGAGGGCGGCGACCTCGCCGATCAGGCCGTAGCCGTGCATCGGCTGGCCGGCCAGCGCGGTGAGGATCAGGAAGGTGGGTTCGCGCAGCGGTGTGTCCACGCCCGCAATATAACGGACGCGAAGATATGCCGGTGCCCGTTACACGCCGAGCGGAGGAACGTTCCGGCCGCGCCGCCCGGCGGTGGGTCGGTGCGGCGGGCACAGAGACAGGAAGGCCCCGGGCGGACCCGGGGCCTTCCTGCGGTTCTTCTGCTGCGTCAGCAGTCGAAGTACATGGCGAACTCGTGCGGGGTGGGGCGCAGGCGCACCGGGTCGACCTCGTTGGCCCGCTTCCACTCGATCCAGGTCGAGATCAGGTCGGGGGTGAACACCCCGCCGTCGAGCAGGTAGTCGTGGTCGGCCTCCAGGCTGTCGAGCACGGCCGACAGCGAGCCCGGCACCTGCTTGACGTCGCCCCACTCCTCCGGCGGGAGGTCGTAGAGGTCCTTGTCGATCGGCGCCGGCGGCTCGATCTTGCTCTTGATGCCGTCCAGGCCGGCCATCATCATCGCCGAGAAGGCCAGGTAGACGTTGGCCGACGGGTCCGGCACGCGGAACTCGACGCGCTTGGCCTTCGGGTTGCTGCCGGTCACCGGGATGCGGGTGCAGGCGGAGCGGTTGCGCTGCGAGTAGACCAGGTTGACCGGCGCCTCGAAGCCCGGCACCAGCCGGCGGTACGAGTTGACCGTCGGGTTGGTGAAGGCCAGCAGCGACGGGGCGTGGTGCAGCAGGCCGCCGATGTACCAGCGGGCCATGTCCGACAGGCCGGCGTAGCCGGTCTCGTCGTAGAACAGCGGCTCGCCGTTCAGCCAGAGGCTCTGGTGGGTGTGCATGCCGGAGCCGTTGTCGCCGAAGAGCGGCTTCGGCATGAACGTCGCGGTCTTGCCGTTGGCCCAGGTCTCGTTCTTCACGATGTACTTGAAGAGCTGGAGCTGGTCAGCGGCGTGCAGCAGCGTCGAGAACCGGTAGTTGATCTCGGACTGGCCGGCGGTGCCCACCTCGTGGTGCGAGCGCTCCACGGTGAACCCGCTGTCGACCAGCCGGCGCACGATGCTGTCGCGCAGGTCGGCGAGGTGGTCGACCGGCGGCACCGGGAAGTAGCCGCCCTTGTACGCGGTCTTGTAGCCGCGGTTGCCGCCCGGCTCCTCGCGGCCGGTGTTCCAGGCGCCCTCGATCGAGTCGATGTAGTAGAACGACTGGTGCGCCGAGGTCTCGTGGCGGATGGAGTCGAAGATGTAGAACTCTGCCTCCGCGCCGAAGTACGCGGTGTCGGCGATGCCGCTGGCGGCCAGGTAGGCCTCGGCCTTCTTCGCCACGTTGCGCGGGTCCCGGCTGTAGGCCTCGCGGGTGAACGGGTCGTGGATGAAGAAGTTGAGCGCGAGGGTCTTCTGCGCCCGGAAGGGGTCGATGAACGCGGTGGCGACGTCCGGGAGCAGGAGCATGTCCGACTCGTGGATCGCCTGGAAACCGCGGATCGACGAACCGTCGAAGGCCAGGCCCTCGGTGAAGAAGGCATCGTCGACGGACTCGACCGGCAGGTTGAAGTGCTGCATCACGCCGGGCAGGTCACAGAAACGTACGTCGACGAACTTCACGTCCTCGTTCTTGAGGTATCGCAGGAGTTCCTCGGGATTGGCGAACACACGTCCTCCTGGCACGTCCACGGGTGGCTAGGCTCCTGGCGACGCTATGGCCGCGCGGTTGCCCGGCCATGTCTTGAGTGTTTCTGCCGTGTTACGTCCCTCGCGGAGCGTCATCCGCGCCGCTCGGGCGGGCCGGACCGCGCGGCGGGACGCCATCGGCTGTGCCATTCTATTGACACTTGCTCGCTTTAGCCCCTTTTTGCGCCCGGGCGCGGGCGACCGTCCCCGATCCGTCCACCCGCCCTGGATACCCTTGACCGTTGTGACCAAGCCGCATGATCGCCCCGTACCGCCCGCGACGGATCCCGCCTTCACCCCGCCCAGCCTGGGGCGCCGGTTCGGGGCGCTGGTGATCGACTGGGTGCTCTGCCTGCTCATCGCCGGGGTCTTCGCCGACCCGGTCCGCGACGGGTGGGCGCCCGTGCTGGTGCTGATCGTCGAGTACGGCTTCTTCCTCGGGCTCTTCGCGCAGACGCCGGGCATGTTCATCACGAAGGTCCGCTGCGTCGCCTGGGCCGACGGCGGTCGCATCGGGGTGGCCCGGGCCCTGCTGCGCGGCCTGCTGCTCGCCCTGGTCGTGCCGGCCCTGCTGATGGACGGTCACCGCCGCGGCCTGCACGACCGCCTCACGGGCTCCGTCGTCACCGACGCCCCCCGCCCCTGACACGGCAAGAGCCGGCCCCTTCGCACGGGGCCCGGCTCTTCGCGTACGCGTCGGGGGTCAGCGACCCCGCGTCTGGCGGAACGCGCCGCGCGCGGGCCGCATGTTCTTCGGGATCGCGCCCTTGGGCATCTGCGGGCGGGCGGTGAGGGCCTTGAGCCGCTTGTCCAGCGAGTTGACGTCCTTGCCGCTGAGGTTGCGCGGCAGCCGCATCAGCGTCATCCGCAGCTTGCGGATGGGCAGCTCGCCCTCCTCCTGGCCGATCACGTAGTCGAAGAGCGGGGCGGAGCCGATCACCTTCGCCAGCCGCCGCTTCTCCTGGCCGAGCAGGCCGCGTACCCGCTGCGGGTTGCCCTCCGCCAGCAGGATCACCCCGGGCCGGCCGATGACCAGGTGGACCATGTCCATCTGCGTGGTGGAGCTGACCGCCGGGGTGACCCGCCAGTCGCCGCGCATGCTCTCCATGATCTGGGCCGCCGCGCCGGGCTGCCCCTCGGCGGCGTTCATCATCGCCCGGTTGGAGCGCAGGTTGAGCACGATCAGCAGGCAGAGCAGGGCGAACAGGATGCCCAGCGGCAGCCAGATCCAGCCCCAGAGCAGGACCGCGACCACGGTGAGCGCGAGCGGGATCAGCACCGCGGCGGCGGCCAACGGCGCGAACCACCGGTCCTGCTTGGCGGTGAACTTGAACACCATCCCGATCTGCTTCAGCCGCTGGCCGAACGAGACCTTCTCCTGGGGCTTTGCCATGCCGAAGAGTCTAGTGGTCGCCGCACGTCGCCTTGTCCGCGGCCGGGCTGAGTACCTTACGCGCCCGCACCGCCGCCGGGGGCCGGGAGTAAGGAGGGGGAGCGGGCGAAGATCGGGCGGCACACCCATGCCCCCGGGGCACCTTCGCGCGCAGAGTCGGAGTCGACAGCCGACGACGACCGCAGGGAGCCCGCCATGTTCGGCAACGACGCAGACTTCATCCTCTCGATCCACCGTACGCACGCCGCCGAGCTGCGCGCCGAGGCCGCGGTCGACCGGCTCGCCCGGGCCCTGCCGCGCCGCACCACGCGCGTCTGGCTCAGTCGACGAAGCCATCCGGTACGCACCGGCGACGCCCGCCGGTGACCGTCCCCGCGCCCCCGGCGGTCGCCACCGACCCGCCGGGGGCCGACGCCGTGCTGGCCGGCCCGCGACAGGCAGACGCCGTGCGGATCGGCCCACGACCGGCCGACGGCGCGCGGGCCGGCCAGCGGCCGGCCGATGGTGCCGACGGCCCCTCGCGCGGCCCGCGGCGGGGGCCGACGGCTGACCGGGCGGGCAGCCGGGCCCG
>NZ_JBFABA010000045.1:0-46450 GCF_040640115.1 Micromonospora sp. NPDC023644 | reverse complement strand
GTCGTCACCCAGTTTGAGCGTCAGACGTCGAAGCGAGACTCGCACTACGGCGTACCGGGTGTGCCGCCCTCGCTCCCATAGGCTGCGTCATGCGAGAGGCCTACGTCGCCCCCGCCACCCCTACCACGCAGGCTGCCGCGCTTCGTTCTCCGAGCTTCCCGGTCGATCTGCTGGGCGGCGCGCCTGGCCAATCGCAGTTGCTCCTCCCGATCCAGCACCCGCGATGCTCCCCGACGCCGAGCCACCACCACCACCACACCGACGATAGCCAGCAGCAAAAGCGCAACGACTCCCCATGCCGCGCCAGTCACACCCGCACGGTAACGAACACAGCCAACGCCCCTGCAATCCCGCCGTCGACCCGCCCACGTGGGGAGCGGGCCGCCGCCCGGTCCATCACACGTCAAGCGGACCTTGACGCACGTACGGACGCGCCGGAACAGACTGAGTCGCCTCTCGTGCCACGGAGCGCGCCCCGACGGACACCGCCACAGTGGCGCAGTTGACCCAACCTCGCCCGGCACGGACCCGGCTCCCGGGGTCGGAGCTGGCCACCGGCGGGCACCCCCTCCCTCCCAGGTAAGCGGATGACCTAACCCTGAGCGCTGCGAAAAAGCGGGCGTCAAGCCGATCACCGTGCACGTCGCCAGGCGCACCTGCGCCACGCTCCTGGCCGACCTCGACGTCGACCCCCGAGTCGCCATGCAGGTGCTGAGGCATGCCCGCTTCTCCGTAACGTTGGAGATCTACACGCAGGTATCGACGAAGGCGACCAGAGACGCACTCAAACGCCTCGGTGACTCACTCGGGCGCTGACGGAACTGCTGTACTTCACTGCTGTACGACAGCAGAAAGGCCACCTCCCAAGACTGGGAAGTGGCCTTTGACCTGCGTGGGCGATACTGGGATCGAACCAGTGACCTCTTCGGTGTGAACGAAGCGCTCTCCCGCTGAGCTAATCGCCCTCAGCGCCGATGACTCTACCTGATCGAGGGACCGGACCGGAAATCCGGGGTCCGCGTGCCGCGCGGCAGTCGGCCGACCCGTCGAAGCGCCAGGTCAGCCCAGGGTCAGTGCGTCGCCAGGTAGTGCAGCGCCTCGGCCACCACGTCGATGCCGAAGCTGAACTTCAGCGACAGCCAGACCACCGAGCCGACGAAGACCAGGCCGACGGAGCCGAGCAGGAAGCGCACGGCCAGTGAGCGGTCCTTCACCCACTGGGTCCAGTTGTGCACGTGCCGGCGGGTGAAGCCGAGCAGCCGGCGGGCCCAGTGGAACTCGACGGCCCAGATGCCGAGGCCGGCGATCACCAGCAGCCAGCCCGGCCCGGGCAGTGGGATGAGGGCGATGCCGATGGTGACGACGAGGGCGCCCGCGATGGCGATGAAGATCTTGAGGGTCACCCGTCCGGTCGGGTTGGCCCGGATCAGGTCGAGGGTCGTGCCCAGCCGCTGCCGCCAGCGCGGTCGCTGCCGCCGCTCGGCCAGCGCCGTCCCGCCCGCGCCACTCCGGCCGGACGCCGCCCGACCGGGCCGGTCGTGCTGCTCCATCGGCACTTTGTACCCCCGCTGTTCGGCTGCCCGGGCCGCGACGTTCGGCGGGCCCGGCACCGTCTTCGGATCCACTGAGGATCGTTTCGTGACCATTTCCTCCCCCAGTGTGGCTCGCGCCCGTCACTGCAACGGCCGACTGGACGTTACCGGAGTAAGTCGACGACTGAACCACCCGATGCCGGGCGGGATCACGCACTGGGCAGAACCGGAAATCCTACATGAATCTTCACATTCACGCGGCCTTTCCGACCCCCTTCCCACCACTGGGTGAAGTCAGCGTATGGCGGAGCGTAGCCAGGAGTAGCACCTGAGTATGGGAAAAGCGGGACACGCGCGTTCCGCAGCGGTGCCGGGGGGAGATCGTCCATGAGTGTCATCCGACCGACGACCGTAGAGGTCGAGACGTCGCTAAGGCTCGTCGCACCTGACGCCACCGCCTTGCCGGTGCGTGCCAGTCTGCGTTACGACCCTGCTGATCCGTATGCGGTCCATGTCCTGTTCCACGCCGAATCCGCCGGCGGCGAGGCCGTCAGCTGGTCGTTCGCCCGGGAGCTGCTGGTCACGGGCCTCGACGAGCCGGCCGGCATCGGCGACGTGCGGGTCTGGCCCTGGGCCACCCCGCGCGGGGACTTCGTCGCGCTGGCGCTGTCGTCGCCCGACGGCAACGCCCTGTTCGAGGTGCCGCGCAGCGTCCTGGTGCGCTTCCTGCGCCGGACCTACGTCGTCGTCCCGCGCGGCCGCGAGGCCGAGCACCTGGACGTCGACACCGCGGTGAGCCGGCTGCTCGCCGGTCGCTGAACCACCGGCCACACCGGCCGACCGGGGCCGCGCGGATCTGCCGAGTCCGCGCGGCCCCGGCCCACCAGGGGGTACGCGCACCGCCTCCCGCCCCTCGCCGGGCTCAGCCGTGGGTGGTGATGCCGCCGTCGACCGGGATCACCGCGCCGGTGAGGTACGCCCCGGCGCGCGACGACAGGTAGATCGCGGTGCCGGCCATGTCCTCCGGCCGACCGATCCGGCCCAGCGGCACCTGCCCCTCGATGGCGGCCCGGGACGCGGGGTCGTCCAGCGCGAACGCCATCATCTTGCTCTCGAACGGCCCCGGCGCGATCGCGTTGACGGTGATCTGCTCGCCGGCGAGCTGGTGGGCCAGGCTGCGGGTGAGCATGTGCACGGCGGCCTTGGTCGCCGAGTACGCGTACACCTCCATCATCGGCACCCGGATGCCGTCGATGGACCCGACGTTGATGACGCGGGCCGGGTCGTCGGCGCTGGCCGACGCTCGCAGCGCGGGCAGCAGCGCGGTGGTGAGCCGGAAGACGGCCTTGACGTTGACGGCCCAGAGCTTGTCGAACGCGCTCTCCGGGTACGACTCCAGCGGCGCACCCCAGGTCGCGCCCGCGTTGTTGACCAGCACGTCGAGCCGGTCGTACCGCTCCCGGACGGCGGCGGCCAGGCCCTCGGCGCCGGCGTCGTGGCCGAGGTCGGCGGGGATGGCCTCGCAGCGCCCCTCGGCGGAGAGTTCCTTGGCCACGGCCTCGCAGACGTCCGCCTTGCGGGACGAGATGATCACGTGTGCGCCGGCCCGGACGAAGCCCTGGGCGATCATCAGGCCGATCCCCCGCGAGCCGCCGGTGACCAGGACCGTCTTGCCTTCGACCGAGAACAGATCCGTCATGCCCATCCCATCGCGAGTCGGCCGGGACCGCCGGGGCGGGGCGGCCGACCGGCGCGGACCGGCTCCGGCCGTGCCTCGACCGGACGGCGCTACCGCTCGGTAACGTAGCCCGCCCCCGACGACCTCGACAACCCCCGCCGGCCGGCCCGACACCCGCCCGCCCCAGCCCGCGCGACCTGCGCCGCGTTCCCGGGATGCGTTGATCGTCGCCCCGGGCTACCGTCGCAGGCGATGGTCTCTTCCGGTCAGCTCTCCCCCGTTCCGCCCGGCAACCCGGCGACCGCCCCCGCCGAGATCGACACGGTGGCCCTCGGTGACCTCGCCCCCGAGCCGCGCTGGCGGCGCCCGGTGCTGCTGGAGAGGGACCTGCTCGTGCTGACCACGGGCGGACACGGCACCGCCGAGCTGGATTTCCGCGCCCTGCCCTGCCGGCCCGGCACGCTGCTGCGGGTGCGCGCCGGCCAGGTGCTGCGCTGCGCCGGCCCGCAGCTCGACGCGACGGTGGTGCGCTGGGACCCGGCGGCGCTGCGCGGGCTCGACGTCGACCCGGACGCCGTGCCGTCCTGGCTCCAGCTCGCCGGCGAGGACGAGGACGCGGTGATCAACGAGGTGAGCCAGCTGGCGGTGGACTGCCAGCGGCACCGGGGGCTGGCCGCGGCGCGTGGACTGCTGCGCCACCAGCTCGCCGTGCTGCTGCTGCGGCTGTCGCTGCTGCCCGAACGCGCCCACCCGGCGACGCGGGCGGAGGCCGCCACCTTCCACCGGCTCTGCCGCGAGGTCGAACGCGGCTACCAGCACACCCGCCGCGTCGAGGACTACGCCGCCCGGCTGGGCTGCTCGGTGCGTACGCTCACCCGGGCCTGCCTGGCGGTGACCGGGCGCAGCGCCAAGCAGGTGGTCGACGAGCGGGTGGCGCTCCAGGCGAGCCGCCTCCTGGCGGCCACCGACGAGCCGATCGCCCGGATCGGCCGGCGGCTGGGCTTCTCCGAGCCGACGAACTTCGGCCGGTTCTTCACCCGCGAGGTCGGGGTGAGCCCGGGCGCGTTCCGCGCGGCCCGTGAGCAGCCGGTACCCGGGCCGGTCGTCCGGCCCCGCCCGCCCGCCGACGCGGCCGGCCGCCCACGCGGGGCATGATGTCGGGGTGCAGATCTCCGCGCGCGGCGACTACGCGGTACGGGCGGCCCTGAGCCTCGCCACCGCGTACCCCCGGTTGTTGTCCACCCAGGCCATCGCCACGGAGCAGGACATGCCGCGCAAGTTCCTGGAGGCGGTCCTGGCCGACCTGCGGCGGGCCGGCATCGTCCGGGCGCAGCGCGGCGCGGAGGGTGGCTACACGCTGGCCCGCCCGCCGCGCGAGGTGACCGTCGGCGCGGTGCTGCGCGCGGTGGAGGGCCCGCTGGCCGGGGTCCGCGGGCTGCGCCCGGAGGAGACGAGTTACGAGGGCGCGGCGGAGAACCTGCCGGGGCTCTGGGTCGCGGTGCGGGCCGCCGTGCGCCGGGTGGTCGACGAGGTGAGCCTCGCGGAGATAATCAGTGGCCGGCTCCCCGCCCACGTGCGTAGGTTGACCGCCCTGCCCGACGCCTGGGAGCCGCGCTGATGCCCACCCCCGTCCTGCGCACCGAACGCCTGCTGCTTCAGCCCTACCGGCCGGACGACGCCGAGGACTCGATAGCCCTGCTCACCGACCCCGAGGTGGGCCGGTTCATGGGCGACGGCCCGCTGAGCGCCGAGGAGGCCGGCGCCCTCTTCGGGCGGGTGTTCACGAAGGTCTACGCGAACGACCTCTTCGACGTCTGGGCGGTCCGCCGCGACGGCCGGTACGTCGGACACGCCGAGATCAAGCGGACGGATCAGGTCGACGGCCACGAGATCATCTACGCGCTGGCGAAGCCGGCCTGGGGCGAGGGTCTCGGCACCGAGCTGGCCGGGGCCCTGGTCCGCTACGGCTTCGACACCCTCGGCCTGCCCCGCGTGTACGCGACGGTCGCCGACGCCAACCACGCCTCGCTGGCGCTGCTGGGCAAGCTCGGCTTCGTCCACGAGCGCGACATCGCCGAGGACGACGGCAGCGTCACCCGCGTGCTCGTCGTCGACCGCGCCCCCGCCTGACACCGCCCCGCCCGGTCGGCGGCGACGGGACCGACCACCGAGGCACGACGCCGCCGGTCGGCGGGCCCGACGCCCACAGCCCGCGCCGCCGGCGTTGCCGCCGCCGGAGTGACCGGGCCGGTCACGCCCGCGCCGGCGTGCCCGTCGTGGTGTAGCCGCCCCGGTGGTGGATCAGCGGGTCCCCGTCCTCGCCGCCGCCGAGCGCGAGCGGCTCGGCCACGAAGAGGGTGTGGTCGCCGGCCGGCACCCGGTGCGCGACCCGGCAGAGCAGCCGGGCCAGCACGCCGGACAGCAGCGGCACGCCGAACGGCCCCGGCGCCCAGTGCGGATAGGCGGCGAACCGGTCGATCCCGCCGGTGGCGAAGACCCGGGCGGCCTCCCGCTGGTGGGCGCCGAGCAGGTGCACGGCGACGTGCTCGGCCCGGGCGAACACGGGCCAGCTCGACGAGGCGGTCCCGAGGCAGAACGAGACGAGCGGCGGGTCCAGCGAGACCGAGGTGAACGAGGTCGCGGTGAAGCCGGCCCGGACGGGCTCGCCGGAACCGTCCGGGTGGGCCGGCCCGCCGGCGGCCGGGGCGACGGTGGTGACCACGGTGACGGTGGCGGCCTGCCGGCGGAGCAGCGCCCGGAACAGGTCCCGGTCCACCGGCAGCAGCTCGGCCCCGCCCTGCCGGGACCATTCCATGGTGGTCACGTCGGCTCCGGGGCCGGGTGGGCGCCCGGCGTGCGGGGCAGCCCTGCGTCGACGGGCGGGCGAGCCGCGTGGAGAAGATCGTCCCGCTGCGTCATCGCCCCATGCTGCCGCCGGCCGGGTCCCCGGTCAATGCCCCTATCGGGGGCGGAATCGACGTCGGCCGGCACCGTCGCGAACCCCTATGCCGGACGCCGGGGGTGGGCAGCCGCCGCACCGCGAGCCCTCACCGGACGCACGGGGGCCGTCACCCCCGTCGGACCGTCCACGCGGGACGGGCAGGGGTTTCGCGATTCGGCGATCCGGGCATGTTCGGGTTCGACAGGGCAGGGAAGGGAATCGAAGGGAGCACGACGATGGGTCTGATGTTCCGCAAGCGCAAGAAGTACGGCCCGATCATCCTGAACTTCACCGAGAACGGTTTCTCCTCCTGGAGCATCAAGATCGGTCGCTGGTCCTGGAACTCGCGGGCCAAGGCGCACCGGGTCGACCTGCCGGGTCCGCTGTCCTGGAAGCAGGACAAGTCCCGGGCGTGAGGTCCCGAGGTCGAGCGGGGTGCCGGTGATTCACCGGCACCCCGCTCGGCGTCCGGGTCAGGACGTCGGCCCGGCGTCCCGCGCGGAGATGACCACGTCGCCGCCGAGCCGGCCGTGCTCCGGGTCGCGGGTCGCCTCACCGGCGTCCAGCAGGCCGGTCAGCGCCCGGACGGCGTCGGACGACCGGTAGGCGGTCGCGGTGAGGGCGTGCCGGCGCAGCTCGGTGACCGTACGCGGGCCGGAGCGCGCCAGCTCGGCCAGCAGCTCGCGGCGCAGCGGGCCGGGTTCCGGGGCCGGGACGACGTCGAGCAGCCGGCCCGCCTGGTCGCGGTAGCGCACGCCGGCGGCACCGTCGAGCGCCCAGAGCGCCTCCTTGAACGCCTCCAGGCTCTTGTCCGACCCGGTCGCGAAGGCGAGCAGCCGCGCGGGGGCGCCGTCGCCGGGCACCAGCTCCACCTCGGTCGTCAGCGGGAACCCGGCGCCGGCGAGGGCGGCGCGCGCGGGGGTGCCTGCGGCGGTGGCGAGCAGCACGTCCGCCGGCTTGCCGGCCGCCGCGGCGGTCAGGACGGCGGGATCGGCGGCGTCGTCGTCCACGACGGAGAGCAGGGGCGCGCCGGCCGCCCCGGCCGCCTTCACCGCCACCGGCAGCCGGGCCGGGCCGCCGGGCACGAGGTGCACGGCGACGCCCGCCGGCAGTTGCGCCTCGACGGCCCCGAGCCGGGCCGGCAGTTCCCCGGTGTCGTCGGCGAGCACCAGCACGGTGAGCTGGCGACCGCGCAGCCGGTCGGCGTGCCCGGCGACCACCCGCAGGGCGGCCTCCGCGGAGCCGGCGTCGCCGCCCGCGTACGCCAGGGCGAGGGTGGCCCGGCGGGCGCGGTGCAGCGCCCCCGGCAGCCAGGTCTCCAGGTGTCGGACGAGCAGCTCGCGCAGGACGGCGTCGGTCGGCATGCTGCCGTTCTACCGCACGCCCGCCCCGGGGCGTACAGAGCTCCCCCGACGGGCCGTGCGCCGCGGCGGCCCGGGACGGGTCCGGACGCGGCGCCGCCGGGCGCCGGGGCGGGTCGGCACGCGTCGCCGGGGCGGGTCAGGCCGGGACGGAGACGCCCACGCCGCCCCGGGTCTGGCCGCCGTAGCGCCGCCGTTCGGCGTCCAGGTCGAGCCGGCCGATCCGCTTGCGCGCGGCCAGGGCGGCGTCGTCGAGCCGGTCGGCGGGCACCAGCCAGACGATCTCGAACTCCAGCCCGTCCGGGTCCTGGCCGTAGAGGCTCTTGGTGGTGCCGTGGTCGGACGCGCCGACCAGGGCGTCGGCGGCGGCGAGCCGCTGCGCGGTGGCCGCCAGCTCGTCGAGGGTGTCGACCTCCCAGGCCAGGTGGTAGAGCCCGACGGTGCCGCGGCCGGCGGTGGAGCGAGCGGCGCCCGCACCGACCTCGAACAGGCCCAGGTCGTGGTCGTTGGTGGAGCCGGGCGCCTGGAGGAAGGCGGCGCCCCGGAAGCCGTCCGGCGTCATCGGGATCGGCCGGAAGCCCAGCACGTCGCGGTAGAAGGCGACGCTGCGGGCGAGGTCACTGACGTAGAGCACGGCGTGGTTGAGGCGGTGGATTCCCATGCCACCGACGCTAGCGCGCTTTTGTTGAGCGTTCAACTAAGTGGCGTATGATGGCCGTCATGACCCGCTGGCTGGATCCCGACGAGCAGCGCACCTGGCGCGCGTACCTGACCGCCTCCCGCGCGCTGATGGAGGCGCTGGACCGGGAGCTGCAACGCGACGCCGGGATGCCGCACGCCTACTACGAGATCCTGGTCCGGCTCTCCGAGGCGCCGCAGCGGCAACTGCGGATGAGCGACCTGGCCGAGGCCACCGGCTCCTCGCGCAGCCGCCTCTCGCACGCCGCGGCCCGCCTCGAGGCGGCCGGCTGGGTCCGCCGCGAGGAGTGCCCGACCGACCGGCGCGGGCAGATCGCCGTCCTGACCGACGAGGGCTTCGCCACCCTCGCCGCCGCCGCGCCCGGTCACGTCGAGGGGGTACGCCGGCACCTGTTCGACGCGTTGAGCCCGGCCCAGGTGGACCAGTTGCGCCGGATCAGCGAGACGCTCGCCGCACACCTGACCGGTTCTTGACCAATCCACCCCGGCCCGGGTCTTGTACTTACCGTCGTCGGATGAGCACGATGGGGCGTGCCTTCCGGCTTCGGTGATCTGACTGACCAGGCGCACCACCTGGTGTCCGCCGGCGACCTCGCCGGCGCCCAACGGCTGCTCGCCGACGCGCTGACCGACGCGGACCCGCGTCCGGCCAACGCGACACCCGAGCTGGCCGAGGCCGCCAGCCTCCAGGCCCGCGTGCTGGTCGCCCTCGGCGAGCCGCACTCGGCCCGGGGCTGGGCCGCGTTCGCGTACGCGGCCACGACCCGGCTGCACGGGCGCTCCGACCAGCGCACGGTGGCCGCCGCGGCTACCCTCGCGGCGGTGCTGCACCGGGTCGGCAGCTGGTCCCGCGCCGCCCGGCTCTACCAGGAAGTGATCATCGAGCTGACCGCGCTCGACGGTCCCGAGTCGCTGCGGGTGCTCGCCGCCCACGCCGACCTGGCCACGGTGGAGTACGCGCGCGGCCAGTGCCAGGTGGCCCGCGACCGGTTGCAGGACGCCTGGGAGCTGCACCGCGAGGTCTACGGCGACGGCCACCCCAGCGGCATCAAGATGCTGGCCCGGCTCGGGGCGATGCAGCGCGACTGCGGGCAGTTCGCCGAGGCGCACGACAACCTGGCGCTCGCCCGGGAGCTGTGCCGACAGCACCTGCCGGCGGACGATCCGCTGGCGGCGCAGGTGGCGACGCTGGCCCGGGCGGCGGCCAATCCCGACCACGTCTGCGCCGACACCGCACCCGTCGGCCGGGACGGCCCGATCGTGCCGTCCGCGCGCACGCCGCCCCCGGGCGACGCGCAGTCGACGGCCTACCACCCCTCGCAGCCGGGCTACCGCCCGGCGGAGCCGGACCCGTACGCCGGGCCACCGCACGTGGTGCCGACGCCCCGGCAGCCGACGGAGGACCCGCCACCCGGCTGGTGGCCCCCCGAGGCCGACGCCGAGGACGCTCCGGCCGACAGTGCCGTGCCGCCGTCGGTCGTACCCCTGGCCGGCGGCGCCGCCGAGGCCGACGGGGTGCACCGGGTCCGCCAGCCCGGCGCACCCGAGGAGCCCTACCAGCCGTCGCGGCTGCTGCCGGTGCCGGTGCACCGCGCACCGTCGCGGCGCAACAGCCGGCTGCTGCCGCTCGTCGTCGGTGGCGTCGCGGTGGTGCTGCTGGGCACGGCCGCCGTGATCGCCGGGGTGGCCGGGGTGGACGGTGACCCCGACCCGGCGCCCCCGGCCGCGACCGGCGCCCGGGCCTCCACGCCGGCCGGGGCACCGGCCGGCACGGGCACCCCGCCCGCCGCCGGCCCGACGACGGGGGCCGCGGCCTCCCCCGGCACCCCGCCGGGCTCGGTGACGCTGCGGGACAACCGCGACAACGTGGCGCTGCGCTGGACGTACCCGGCCGGCGGGGAGGGCCCGGTGGTCATCTCGGGCGGCCGGGTCGGCCAGGCGCAGACGGCCTTCGCCAACCTGCCCGCCGGCACCACCGCCTTCGTCGTCTACGGCCTGAACCGCAGCACCGACTACTGCTTCACGGTCGCGGTCGTCTGGTCGACCGACACGATCGCCCGCGCGCGGGAGGTCTGCACCCGCCGCGGCTGACGGGCCGGCGTGGTTCCCGGGGGCGGCCGACGTGTCCCGGGGCCCACGCCGCGCGTGCGGCCGGGGCCCCGGGCCGGCGTGGTCACGGGTGGGCGTGGGACCCGGGCCGGCGCCGGACGCCCGGACCGTCAGGGACGCTCCGGGTCGGGCAGGGCCGGCAGCAGCAGGCGTACCCGCAGCCCCGGACCGCCGTCCCGGCCGGGACGGGCGTCGGTCAGCTCGATGCCGCCGCAGGCCCGGCGGACCAGCTCGCGCACGATGGCCAGGCCGAGGCCGGCGCCGCCGTCGTCCCGGGCCCGGGCGTCGTCGAGCCGGGTGAACCGGCCGAAGACCCGCTCCCGGTCCGCGACCGGGATCCCCGGCCCGTCGTCGGTCACCGTCACCAGGTGGTACGCCACCGCGCCGGCGCCGCCCCCGGGGTGCACGGGCGGCCCGGCGGCCAGCACCACCTCGCCGTGGGCGTGCCGGACCGCGTTGTCGACCAGGTTGGTCAGGATCCGGCGCAGCTCGTCGGGGTCGCCCTCGGTCCACAGCGGCGCCGTCGGCGCGTCGAGGCGCACCGGCGGCGACGGGTACCGGGCGGCCACCGCCGCCAGCAGGGCACCCAGCTCGACCGGCCCGGTGACCCGCGCCGGCGGCCCCTCGTCCAGCCGGGCCAGCAGCAGCAGGTCGTCGACGAGCCGGCCGAGCCGCTCGGTGTCGGCGAGCAGGTTCGCCGACACCGCCGTCCAGTCCGTCCGGTCGGCGAGCCGCCGGGCGACCTCCAGCTCGGTACGGATGTTCGCCAGCGGGCTGCGCAGCTCGTGCGCGGCGTCGGCGACGAACGCCCGTTGCCGGTCGCGGGCGGACTCCAGCCGGCCCAGCATCCCGTTGAGCGTGACCGCCAGCCGGTGGATCTCGTCCTGCGACGCCGGTACGGGCAACCGCCCGCCCCCGTCCCGCCCGGTGATCTCCTCGGCGCCCCGGCGCAGCGCCTCGACGGGGCGCAGGGTCGCGCCGACCACCCGCCAGGCCACGGCGGCGAGCACCGCCACCAGCAGCGGGAAACTCACCAGCAGGATGGTCCGGACGACGTGCGCGCTGTGCCGCACGTCCGCCAGCGACCGGGCCACCAGGACGGTGCGCGGGTCGGCGGCGGTGCCCGCCGGCACGGCCACCACCCGGACCGGCCCGGCCAGGCCGACCCGCTCCCCCGACACCGTCAGCCGCTGCCGCGCGCCGGCGTCGATCCGCTCCGGCGACACCATCGGCACCAGCCGGTCGGCGTCGATCGAGGCGGCCCGCACCCTGCCCCCGGCGTCGATCACCTGCACCCGGACCTGCCCGCCGGCCACCGGCAGCGGATCGGGCAGGACCTCCTCGGCGGCGAGCAGCGCGACCGCGTCGGCGGTCCGGAACGCCTCGGTGTCCACGGCGCGTTGCAGGGCCCAGCCCAGCACGCCGAGCAGGACGAGGCCGCCGACGGCCAGTCCCCCCGCGACGCCGAGCACCCCGACCGCCATCAGTCGCCCGCGCAGCCCGAGCGCGGCGCGCAGGCGCCCCCGCACCCCGCGCGTCACGGCGCGAGCCGGTAGCCGGCGCCGCGGACCGTCTCCAGGCGCTCCCGGCCGAGCTTGCGCCGCAGGTACCCGACGTAGACCTCGACCGCGTTGGGCGCCGTCTCGACGCTGGCGTCCCAGACGTGGTCCAGCAGCTCGGTCTTGGAGACCACCTCGCCGGGGCGGCGCATCAGGTAGTCCAGCAGCGCGAACTCGCGGCTGGTCAACGCGACCTCGGCGTCGGCCCGGGTCACCCGCCGCCGGGCCGGGTCGAGCCGCAGGTCGCCGACCGCGAGCACCGTGGGGCGTTCGGGGGCGCCACGGCGCAACAGGGCCCGCAGCCGGGCCAGCAGCACGACGTACGAGAAGGGCTTGGTGAGGTAGTCGTCGGCCCCGCAGTCCAGTCCGTCGGCCTGGTCG
This sequence comes from Micromonospora sp. NPDC023644, assembly GCF_040640115.1. NCBI lineage: Bacteria > Bacillati > Actinomycetota > Actinomycetes > Micromonosporales > Micromonosporaceae > Micromonospora > Micromonospora sp. NPDC023644. The sequence continues at coordinate 34,190 of NZ_JBFABA010000045.1, read as the reverse complement.
TACTCGCCGTCCTTGGCCGAGAGCATGAGCACCGGGAGCCAGTGCTCCTCGGCGCGCAGCCGGCGGACCAGCTCGTAGCCGGAGAGGCCGGGCAGCATCACGTCGAGGATCATCGCGTCGTACCCGCCGTGCCGTGCCGCGTCCAGCCCCTCGGGACCGGTCGCCGCCACGTCCACCGCGAACCCCTCGGCCTGCAACCCCCGTTGCAGGGCGGACGCCAGCCGCGACTCGTCCTCCACCACCAGCACCCGCACGCCCCAAGGGTGCCACCCGGGCGCCCGGGGCCGGCCGGTCGTCCTCAGCGCCCTCACAGCGTCGAGGAGGCAGGATGTCCGGCAGGAGGTGTCACATGTCCGTCCTGAAGAGCCGTCCCGTCCTGCGCTGGCTGGTCCCCGTGACCGCCGTCGCCACCGTCATCGGAGGCGGCGCCGCGCTCGGCACGTTCGCCGCCCAGGCCGAGCCGAGCCTGCCGCCGCGTACCGCCGCCCAACTCCTGGTCGACCTGCAGACCTCCCGGCTGGAGGGGCTCTCCGGCACGGTCGTGCAGCGCGCCGACCTGGGCCTGCCGCCGCTGGCCAACCTCGTCGGCGGCGACGGCCTGACCGGCCTGCTGACCGGCACGCACACGCTGCGGGTCTGGCACTCCGGGCCCGACCGGCAGCGCATCGCCCTGACGGACACGCTCGGCGAGCAGGACGTCATCCGCAATGGCCGGGACGTGTGGACCTGGAACAGCCGGTCCAACACCGCCACCCACCGCACGCTCCCCGAGGGCACCGCCGGGGCCGAGACCCCCGAGCTGCCGGCCACCCCCGGCGAGGCGGCCGACCGGGCCCTGGCGGCGATCGGCCCGAGCACCGAGGTGAGCGTCGGCCGGTCCGCCACGGTCGCCGGCCGGGACGCGTACGAGCTGGTGCTCGCCCCGCGCGACGCCGCCTCGCTGGTGCACCAGGTGCGCATCGCCATCGACGCGCGGGAGCACGTGCCGCTGCGCTTCGAGGTCTTCGCCGACGGCAGCGACAAGCCGGCCTTCGAGATGGCCTTCACCCAGGTGTCGTACGCCCGGCCGGACGCCGACCAGTTCACCTTCAACCCGCCGCCCGGGGTGAAGGTGACCGAGGAGACCGCCGGCAGGGAGCCCGCCGACGCGCGCGGGAAGCGGCCCACGGACGGTGAGCGGCCGGACGTGCGTACCGTCGGCGAGAGCTGGGCCACGGTGGTGGTCGCGCGGCTCGACGGCGCCGGCGCGCCCGCCGACCGGGCCGGGGCCGCCCCCGGTCGCCCCTCGAACGGGTCGACCGGGGACCCGGCGGCGCTGCTCGGCGCGCTGCCGAAGGTCAGCGGCGACTGGGGCAGCGGCAGGCTGCTGACCGGGAAGCTGTTCAGCGCGCTGCTCACCGACGACGGCCGGCTGATCGCCGGCGCGGTGACGCCGGAGCGGCTCTACGAGGTGGCCAGGGGCTGAGCCTCGGCAGTCCGGGGGCCCGCCATACGGCGGGCCCCCGCTGTCTGTGCGGGGCGGCCCGTCGAGTGGCCCGGCGCGCTTGGTCGGGGCGGCCGGCGCACGGTATCTTTCTCAGTTCAGGCAACAAAAAAGAACGGCTGTCGAAAGCCGTTCCGAGAGAGATGCTAACCCAATGGGAGAGGGCTTGTCAAGGCATTCCGCCGATTCCGCCGAATTGCAGCCCGATGACGAGATCGGCCGCGAACAGGAATACGTCTCGATGCTCTATCGCCGACTGGACGAGCTGCGTGAGCAGGCCTCCGACCGGTTGACCGACGAGCTGCGTTCGACCGGCGGCACGCAACAGGCCCGTTCCCAGCGCGACAGTGCGGTGCGGATGTACGCCGACCAGGTCGAGCAGTACTCCGCGGTGGAGAGCGGCCTCTGCTTCGGCCGGCTCGACACCGACGACGGCGGCCCGCACTACATCGGCCGGATCGGGATCTTCGACACCAGCGGCGACTACGACCCGCTGCTGATGGACTGGCGTGCCCCGGCGGCCCGCGCCTTCTACCTCGCCACCGCGGCCAACCCCCAGGGGGTGCGCCGCCGCCGGCACCTGCGCACCCGGGAACGCAAGGTGACCGCGCTCAACGACGAGGTCCTGGACCTGGCCACCGCCTCCCCCACCGCGCACGAGGAGCTGACCGGCGAGGCGTCGCTGCTCGCGGCGCTCAACGCCGGCCGCACCGGCCGGATGCGCGACATCGTCGAGACCATCCAGGCCGAGCAGGACCGGATCATCCGCGCCGACCTGCCGGGCGTGCTGGTGGTGCAGGGCGGTCCGGGCACCGGCAAGACCGCCGTCGCGCTGCACCGCGCCGCGTACCTGCTCTACACCCACCGCGAACAGCTCTCCACCCGGGGCGTGCTCCTGGTCGGCCCGAACGCCACCTTCCTGCGCTACATCTCCCAGGTGCTCCCCGCGCTGGCCGAGACGGGCGTGCTGCTGCGGACCCAGGGCGACCTCTTCCCGGGGGTCAGCGCGCGCCGGACCGAACCCGCCGCGACCGCCGCGCTCAAGGGCCGCGCGGTGATGGTCGAGGTGCTGGCCGCCGCCGTCCGGGACCGGCAGTGCGTGCCCGACGAGCCACTGGAGATCGAGCTGCCGCAGCAGGAGGTGCTGCGGCTCGACCCCGAGACCGTCCGCGCCGCCCGGGACCGGGCCCGCCGCTCGGACCGGCCGCACAACCTGGCCCGGGCGCTCTTCGACGTCGAGATCGTCCACGCCCTCGCGGCCCAGGTCGCCGAGCGGATCGGCGCGGACCCGCTGGGCGGGGAGAACCTGCTCGACGAGGCCGACGTGGCGGAGATCCGCCGCGAGCTGCGCGAGGAGCCCGAGGTGCGGGCCGTGCTGGACCAGCTCTGGCCGGTGCTCACCCCGCAGCGCCTGCTCGCCGACCTCTACGCCGCCACCGGGCGGATCGCCACCGCCGCGCCCATGCTCAGCGACGCCGAGCGGGCCATGCTGCACCGCGAGCCGGGCGGCTGGACGCCGGCCGACGTGCCGCTGCTGGACGAGGCGGCCGAGCTGCTCGGCGAGGACGAGCGGGCCGCCGCCGCCCGCCGGGAGCGGATCCGCGCCCTGCAACGGGAGTACGCCGAGGGCGTGCTGGAGATCGCCCGGGGCTCCCGCTCCATCGACGTGGAGGACGAGGCCGACGGCGGTGAGATCCTCGGCGTCACCGACCTCATCGACGCCGACCGGCTGCTGGAGCGGCAGGAGGAGGCGGACCGGCTGACCACCGCCCAGCGGGCCGCGGCCGACCGGCGTTGGGCGTTCGGGCACGTGATCGTCGACGAGGCGCAGGAACTGTCGCCGATGGCCTGGCGGCTGCTGATGCGCCGCTGCCCGAGCCGCTCGATGACGATCGTCGGCGACGTGGCCCAGACCGGCGCGCTGTCCGGCACCCCGTCCTGGGCCGACGCGCTGGAGCCGTACGTGGCGCAGCGCTGGCGGCTGGAGGAGCTGACCGTCAGCTACCGCACGCCGGCCGAGATCATGGCGGTCGCCGCCGAGGTGCTCGCCGAGATCGATCCGGCGCTGCGCCCGCCTCGCTCCGTACGCTCCAGCGGGGTGCCGCCGTGGGACCGCGCGGTGGCGCCGGAGCGCCTGGCGGCGGAGCTGGTGGCCGCCAGCACCCGCGAGGCGGCCGGCCTGGACGACGGCCGGCTCGGGGTGATCGTGCCGGCCGGCCGGGTCGACGAGCTGGGCGCCGCGCTCACCGCCGCCCTGCCCGAGGCGGCCGTCGGCGAGGACCCTGAGCTGGAGAGCCGCGTGGTGGTGCTCACCGTCGGCCAGGCCAAGGGCCTCGAATTCGACTCGGTCCTGCTGGTCGACCCCGACCGCATCGTGGCGGAGTCACCGCGGGGCCGCAGCGACCTCTACGTCGCCCTCACCCGCGCCACCCAACGCCTCGGCATCCTCCGCCCCACCTGACCCACCAACCCGCCCACCCCGCCCGCCCCCGGCCCGCCCGCCCCCGGGCCCGCCCGCCCCCGGCCCGCCCGCCCCCGGCGATCATGAGGTTGGCGGCAGTCTTGGAGATCCACATCGCCGCCAACCTCATGATCGCCCGCAGGGGGGCGAGGGCCGGGCGGGCGGTGGGGTGGGTGGGTCAGTCCGGGGTGAAGTCGCCCACCTGGCTGGCGGGGCCGGACTGGTCGCTGGTGGAGCCGGCCGCCGGGGTGCTCAGGCCGCCCGTGGTGGCGTCGCCCGTGGTGGTCGGGGCCACCTTGCCGCGGTGCTGCTCCGGCTGCCGGGCCACCCGGCGCACGCTGGCCGGCCCGGCGGTGCCGCCGGTCGTGGTGACCGCGCCCTGTCCCCGGGTGGGCCCGCCGTCCCGCAGCACCTCCGGGTCGACCGGGACGTGGGCGGGGTCGTCCGGGTCCTCGTCCTGGATGACCCGCTGCACGTCGGTGGGGGGCACCGTCACCTCGTCCAGGGCGCCCTCGCCGTACACGCCCCCGGCGATCCGGTCCTCGGCCCGCCGGGCGGCGTCCTGTCGCATGTCGTCCTCGCGCACGTCCATCACCTCGCAGAAGTGTCGGTCCGGATTGCGTGCCCGAGGGCCGGGCCGGCAAACCCGCCCCGACGCCGAACCGGCCGGCCCACGCCTCGGTCGATCATGCAGTCGTGGTGCCGGCTGGATGCCCGTTCGGGCGTTTCGCGCCCCACCACAACTGCATGATCGACGCTGCCCTTCCGGGGCGCGGGCCCGCAGTGGCGACCTTTCCCGTCAGCCGTGGGGGTTACTGCCCCCGCCGGCTCGGGTAGACGGCGGGTGCCCCCGCCATGAACGCGAACCGTGCCGTGGCCGACACGCGGTAGCGGGGCGAGGGAACGCAGGTACGACTCATCGCATCCTGAGGAGGACAAGATGAGCACGCAGGCTGCTTCCACCAGGCCGATGAACCGGCCGACGCAGGACGCGCCCAACCGCGCGATGCAGGACCGGGCCATCCAGGAGACGCCCACCCGTCCGATGCCGATGATGCACGACGGGCACCGGGAGCCCATGCAGGCGCCCGGCACGGAGACCAAGCCGTCGCTGCGGACCACCGAGTTCTGGGTCTACATCGCGGCCGTGATCGGCGTGCTGGCCGCCTCGCAGCTGGTCGGTCGGAACACGACCGGGGTGGACATCTTCCGGGCCGACAACGCCTGGTTCATGGTCACGCTGCTGACCATCGGATACCTGGGTAGCCGTGGTCTGGCCAAGGCCGGTAGCAACTGGCGCAGTGGTGAGGAGCGCAAGGCCCGGCACTGACCGGGCGCCGCTGCACGCAACGCGGTGGCCTCCGGGACGAGAGTCCCGGAGGCCACCTTCGTGCGTGGTCCTACTCCTCGAAGCCGCCGAAGTCCTCGCCGAAGTCGCCCTCGAACGCGTCCTCGATCATCTCGCCGGCGATCATGCCCCCGGCGACCCCGAGCGCGGCCCCGGCCACCATGCCGCCCATGCCGGGCCCCCGGCCGTGACCGTGCCCGTGCCCGCCGAAGCCGTGGGCGCCGCGCAGGCTGCCGTAGCGGGACGTCGTCTCGCGCAGCCAGCCGTCGACCACCTGGGCCCAGTCCGTCCGGTCGGCCTCGGTGTGCGAGACGCGGTAGTGACCGAAGACGTCGTGCCCGGCGGTGAGGAACCCGCCGCGCTTGTCGCACTCCAGGATCACCTCGACCCCGTGCGGGCTGGTGACGAAGGTCAGCTCGACCTCGTTGATGGTGCCCGCGTACTGGGGCGAGGCGAAGAACTCGATCTCCTGGTAGAACGGCAGCGTCTGCTGCGTGCCCCGGATGTGGCCGCGCTCCAGGTCGGCGTGCTTGAACCGGAAGCCGAGCCGCTGGAACGCCTCCAGGATCCGCTCGTGCACCGGCAGCGGGTGCACGTTGACCTGGTCCAGGTCGCCCTTGTCCACCGCCCGGGCGATGGCCAGCTCGGTACGCAGCCCCATCGTCATGCCGCGCAGCCGCTGACCGTAGACGTCGGTGATCGGGGTCTCCCACGGCACCGGGAGCTGGAACGGGATGGCGAGCTGCTGCTTCGGGGCGAGCTGGAGCGGGCCGCTGACCGGCAGCCGGTGGAACTCCATGACGCCGGCGTACTCCGTGTCGTGGCCCTCGATCTCGACCCGGGTGACCAGGCCGACGACGACCTGCTCGATGTTGGCCGGCGCGTCGCCGCCGAGCAGGTTCACCTGGCCCTCAAGGGTCAGGCCGGGCCGGGTGTTCGGGTTGGTCAGGACGGTGTCGACGCTCGGCCCGCCCACGCCGAACGCGCTCAACATCTTCTTGAAGACCATCGGAACTCCCGCGCAAAGACACCGCGCTCCACCCTGGAGCCGGTCGCTGACTTCCCGGGACCCTAACCGGAGGCGCTGTGAAGTGCCTGTGAGGGCGCGCCCGCCGACGAACGCACCCCGCGTGGCTGCGGCCCGTACGGCTATCGGACCGCTGGCCGTCGCCTGCCTGACGCCGGGACCAGCCCGGTGGCGAGCAGATGTACGCTCGCGGCGATCAGCGCGGGCTCGCTGGTGTAGACCCGGGCGAGGTCCAACGCGCCGCTGAAGACGACCTCGGCCAGCGGCCCGTTCGCCGCGGCCTCGGCGGCCGTCCAGGCCGGCCCTTCGAGTCCGTGCACCACGACGTCGGTCAGGCCGGCGACCCGGCACTCGTCGCGCAGTTCCTCGGCCCGGTGGAAGTAGGCCGGGGTGAAGGTGCTGCGCGGGTCGTTCACCCCGTTCGTGAGCAACGCCCGGGCTTCCCGGACCGCCTCCCCGGTCAGCCGACCGGTGGCGGCGAATCGATCGGTCCCGCGAAACGCGAGATCGCCGCGGCGACGACCCGGCCACCGGGGCGCGTCACCCGCGCGGCCTCGCCCAGGGCCTTCAACCGGTCCTCGCCGCGCACCAGGTGGTAGAGGGGGCCCAGAAGCAACGTGACGTCGTAGTGGTCGTCCTCCTCGGGCAGCGCACGGGCGTCGGCCACCACCGCGTCGACGGGAGGCTGGCCGCCGGCGGCCTGCGCCACGTGGCCCGGCACCAGATCCACGAGCCGGACGCGGTGACCGGCGGCGGCGAGCATCCGCGCGTAGACGCCGGGCCCGCCGCCGACATCCAGCACCCGGGCCGGCGCGGGCGGCAACAGTTCCCGCAGGAGTTCCCTCGTCCGCGTGCGCTCCAGCCGCGCCTGCGGCCGGGAATCCAGTCGGGCGTCCTCGCGGTACCGCACCGTGTAGTGCTCGACGATGTCGCGTGAATGCTGGTCCACGACAGAAGGATCGCGGCCGGCGACGTCAGCCGCGACCCCATTTCGGGGCCGGCGATGCAGGTGTCCGCCGGCCGCGCCGGCCGCCGGGACGCCTCGGGGCCGTTACCGTCAGGGGGTGGGGGCCGGCGGCTCCTCGCGGACCACGGCCACCTCGCCGGCCGGCACGACCAGGTCGCCGGCGCAGTGCGCGCCGGTCAGCAGCTCCACGCCGGTCAGGTCGAGCCGGACGTCGGCGTCGGTGTGGTTGACGACGAAGAGCCAACTGCGGTCGCCGGCGCGCCGCCGGACCACCTCCACCTCGGCGGGGACCCGCGCCGCCGGGCGTACGCCCGACTCGGCCACCAGCCGGGCCACCAGCCGCTCCGTCGCCGCCGCGTCCAGCCGGGTGCCGACGTACCAGGCCGCGCCCCGGCCCACCGGGTGCCGGGTCAGCGCCGGCACGCCCGGCAGGGGCCCGTCGGCGTACGCGGCGAGCACCTGCGCGCCCTCGGGATGCAGCCACTCCGTCCACACGTCGGCGACGCAACCGTCGTCCAGGGTGACCCGCTCCCCCGCCCGCAGCGGGAAGAACTCCTCGACGCGGACGCCCAGCAGCTCCCGGAACGCCCCGGGGTAGCCGCCGAGGCGGATGTGGTCGTGCTCGTCGACGATGCCGCTGAAGTAGGTGACCAGGGCGGTGCCGCCGGCCTCGACGTACGCGCGCAGCGCCGCCGCGTGCGCGTCGCGCACCATGTAGAGGGTGGGGACCAGCACCAGCCGGTAGCGGGCGAGGTCGGTCGACGGGTGCACGACGTCGGCGGTGATCCCGGCCCGCCACAGCGCGTCGTGCAGCGCGGCGAGGCGGTCGACGTACGTGACGTCGACGGTGGGGTGCGAGTCGAGTTCGGCGCCCCACCACGCCTCGTAGTCGAACAGGATCGCCACCTCCGCCTCGACCCGGCTGCCGCGCACCTCGGCGAGGGCCGCGAGGTCCGCGCCGAGTCGGCACACCTCGCGGAACACCTTGGTCTCCGGGCCGGCGTGCGGGACCAGCGCGGAGTGGAACTTCTCCGCCCCGGCGCGGGAGGCCCGCCACTGGAAGAAGAGCACCCCGTCCGCGCCGCGCGCCACGTGCGCCAGGCTGTTGCGGCGCAGCTGGCCGGGGGTCTTGGCGACGTTGCGCGGCTGCCAGTTGACGGCGCTGGTGGAGTGCTCCATCAGCAGCCACGGCGCGCCGCCGGCGACGCCCCGGGTGTGGTCGGCCGCGAGGGCGAGGCCGACCTGGGCGCGCGGGTCGGCGGCGGTGAGGTAGTGGTCGTTGGCGACCAGGTCCACGTCGGACGCCCAGGAGTGGTAGTCCAGGTACTTGTTGCTGATCATGAAGTTCGTGGTGACCGGCTGGCGCACGAGCCGGCGCAGCACCTCGGCTTCGGCGCGCAGTTGGGCGCGCTGCTCGTCGGAGGAGAAGCGCAGGAAGTCCAGCTGCTGGGTGGGATTGGCGAAGGTCGGCGCCGTGCGCGGCGGGTTGATCTCGGCCCAGTCGCCGTACCGCTGGCTCCAGAAGGTGGTGCCCCAGGCGTCGTTGAGCCCGTCCAGGTCGCCGTGGCGCTCGCGCAGCCAGCGGCGGAACGCCTCGGCGCTGACGTCGCAGTAGCAGTGCACGTTGTGGCAGCCCAGCTCGTTGGAGACGTGCCACATCACCACCGCGGGATGCTCGGCGTAGCGGGTGGCGAGGGCCTCGACCAGGGCCAGCGACCGCTCGCGGAACACCGGCGAGCTGGGACAGTACGCCTGCCGGCCGCCCGGCCAGAGGATCGCCCCGTCGGCGCGCCGGGGCAGCGTCTCCGGGTGCCGGTGGGCCAGCCACGGTGGCGGGCTGGCGGTGGCCGTCGCCAGGTCGACCGAGATCCCGCCGCCGTGCAGCACGTCGAGCGCCCGGTCCAGCCAGCCGAACTCGTACGCGCCGGGGGCGGGCTCCAGCAGCGCCCAGGAGAAGATCCCCACCGACACCAGGTTGACCCCGGCCCGGCGCATCAGCGCGACGTCCTCGGTCCAGGTCGACTCGGGCCACTGCTCGGGGTTGTAGTCGGCGCCGAACCACATCTTCTCGCCCTGCCATTGCCGCATGGATGCAGAGCGTGCCCGGACGGCGGAGCCGAGTCAACACGTTCCAACATCGATCGCCTTGACGACGCCTACCGCACCACGGCCTTGTCGCGGCCGGAATGTCGGGCCATTGCCGTCCCCCTTGACAGCGCCCGGGGGACGGGTAGCTTGAGGCGCCACTGGCAATTCGTGTTCGTCAATGTGGATTCGCGATGGATCCCGTTGTGTGACCACGATTGCCGGGGCACCGCCACCGACGGCCCTCGGGCACCTCTTCGTCAGCAGGAGGCACCATGTCCCGTCCCCGCACCCGAGCCGAGTACCTCGCCCGGCTCGTACCCCCCTCCGTTGCCGGCCTCGACCGTCGCTCGCTGCTGGCCGGCGCCGCCGGCACCACCGCGCTGCTCGGCACGGGCCTGCTCGCCGGCTGCGGGTCCGACTCCGGCGGGTCCGACGCCAGCACGGTGTCGCTGGGCTCCAACCAGTCCGACCCGAAGCCCAAGGAGGTGGTCGCGAAGGTCATGGACGGGTTCCGGACCTCGTCCGGCCTCCAGGTCTCCGTCAACACGGTCGACCACAACACCTTCCAGGAGAACATCAACAACTATCTCCAGGGCAAGCCGGACGACGTGTTCATGTGGTTCGCCGGCTACCGGATGCGGTTCTTCGCCGCCCGGGGCCTCGCCAGCGACCTCAGCGACGTCTGGGGCAGGCTCTCCGGGATGTCCGACGCCTTCCGCAAGGCGTCGACCGGGGACGACGGCAAGCAGTACTTCGTGCCGTCGTCGTACTACCCGTGGGCCGTCTTCTACCGCAGGTCGGTCTGGCAGCAGAACGGCTACCAGGTGCCGAAGACCCTCGACGACCTGACCGCGCTCGCCGGGCAGATGAAGAAGGACGGCCTCACCCCGATCGCCTTCGCCGACAAGGACGGCTGGCCGGCGATGGGCACCTTCGACATCCTCAACCTGCGGATCAACGGCTACCAGTTCCACATCGACCTGATGGCCGGCAGGGAGTCCTGGACCTCCGGGAAGGTGCGCAAGGTCTTCGACACCTGGCGCGGCCTGCTGCCCCTGCACCAGCCGGACAGCCTCGGCCGGACCTGGCAGGAGGCCGCCCAGTCGTTGCAGCAGAAGAAGAGCGGCATGTACCTGCTCGGCCTCTTCGTCGGCCAGCAGTTCGACGACAGCGAGCTGGCCGACCTCGACTTCTTCACGTTCCCCGAGATCGACCCGGCGATCGGGGCCAGGGCCCTGGACGCGCCGATCGACGGCTACATGATGGCCCGCAAGCCCAAGCAGGAGGCCAACGCCAGGAAGCTGCTGGAGTACGTCGGCTCGAAGGCCGCCGCGGACATCACCGTCAAGAACGACCCGAGCACCCTGGTCGCCAACACCGAGGCGGACACCAGCGGCTACAGCGCCCTGCAGAGGAAGGCCGCCGAGCTGGTCGGCTCGGCCACCGAGGTGGCCCAGTTCCTGGACCGCGACACCCGCCCGGACTTCGCCTCGACAGTGATCATCCCGGCGCTCCAGCAGTTCATCAAGGACCCGAAGGACATCGACGGGCTGACGTCCAGCATCGAGAACCAGAAGAAGTCGATCTTCACCGACTGACGGCGAGAGGGTGAGGGCACCGTGTCCGACCTGCCCCTGATCCAAGCGGATCGCGCCGTGCCGCCGCCGGCCGCGACCACCACCGCCACGGGTGGTCGCCGCCGGCGCGTACGGCTGCTGTCCCGCACCGACCGCGTGGTCGTCGCGCTCATGGTGGCCGTACCGCTGCTGCTCGTCGTCGGGCTGGTCTGGCTGCCGGCGGGGGCCACCGTGCTGCTCTCCGGCACCGACTGGGACGGCATCGGCCCGGTCGGCGACATCGAGTGGGTCGGCGGCCGCAACTACGCCGACGTGGTCCGGAACTACCCGCCGTTCGTGCCGGCGGTGCAGAACAACCTGCTCTGGCTGGCGGCGCTGTTCGTGGTGGCCACCCCGTTCGGCATGTTCCTGGCCGTCCTGCTCGACAAGGAGCTGCGCGGCAGCCGGTTCTACCAGACCGCGCTCTACCTGCCGGTGGTGCTCTCCCTGGCGCTGATCGGCTTCGTCTGGCAGCTGCTCTACTCCCGCGACCAGGGCCTGCTCAACGCCGTCCTCGGCACCGGCGTCGACTGGTACGGCGACCCTGGCGTCAACATCTGGGCCGTGCTGGTGGCCGCCGGCTGGCGGCACGTCGGCTACATCATGCTGCTCTACCTGGCCGGCCTGAAGGGCGTCGACCCGTCGCTGCGGGAGGCCGCCGCCGTGGACGGCGCGTCGGAGGGCCGCACGTTCTTCCGGGTGGTCTTCCCGGTGCTGCGGCCCGTCAACATCATCGTGCTGGTGGTGACGGTGATCGAGTCGCTGCGCGCGTTCGACCTGGTCTGGGTCGTCAACAAGGGCCGCAACGGCCTGGAACTGCTCTCCGCGCTGGTCACCCAGAACGTGGTGGGCGAGGCGAGCCGGATCGGCTTCGGCTCGGCGCTGGCCACCATCATGCTGGTCGTCTCGCTGGTCTTCATCAGCGTCTACCTGGCGACCGTGCTGCGGGAGGGACGCCGATGAGCACCGCGACCGTGCCCACGGAGAGCCGGACCGACCCCGCGACCCGGCGCCGCCCGCCGCCGCGCCCGGCCCGGGTGGTGCTGCACGTGTTCCTGGCGGCGGTGGCGATCGGCTGGCTCTTCCCGATCCTCTGGGCCGTGCTGACCTCGCTGCGCTCCTACGAGTACACGGCCGCCAACGGCTACGTCTCGCTCGGCGGATGGACCCTCGACAACTACGTCACCGCCTGGCGGACCGCCGAGTTCGGCAGGCACCTGCTCAACTCCGCCTACATCACGGTGCCGGCGGTGCTGCTGACCCTCTTCCTCGCCTCGTGCGTGGCGTTCGTCATCGCCCGGTTCAGCTGGCGGACCAACGTCGTCCTGCTCGGCCTGTTCACCGCGGCGAACCTGCTGCCCCAGCAGGCCCTGCTCATCCCGCTGTTCCGGCTCTTCACCCAGGTGCCGCTGCCGGCGTTCATGAGCGACTCGGAACTGCTCTACGACAGCTACTGGGGGCTGATCCTGGTCAACGTCGCCTTCCAGTGCGGCTTCTGCGTCTTCGTGCTCAGCAACTACATGAAGGCGCTGCCGCGCGACCTCTACGAGGCGGCGATGGTCGACGGGGCGAGTGTCTGGCGCCAGTACTGGCAGGTGACGATGCCGCTGTGCCGGCCGGCCCTCGCCGCGCTGGCCACCCTGGAGGTGACCTGGATCTACAACGAGTTCTTCTGGGCCACCGTGCTCATGCGCACCGGCGACAAGTTCCCGGTGACCAGCTCGCTGAACAACCTGCGCGGCGAGTTCTTCACCGACAACAACCTCGTCTCGGCCGGCTCGGTGCTGGTCGCCGTCCCGACCCTGGTGATCTTCTTCCTGTTGCAGAGGCAGTTCGTCCGGGGCCTGACCCTGGGGGCCACCAAGGGATGACCATCGTCCACCTGCGCCGCGCCCGGACCAGCCTGGTGCTCGACGCGCGCGGCCCGGGGCTGCCCCGCCTCGCGCACTGGGGCGCCGACCTCGGCCCGGTCCCCGCCGGCGACCTGCCCGCCCTGATCGACGCCACCGTCGCGCCGGTCGTACCGAGCAGCTTCGACGCGCCGACGGTGCTGTCCCTGCTGCCGGAGGCGGCCGCCGGCTGGGGCGGCCGGCCGGCGCTGGCCGGGCACCGCGACCGCCGGGACTGGTCCACCGCCTTCCGCCTGGCCGGCGTCGACGTGACCGACGACGGCAGCGGTCCCGCCCGGGTCACCGTCCGGGCCACCGACGGCGCGGCGGCGCTGTCGCTGGCCGTCGAGATCACGCTCGACCCGACCGGGCTGGTGCTGCTGCGGCACCGGCTGCGCAACACCGGCGACCGCCCGTACGAGCTGCGGGAGCTGACGCCGATCCTGCCGGTGCCGGCGGTCGCCACCGAGTTGCTCGACCTGACCGGCCGGTGGTGCCGGGAACGGTCCCCGCAGCGGCACCCCTGGCCGATGGGCGCCTGGGTACGCGAGGGCCGGCACGGCCGCACCGGGCACGACGCGACTTTGCTGCTGGTCGCCGGCACGGCCGGGTTCGGCTTCGACCACGGCGAGGTGTGGGCGGTGCACACCGCCTGGAGCGGCGACCACGTGACCTTCGCCGAGCGGCGGCCGACGGGCGAGTCGGTCCTCGGCGGCGGCGAGCTGCTCGCCCCCGGCGAGGTGGTGCTCGACCCCGGCGGGGAGTACGCCACTCCCCTGCTGCACGCGGTCTTCTCCGCCGCCGGGCTGGACGGGCTCAGCGACGTCCTGCACACCCACCTGCGCGCCCGCCCGCAGCACCCGGCCACGCCCCGCCCGGTCACCCTCAACGTCTGGGAGGCCGTCTACTTCGACCACGACCTGGACCGGCTGCGCGCGCTGGCCGACCACGCCGCCGAAGTGGGGGTGGAACGCTTCGTGCTCGACGACGGGTGGTTCCGGGGGCGCCGCCACGACCGCGCCGGCCTCGGCGACTGGTTCGTCGACGACGCCGTCTGGGCGGACGGCCTGCACCCGCTCGTGGACCACGTGCGCGGGCACGGGATGCAGTTCGGGCTCTGGGTCGAACCGGAGATGGTCAACCCCGACTCGGACCTGTTCCGCGCCCACCCGGAGTGGGTGCTGTCGGCGCCGGGCCGGCTGCCGCCGCAGTGGCGACACCAGCAGGTGCTCGACGTGGCCCGCCCGGAGACGTACGCGTACCTGCTGGAGCGCCTCGACGCGCTGCTCGCCGCGCACCCCGGCATCGGCTACCTCAAGTGGGACCACAACCGGGACCTGACCGAGGCGGGCCACCACGGCCGCCCCGGCGTGCACGGGCAGACCCGCGCCGTCTACCGGCTCCTCGACGAGCTGCGCCGCCGCCACCCGGGCGTGGAGATCGAGAGCTGCGCGTCCGGCGGCGCCCGGGTGGACCTGGAGATCCTGCGGCGCACCGACCGGGTCTGGGCCAGCGACTGCAACGACGCCCTGGAACGGCTGGCCATCCAGCGCTGGACGGGGCTGCTGCTCCCGCCCGAGCTGGTCGGCAGCCACATCGGGCCCGAGCGCTCGCACACCACCCACCGCGTGCACGACCTGGGCTTCCGGGCGGCGACCGCGCTCGTCGGCCACCTCGGCATCGAGTGGGACATCGGCGCCATCGGCGCCGCGCAGCGCCGCGAGCTGGCCGCCTGGGTCGCGCTGCACAAGCGGCTCCGCCCGCTGCTGCACGCCGGCCGGGTGGTCCGGGTCGACCATCCCGACCCGGCCGTCTGGGCGCACGGCGTGGTCGCCCACGACGGATCCCACGCGGTGTACGCCGTGGCCCGGCTGGCCACCTCGGTGACCCAGGCGCCCGGGCCGGTCCGGCTCCCCGGCCTCGACCCCCGCCGGCGGTACGCGGTGCGGCCCGTCGCGGGAGTGCCGGAGCCGGCGACCCTCCAGCTGACCGGGCCGGGCTGGCTGGCCGACGGCGGGGTGACCCTCGGCGGCGCGGTGCTGGCGACCGTCGGGCTCCAGATGCCGGCCCTGCACCCCGAGCAGACCGTGCTGCTGGAGGTCACCGCCGCCGGCTGAGGGGGCGGCGGAGATTCCTCGGAGATTTCTCCGCCGGGATGTCGAGAACCGGAGTTCCGGCTTCTACCGACGGGTGAGAGCACCGATGATGGTGCGCAGTCGTGAGGAGCCAGACGTGAAGTACATGTTGCTGATGCAGTTCAGCGCCGCCGGCACGGACTTCCTCCCGATCGACACCTGGACGCCCGAGGAGATCCGGGCGCACATCGGGTTCATGGGCGTGGTCAACGCCAAACTGGTCGCCGACGGCGAGTTCGTCGACGGCCAGGGGCTCGCCGGGCCGGCCCAGGCGAAGATCGTCCGGGCGGGCGCCGGCGGCGCGCCCGTGGTCACCGAGGGGCCGTTCGCCGAGACCTGCTGCGCGAGCTGGCGCCGCAGGTCCTCGGCGTGCTCGCCCGCTGGTTCGGCGACTTCGCCACCGCCGAGGACGCCGTGCAGGAGGCGCTGCTGGCGGCGGCGACCCAGTGGCCGGTGGAGGGGCTGCCCGACAACCCGCGCGGCTGGCTGATCCAGGTCGCGTACCGGCGGATGGTCGAGCTGGTCCGCGACGAGACGGCCCGGCGGCGGCGCGAGGACCTCGTCGCCCGCCGCGAGCCGGACGACCGCCGCGCCGCGCCGCCGCCGGACGAGGAGCTGGGCGCCGACCGGGACGACACCCTGACGCTGCTCTTCCTCTGCTGCCACCCGGCGTACGCGGGTACGGAGGCTGTCGAGCTGCCCGCGTGAATGGAGCAGGCAGTTCAGGATCCCTGGCCGCCGGCCATCTCACACACGGGGCAGCTCGACAGCGCGCGCAGCGACGCCTGCAGGATGGTCGCCTCGCCCGAGGCGACGAGTATCCCCGCCGCGCGGCAGCCAGCACGTCCCCTACGCCGCCCGAACGGCCGTTCGATCCCGAGCGCCGCTACGCCACTCGAACGGCGGGTTCGGCGCAGGTGGCACCGCCACAGACCGTAGAGCGGGCGCGCACCGATGGCGCGGCGGGTGGCGGGCCCCCCGGAGGGCCCGCCACCGTTGGACGCCGGTCGCCTCAGGGAGCCGCCGGGCTCGCCCGCAGCTCCACCACTACGCCCCTTCGAGCCGGGTCGACAGCCATGACCGGCATCGAGGTGCCCTCGGGAACCTCCACCGTGTTCGCCATGCCTTCCACAGTGACCGACACGTCCTGGTCGCCGGCGCCCACCAGGTACACAGCCTCCAGGCGGAGGCTCAGCCAGCCGGTGTCGCCCTTCACCGCGAAGCACACGTCCTCGGCGAGGGACTCGACCCGAATTAGGTTGGAATCACCGGTGCAGTCCGCGAGCGTGATGCGCCCGTCACCTCGGAAGAGCTGAATTCCCCTGGTCTCGAGAATCTGCGCCGCACCAGGATAGGAGTAGTCCTCCACCACCGACGGCATCGTCGTCGGCTCCTCGACAGCCGAAGCCACGCTCGGCACCACGAAAGCACCGACAGTGGTGACGGCGACTGCCCCCAGAACCATCAACTTCCTATCGATATGCATATCAGAACCTCTCACGACATAGGTAATTGGGCATTTCAAGATCTGTCCATCCAGTACCGGCGTCCCTCGCCCACCTCGTTGTGGGTGAGGTAGAGCCGGGTCGCCTTGTCCGACTTGTCGACGAAGACAGGCACGGAATAACCGTCAATATTCACCGACACGTACTGGCGCCGATATCGATCAGGCGCCGACAGGCGCCAGGCCCCGGAACCCGTCCACGCGGCCGAGAAGCGGTCAGGCGCCTGAATGTGAACTGGCAACTCACGCGCCTCGAAGGTGTTGTCGTGGCGCAGCGTCAAGGAGGCGTCGTCGACCCCCCTCCAGTCGCCCAGCACGTCGGCGGCTACCGCCCGTGACTGCTCCTTGAAGAACACCCGGGCGGCGACATACACCCCCAGCCCAAGCAGCAGGAGCACAGTCGTTGCAATCGCCACCAAAACCAGCGCCGTTCTCCGGCCCATCGCAGCACCTCTCACGCGGATCGAAGACCCGCAGCCATCAACTCACTCTGATCCGCACGGTGCCGGTCACTGTCGTCTTCAATGGTCTGGCGGGATTGATCTTGTAAAGTTGAGCGAGCACCTTGCGGTAGGTGGGGTTGTCGTCATAGCCCGCAAAATGGGCGACCGACTCGTTGCTCATATCGTTCGTAAGAGTCACCCGCACCGTCGCAGTACCATCCGAGTTCATCGAAATCACCTGGTAGTCGACATAGTACGAACCGAGGGCGGTGACCTCCCAGTTGCCGCCAAGGATGTCCTTGAGCCCCTGCATCGGATCATCCCCCAAGCTCTTGTGCAGCTCGCCAGAGCGGTCACCGGCCATGACCGACTCCTGCAGTGCCGCGAGCAACCACGGGTCCTTCACCGCCTGCTGCCCGAAGTAGCTGTCCGAGCCGAACCGGACCTCCCCCTGGGATCCCGTGTTGCCCATGAAGGCGAAGAGGGTGTCCCAACCGCTGGCCGTCGTCGGATCGAGGTACATGTCCTGGCTGCAGTCGGTCCAATAACCGAAGGGAGAGAGGAAGTCGATGACCGCCCGGTTCGCCCGGCACGCCGGGTTCTGCCACGTGTAGGGCTTACCCTCATAGCAGATGGAGTTTTCGACCCAGGCGGTGTCACAGGGGTTGGGCTTGGGATTTGCTGGGCCGCCGTCGTCCCCGCCCCCGCTCTGCAACCAGGTGATAACGGTCCTCAGCGCCACCTGATAATCCCGGGCGGCCGCCTCGGCGTCCTTCCCGGCTTGCAGCGCAGAGACCCGGGCCTGCGCGGCTGCGGCGTACGCATAGCTTGCATAGGCCCTGGCCTTGCTGGCCGCGGCGGTTGCCTGATTCGCAGACTCGGTGGCCGCCCGCGCAGCCGCGGTGGCAGCAGCGGCGGCCTCCCGGGCGACACGAGCGGACTCCGCCGCTTGGTCCGCCGACCGCTGAGCATCAAGCGCGGACAGCGCCGCCTGGTCGGCGTAGCCCTTCGCCTGGAGCGCCAGATCGCTGGCCTGCTTCGCGTATCCGGCGGCCTCGGCCGCCTTCTGCTGCGCCAAAGCCGCATACTCGTCAGCCTTGGCGGCGTCGCTCTGCGCCTGGATGGCGTAGTTCGTCGCCTCAAGGACGTATCGCTTGACGGTCGCGACGTGCACGGCCGTGTCGTGGTCCCGCTGGGCAGCCTTGTGCCGCACCGAGATGAGGAACTGCTTCTGGTAGTTGCGCGGACCGGCCAGCGCGATCTGAGCGGCGGCGTTCACCTCCGGACCGCCGTTCGCCATGATGGTCGCGATGGCGTCGCGATCGTCCCGCTCCGCGGCGACATGCTGACCACTGCGCAGGAACTCGTGCGCGTCCTCCGGTGTCCCGGCCAGTGCGGCCTGCGCTGCGACGTTCGTAGCCGGGCCGCCGGCAGCCATGACCTCCGCGATGGCAGCGCGGTCGTCGCGTACCTTCCCCTCGTAGTAGGGCCACTTCAAGAAGGCCACCACCCGCGCGTGGTCACCGGTGAGTGCCTGCTCGGCAGCTGCCTTGAAGGCGTCCTTGTCGGACACTTCGATCATTCGCAGAACCCGCGCCCGGTCGTCCTGATCGGCGGCGATTTCCCTGCCCTCGGCCAGGAACAGCCGCAGGTCTCTCTCGCCACCAGCCAGCGCCTCCGCCGCCGCCGTACGCGTCCACGGCCCCGCGCTTCCCATGAGCCGCAACAGTGCCTGTCGGCCGGAGCGGAGCAGGACCTCGGTCGACGCGCCCGAGGCGCCCGCCTCGTCGAGCAACCTCTGGGTTTCGGCATCGACCCGTTCGAACTCGGGAATGTCGGCAGCGAACGGCTTGGGGGCAGCGCGCTCTAGCGCGGCCTCCTCCCGTGCCTCCTCGACGGCCAGGTCCGTGTCGAGCTTGAGCCGCTCGGCCTCGGCCGCACGAGCCGTCTGATCCACCTGGGACGCCTGCTTGGCGGCTTGGTCGGCGGTGTCCGCCGCCGTGTGCGCCGCCTTGGCCGCCGCGATGGCTCGCGTCGCCGCCTCGGCCGCCTCACCCGCATGTGCCGCAGCGTCGTCGGCCGCCACGGCAGCGGCGTCCGCATGGCCCGCCGCGTCCAAGGCGTGGGTTCGTGCCTGTCGAGCGGCAGCCGCCGCCTGACGTGCCAGCGCCTGGGAAGCCCGTGCCGAACGGGTGGCCGACGCGGCCAGCCGCCGGGCCCGTGCGGCGGCTTCGCGTGCGCGCTGCGCCTCCGCCTCAGCAACGTTGGCGTACCCTCCAGCCGCCTCAGCTGCGGCTGCGGCCTTGTCGGCGTTGCCAGCCGCACTCAGGGCGGCCCCTGCTGCGACGTCCGCCGCGGCTGCTGCCTGCTCCACCACGTTGAGGGCACCCAGAATGCTCTTCACCGTGGCCGAGGCACTCCGCGCGGCCTCGGCCGCCGATCGAGCCGCCGACGCCTTGCTCGCGTCGTTCGCCGCTGCTGCAGCGGCGTTGTAGGCGCGTGCGGCCGCCCGACCGGCAAGAGCAGCGGCCGAGGCCGCCCTGTTCGCCGCGCTCGCAGCCACCCTCGCCGCCCGATGTGCCGCCGCAGCAGCTCCAATCGCATCCGCCGCAGCGTCCGCCGCACGGTTGGCCGCGTCTGCGGCGCGGGAAGCCGCCGCCCCGGCCTTGCTGGCGGAGTCCTGCGCCGCTGCCGTCTCGGCGGCTGCTCGCTCGGCCGCTTCCTTCGCCTCCGCAGCAGCGCGAGAGGCCTGCTCGGACGCCTCCTTCGCCACCTGGGTCTCGCGCGCCGCCGTGATCTGCGACTGCTTCGCCAGGTCGACGAGCTGCTGGAGCGTCAGCACCTCCGTGTCCCGGGCCCGGGCCACGTGCTGACCGTGATCGAGGTACTCGCGGACATCGGTCGCCGTGCCGTTCAACGCGACCTGCGCGGTGCGGACCACCTCCGGGCCACCCGCCGCCATGATCTCCGATACCTCGTAGCGGTCGTCGCGCTCCTTGGCGACCCGCTGACCGGTCATCAAGAAGGTGACCAGAGCATCGCCGCCCGTGTCCAGTGCCTTCTGAGCCGCGAGCCGGGTAGCTGGACCACCGCTGGCCATGATCTCGGCAACTCGTACCCGCATGTCGCGGCGGGCCGGCTCCTGCCATCCACTGCTGAGGAAGTTTCTCAGTTCCTCAGGTGGGCCGGCCAGCGCATCCTGTGCGGCCAAGGTCAGAATCGGACCGCTGAGCGCCATCAGCTCGGCCAGTCGGACGCGGTCGTCCCGGACGGATGCTTCTGCGCGCCCAGAGGCGATGAACGAGGCAAGCCGCTCCTCAGTGCCAAGCAGGGCCTCCCGCGCCGCCTGCGACACCACCGGCCCGCCGGTCTGCAGATAGATCATTGCGGCGTGCCGGTTCGACAGTGTCGAGACGATGTCGTCGGCCGCCAACGCGGGCCTCGCCGGCGTGAGCATCGAGCTGAGTAGCACTGACACGACAACGACACAGACATTCCGCCGAACCGTGGCGCGCCTCGATATGCTACGAGGTAAAACACGTAAAATTGGCACTGTACCCCCGATTTCAGATGTCACTCATGGCTGCTGCAATTGGGATGCCACCCAATTGCGTCTACTTCGTCGCGTCCGCCTGCTTCAGGTGGTGGGATCGCCGCAGCCACACCTTCTTGGCGGTCGTCGTCAGATGGACAGACGACACGACTGCGGGCGCGCCCCACGCCGATCGGACGCGGGGCCCGCTCGTTGGGCGAAGAAGGATCATTCGCCGTCCATCTTCATGCTCGGCCACCAGCCGTAGACGCCCCGGCCCACCCGCCACGAGCCGAAGGGCACGTTGAAGCCGCCGTCGGTCTTCGCCGTGAAGGTGTGCAGCCCGATGCCGTCGTCGGTGTACTGGTAGAGGATGGCGAGGTCGTCGCGCTTGTCGCCGTCGTAGTCGCCGGAGACCAGCTTGCTCCTGGCGAACTGGCCGAAGATGGTCGACGTCCAGGAGGCCAGCGGGGCGTTGAAGTTCCCGTCCGCCTTGGCGGTCCAGGTGAACAGGCGCAGGCCGTTGTCGGCGAGGAGGACGGCGACGTCGTCGCGACCGTCGCCGTTGAAGTCGCCCTCGGCGAGCTTCATGGAGGCGAGCGCCCCGAACGGCTTGTCCGCCGGGGTCGACCAGGAGGTGTATCCGGTACCGAACTTGCCGTCGGCCTGCCCGGGCCAGGTGATCAACGCCATGGCTCCGTTGGCGTACGCGTAGAAGAGGCTGGCGTCGTGCCGGCCGTCTCCGTTGACGTCACCGGCAAAGACCGAGGTGCTCGCCCAGTTACCGAAGTTGGAGGCCCGCCACGCCTCGATCGGCGCGTCGAATCCGCCGTCCGGGCGGGCGAGCCAGTTGATCCAGGCCTCGTCGCCGTTGCCGTACCCGTAGAAGGCGGTCAGATCGGCCCGGCCGTCCCCGTTGAAGTCGCCGGAGGTCATCTTCATGCTGACCAGGTGGCCGAAGTTGCTGCCGGCAGTCCAGGACCGCACCGGCGCGCTGTGCTTGCCATCCGGGCGGGTGACGAACGTGTCGAGGGCGAAGCTGCCGTCGGTGCGGGTCGACATCACCGCGACGTCCTTGATGCCGTCGCCGTCGAAGTCGTCGTTGAACACCTTGACCCGGTCCGCGGCGTACGCCCCACCGCCGCCCTTCCATTCGCCGAGCGGGGCGTCGAACCCGCCGGTGGAGGTGGCGGGGAACGTCTGCGGCGCGACGTCGCCGTTGGCGTACACGTAGAGGAAGTTGATGTCCTCGTACCTGTCGACCGCCGGGCCCTGCGGCATGTTCGCGGTCAGCCAGGGACCGAGGTCGTCCACGCGGGTCTCCAGCGCGTCCCGGCGCGTCTCGGTCTCGGCCAGGCACCCGCCCTGCCACGACGCGTGGTGCAGGGCCACGAGCTGCGGCTTGCCGTCGACCAGCCGGACGGCCGGCCCGCCGAGGTCACCTCGGCAGATGGCGGCCTGCCCGCTGCCCAGGATCTCCAGCGTGCCGGCGCCCACGCCCTGCACCGAGAAGGTGCCGGTGTGCAGCTGGTCCGGCACCCACGTGGTGGCAGTACGACCGAAGCCGGCCACGGTCAACTGCTCGCCCACGCTGGGTGCGGCGCCCAGCGGCACCGGAGCCACGTCGACCCGCGCGGAGAGCCGGACGAGCACCACGTCGCGGTCGGGGTGCGGCACGATCCGGAAGACCGGCACGACAGCGCCGGTCGACGCGGTGAGGTCCGGGCGACCGACGGTCACGGTGGTCGGCTTCGCGGGCTTCCCGGCGACGACCGGCTGGCCGTCGACGCTGAAGCAGCTCTTTGCGGTCAGCACCCACCACGGGTCGACCAGTGCGCCGCTGCAGGCCCGGGAGCCGGGCCCCACCTCGATCTTCGCGGCGAAGGCGAAGGAGCCGTCGCTGACGGCGGCACCTCCGGTGACGGCCTGGGCCGGCGAGACGCCGATGAACCCGGCCAGCAGGGTGGTGGCGAGCAGGCCGACAGTTGGGGCTGCTCGCCGACGGTACGACGAAGGCACAGACGATCCCTTCCGGATCAACTGGCGGGGGCGATGTACGACAGTGCGACGACGACAGGCGTCGATACGCGACTATGGTGTGCCGGACGGCGCTCTCATGGGCGGCCGGCGCGTACAGCCAGGCGTGGCACCATGCAGACTCGTGCCCAGCCGTGTGGCTGGGCACGATCGCGAACGATCATGCACGACAAGGACCCCCGTGTCCCTTGCGGACTCGCGACCACCAGAAGGCGATCGCAGGGTCACCGTAGGCATTCCCGCCTTCGGCCGCTGCCCACTCGACGGTGCGGTATCCCACATCGTCGATGTCTTGCGTCGTCTCCGATCCGCCCCTATGGTCAGCGGCCTCCGGGTGGCGGCGCATCGGGGCGGCCAGCCCCGACCCGTCCGGCGCCCTGCGACCGCCCGTGCGGCCCCCCGGCTCTCCGCCGGCGTCACGAGGAAGAAAGGTGGCCGGGTCCGCGCGGACCCGGCCACCTCCTGGTGCGTGAGCTCAGCTCGCGGTGCAGGTCACCGCGGGCGTGGGGTTGGTGCCGTTCCAGCTGGCGATGAAGCCGAAGCTGGTGCTGGCCCCGGCGCCCAGCCGGCCGTTCCAGTCGGCGTTGCGGGCCGTGACGGTCGACCCGCTGCTGCTCAGGACGGTGCTCCAGGACTGGCTGACGGTCTGGCCTCCTGCGAACGTCCACTTCGTCGTCCAGCCGGTGATCGCCGCCGAGCCGGCGGTCACCTTCACCTCACCCTGGAAGCCGCCCTGCCACTGGTTGGTCACCGTGTACGTCGCGGTGCAGCCGCCTGGCGGCGGGGTGGACGGCGGCGGAGTCGTCGGCGGGGGCGTGGTGGGCGGGGGCGTGGTGGGCGGCGGGGTGGTGGGCGGGGGCGTCGTCGGCGGCGGGGAGGTCGGCGGCGGGGTGCTGCCGTAGACCGTCGCCTCCTTCGCGGTGGCCTTGATTCCGTTCGCCCCGTTGAAGATGCGCTGGCCCCACGTGGTCAGCGCGGCGGGGTTGAAGCTGGTGACCATGTCGAGGTATTCGACGCCGCCGCCGTTGCCGCTCCACGACCAGCCCAGGTAACCGATCCCGTTCGCCTGGCTGTAGGAGAGGATGGCGTCCTCGTCGGGGTTGCCGTCGGAGTGGTCGAAGCCGAACTCGCCGACCACGATCGGCAGCTTGGCGGCACGGAACCGGCCGAGGTAGTCGCTGATCTCGGCGGCGGTGTCGAAGACGCCGTACATGTGGATGGAGAAGACCGTGTTCTTCTGCGGGTCGGCCGCGAAGACCGAGGCGGCGTTGTCGCGCATGGTGAACGACCAGTCCTGACCCCAGTTGGGGGCGTCGACCATGATGGTGTGCGTCAGGCCGCCCGCCCGCAGCCGCTTGATCGCGTTGGCGGTGTCGGTCGCCCAGGTGCCGTAGCCCTGGTTGCCGTACGGCTCGTTGCCGATGTTGACGATGACGTACTTCTCCTGGCCGGCGAGGGCGCCGGAGACGCTCAGCCAGTAGTCGACGGCCTGGTCGAGGGTGGCCGCCCCACTCTGCTCGCCGTAGCCGGTGGTGTCGTGCACCTCCAGCACGCAGATCAGCCGGTTGGCCTTGCACAACGAGATGACGTTGGCGACGTCGGCGGTGTCGTTCTTCGCCCACCGCTGGCCGCTGGCCAGCACCACACGAACGGTGTTCGCCCCCAGCGCCTTGATGTTGGCGAAGGAGCTGGTCTGCTGCTGGTACCAGGTGTGCGCGTGGTTCACGCCGCGCATGACGAACTGGCTGCCGTTGGCGTCGTAGAGCTTGCCGTCGGTGACGGAGAAGCCGGTCGCGGCCCGCGCGGGCTGGCCGAACGCCAGCACGGCGACCAGCAACGCGAGCAGGGCCGCACCGGCGGCGGAGAGTCTCTTCTTCATGGCCTTCCTCAAAGGGAGGACCCCCACTGCCCAGGTGGGGGTGGGACGTCACAGGGGATGGCGGCTGCAGCCCGACAGCCGCCGCCCGGCTCCCGGCGGCGCAGGGATCAGCGTAGGCGGGTCCGGCCGGTCACGCAATGAACCGGTTAAGCAGCGGCCCGCCGACACCGGACGTGAGGGTTGACCCGGCCGGACAGGGGTATCCGGGGATGATCCGCCCCGGGTCGGAAGGAGACATCCATGGTCAACGTCGGCTACACCCTGATGTGCGAGCAGGCCGGCCCCAAGCAACTGGTCGACTACGCGGTGCGGGCGGAGGCGGCCGGCTTCGACCAGCTCGTCATCTCCGACCACTACTACCCGTGGCTGGACTCCCAGGGCCACTCCCCGTACGCCTGGTCGGTGCTCGGCGCGGTCGCGCACGCCACCAGCCGGGCGGAGCTGATGTCCTTCGTCACCTGCCCGATCCGCCGCTACCACCCGGCGGTCGTGGCGCAGAAGGCCAGCACCGTCGGGGTGCTCTCGGACGGCCGGTTCACCCTCGGCCTGGGCGCGGGCGAGAACCTCAACGAGCACGTGGTCGGCGGCTGGCCGCACGTGCAGCAGCGCCACGAGATGTTCGAGGAGGCCCTCCAGATCATCCGGCCGCTGCTCAACGGGGAGACGCTGACCTTCTCGGGCAACCACTACGACGTGCCCGACGCCTACGTGTGGGACCGGCCGGCCCGGCCGGTGCCGATGGCCGTCGCCGCCTCCGGCCGCCAGTCGGTCACCCTCGCCGCCGAGTACGGCAACGGCCTCGTCGCCACCGAGCCCGACCCGCACATCATCGAGATGTACGACGAGGCCGGCGGCGCCGGGCAGCCCCGCTACGGCCAGGTGGCCATCTGCTACGGCCCGGACGAGGCGGAGTGCCGCAAGATCGTGCACGACCAGTTCCGCTGGTTCGGGATGGGCTGGAAGGTCAACGCGGACCTGCCCGGACCGGAGTCGTTCGCCGCCGCCACCCAGTTCGTCCGCGAGGAGGACGTCGCCGAGGGGGTCTCCTGCGGGCCCGACGTGGACCGGCACGTCGAGGCGTTCCGGAAGTTCGTCGACGCCGGCTTCACCCACGTGGCGATCGTGCAGGTGGGCGGCGAGACGCAGCCGATGTTCCTGGACTGGGCACAGGAGCAGCTCCTGCCGAGGCTGCGCGAGCTGTGAGGGCGACAGCGACCCACCGGCCCCGGGCGACCCCGCCGGGCCGGTTCGGCCCGGCGGAGCTGCGCCTCGCGCTGGCCGCCCCGAAGCCGGCCGCCGGGCTGACCAGCGAGTGGCGGCTGGTCGACGGGCTGCGTACGCACACCCGCCGCGCGGGCGACCCGGGCACCGCCGCCACCCCGGTCGTGCTGGTGCACGGGCTGGCCGTGTCCCACCGCTACCTGACCCCGCTCGCCCTGGCGCTGGGCGACACCCATCCGGTGTACGCGCCCGACCTGCCCGGCTTCGGGCTGACCGAGCGCCCCGGCCGCGCGTACGACGTGGTCGAGCACGCCGCGCACCTGGCCGCCTGGCTGGCCGCGTACCGGATGCCGCCCGTCTGTCTGCTCGGGCACTCGTTCGGCGCGGAGGTCGTCGCGGCGCTGGCCGCCCGGCACCCCGACGCGGTCCGGGCCGTGGTGCTCGCCGGCCCGACCAGCGACCCGGCCGCCCGGTCCCGGCGGGGACAGTTCGGGCGCTGGCTCGTGGACACCCTGCGCGAGGCGCCGTTGCAGGCGCCGATCCTGGCCCGGGACGTCCTCGACGCCCGCCCCTGGCGGGTCCACGCGACGCTGTCGCACTCGGTGCACAACGGGATCGAGGCGGACCTGGTCCGCATCGCCGCGCCGACCCTGGTGGTCGCCGGCTCCCGGGACCCGGTCGTGCCGCCGGCCTGGCGCGCGCAGGTGGGCCAGCTGGTGCCGCACGCCCGTACGGTCACCGTGCCGGGTGCCGCGCACAACGTCGTGACCACCGCCCCGGCGCAGGTCGCCGACGCGGTCCGCGCCCTCCTCGCCCCCTCGCTGACGAACAGGTGACGACATGCGCATCGGCAACACGGAGATCCGTCCGGCCGGCGGCGGCCTGGGCTGCCTGCTGATGATCCTCTTCTCGATCGTCGCGTCGGTCGTCCTGACCGTCCTGCTCAACCTGCTCCTGTAACGCCACCCGGGCCGCGGCACCGGCACCGGCACCGGCTCCGGCTCCGGCTCCGGCTCCGGCTCCGGCGATCTTGGTGCGGGGGCGCCCCTGGAGGGGCCGTTTCGCGCCAAGATCTCGCTCGGGCACCGCTCAGCCCCGGCGGTGCGCGGGTCAGCCGCGCAGGCCGAGGGCGGTCAGCACCTCGCGGGTCGCCTGGCGGACCGGGTCCAGCACGGCGCGGCGCACCCAGCGGGCCGCCGGCGACACCGTCGCCCGCCACGCGGCGGCGACCGCCCGGCCCACCGGCCGGACCGCGTGACGCCACAGCCAGCCCGCCCCGAGCACGAACGGACGCAGGGTGAGCGCGTAGCACCACCACAGCAGCCGACCCGCCGCCCACCACGCCCACGCGAGCGCGTGCAGCAGCACCCGGCCCACCGCCGCCAGCCACCGGCCGAACGCCGCGAGCCCGGCCACCAGCAGGCGTCCGAGCGGGGCGAGGAGCCGGGCCAGCCAGCGCACCGGCAGCCAGATCAGGTGGTACGCCAGCCAGGCCAGCGGCACCCACACCACCGTCCGGGCCAGCCAGGCCAGCCCTCGACCCAGCCACACCAGCGGCACCCAGACCAGCGTCCGGAGCAGCCAGGCCAGCCCCCGACCGAGCCACACCAGCGGCAGCCACACCAGGTGCCGCAGCAGCCAGCCCAGCGGGCGCAGCAGCCAGCGGTCCAGGAACCGGCCGACCGGCGCGAGCAGCCAGCGGTACAGCCAGCGGCCCACCACGGCGACCAGCTCCCAGGCCAGCCGCAGGGGCACCACCACGACGAGCGCGATTCCCCGGGCGACGGCGACCAGCAGCGGGGCGGGCGGGGCACCGGCGTTCCCCGGCTCCGGGCTCGACGGGTTGATCACCGGCTCACGGTAGTCGGCACCGGCAACCGCACCGCAGCCCCCGGCCCCCGGAGGCGCACGCCCGGGGTGGGCCGCGCGGCCAGGCGGGCCGGGCGATCAGACCGGGCCTGTGCAGCCGGGACGACGTCAGGCCGAGGCGGTCAGGCGGGGTCGAGGTCCAGGTCCGCGACGACCGGGTAGTGGTCGGAGGCGTGCTCGGTCTCGCCGCCCCGGAGCACCCGGAAGTCCCGCACCCGGCTGGCGAGCGCAGCCGTGCCGAGCAGATAGTCCAGCCGCATCCCGGAGAACTCCGCCCCGCCGCCGTGCCGGGTGGGCGCGGTCAACCCGCCGTCGGGCGGCGTCCCCTCCCGACGCCGGCCGGCCGGCGTCGCGTACAGGTCGACCAGGCCGGCGGCGAGCAGCCGGGCCACCGCCCGGGTCTCCACCGTCCGCCCGTCCCGGCGCAGGTGCCGGCGGCGGTACGCGGCCGGGAGCCGGGCGATGCGGTCGGTGTGGTCGGCGACCGGGTCGAGGGTGTTGAGGTCGCCGGCCAGCAGGCCCAGCTCCCCCGGCGCGCGGCGCAGCGCGGCGGCGGCCCAGCCCGCCTCGACGCGCCGCCGCAACCCCCAGTACGGGTCCAGGTGGACGCTCAGCACCGTCAGCGGACCGGCGGCGGTCGCCACGGTGACCCGCTGCGCGGCGTGGTGGAACGGCCGGCGTACCCGGGTCGCGGAGAGGGCGCGCAGCGGCGGTCGCAGCAGCACCGCCACCGGCTGGCCGAAGCAGGAACGGGCCAGGTGGGGACGCATCCCCACCCGGCCCGCGAAGTCGGCGAGCACGTCCCCGGAGTCGAAGCCCCGCAGCTCCTGCAGGGCCAGCACGTCCGGCCGCTCGGCGGCGACGACCCGGACCAGCAGGTCCCGGCGGTCGGCGCCGCCGGAGTCCCGTCCGCCGGTCCTGATGTTCCAGGTCATCGCCCGCAGCATCGGCGGCGTCAGTCCACCCTGGCGGCCTTGGCCAGCTCGTCGTCGAGGGTGTGCACGTCCTCGGACTCGATGCTCGGCCGGTTGCCCTCGCGCAGGTCCTCGTTGGGGCGGACCACCCAGTAGAGCAACCCGATCCAGAGGGTGGTGAGGATGATCGCGCCCATGAAGTCCGTGGGGTGGTGCATTCCCCGGTACATCCGGCTGATCGCCACGCCGGCCGGCATCACGACCGCCAGCGCCACGAAGGCCCACCGCCACCACCGGTCGGTACGCGGGAAGACGATCACCGCGATCGCCACCCAGACGCAGAGCGTGGCGGCGATGTGGCCGGACGGGAAGGAGGAGGTCGGCATCGGCCCGTCGAGGTTGCCGACCGGCGGACGCGGCCGGTCGACCGCGGCGGCGGAGGCGAGGAAGAGGCTCAGCTCGCCGAACATGGTCAGCGCCACGAACAGCACCGGCCGCCAGCGCCGCCACACGGCGAGCACGAGCGGGCAGAAGACCAGTGAGATGAGCAGGATCGCGTGCGTGTCGCCGACCTTGCTCCACCAGTAGCTGAAGTCGTCCCGGCCGGGGGTGCGGTGCTCGGCGAACCACCTCGGCACGTCCGTGTCCAGGGTGGCGAAGAAGGTGCCGCCGGCGTAGTAGCTGACGAACATGCCGAAGCCGTAGAGCGCGCCGAGGACCAGCACCCAGCCGACGACCAGCTCGAACACGGCGGCCCGGGGGTGCGGCAGCAGGTGCGCCTCGTCGGGCGCGGGCGCCACGTCGTGCGCGGCCTCCGGCTCCAGCCCCTCGCTCAACGCCGGCACCGGACGGCCGCGCTCCAGCCGCCAGAGCCGGAAGGCGTACGCGGTGACGCCGAGCCAGGCGGCGCCGAGCAGCCAGGCCCCGAGCACGTCCGAGACGAAGTGCACGCCCAGCGCGACCCGGGTCAGGCCGATGAGGAACACGACGACGGCGACCAGGCCGATCGCGGGCTTGCGCCAGCGGCGCGACATGGCCGGCAGGAAGACCAGCAGCAGC
Source organism: Micromonospora sp. NPDC023644 (assembly GCF_040640115.1). Taxonomy (NCBI): domain Bacteria; kingdom Bacillati; phylum Actinomycetota; class Actinomycetes; order Micromonosporales; family Micromonosporaceae; genus Micromonospora; species Micromonospora sp. NPDC023644. Next base: position 4,718 of record NZ_JBFABA010000045.1, on the reverse strand, counting down.
GCCCCGTACGCGACCATCGAGCCGAGCGCGTGCCCGCTGGGGAAGCTGTCCCCGGCGTACGTGCCGATGGGCACCTCCACCTCGGGGCGCAGCCGGTCCACCAGCGTCTTGAGCGCCGGGTCGAGGACGAGGGCGCCCACGCCGGTGACGATCAGGAACACCGCGAGCCGGCCCTGCCGACGGATCAGCAGGCCGACCACGGCGACCGACACCAGCCAGATGATGACCGCCCGACCGCCGAGGTCGGTGAGCGCGTTGAGCACGGTCACCAGCGGCCCGTGCGGGGCGACCAGGTCGTTGAGCCAGGCGGCCACGCCGTGGTCGACGTCGTAGAGCGGGGACCACCGGGTCCGGACCAGCACGAGGAGCACCCCGAAACCGACCCCGGCACCCAGCACGATCGCCAGGCCGGCCAGGGTCCGCTCGGTGAAGTGACCCAAGGGTCGTCGTAACGCCTCTTTGACCGCGCCCACGGCAGCCTCCCTCTCGCTTCTGGCGTGCCGCAATACCCGATCGGCGCTTCGCGTACACCGGGGGGTGTCCGAAGCGGAGCTACAGCGAGCTCATCTCGCCGGTGTCGTGGATCTCCTCGCGCTCGGCCTCCGGCTCCCAGCGGTCGGGCTGGGCGGGCTCGCGCACCCCGATGCGCAGCGCCTCGAGTTGGGCGGCGAAGGACAGTCCACCGAAGAGCGCCATGCCGGTCAGGTTGGCCCAGAGCAGCAGCGCCATCATCCCGGTCAGCGCCCCGTACGTCTGGCCGAACCCGCCGCTGAACCGCACGTACGCGGCGAGCAGCAGGCTGGCCACCCACCACAGCACGGTGGCGATGCCGGCGCCGAAGAAGAGCCAGGACAGGCCGGGCTGGTTGCGGCGGGGGGCGTGCCGGAAGATCACCGCGACGGCGAGGACGGTCAGGCCCAGGCTGAGCGGCCAGCGCACCACGTCCCAGACGCCGTTGGCGAGCTCGCCCCAGGCGTAGTGCCGCTGCACGGAGTCGCCCATCGGGCCGCCGCCGACGAGGATGAGGAACCCGGTGAGCGCCGGCACGCCGGCGGTGAGGGCGAGGATGGTGGCGCGGACGTACTTCCACAGCGCGGGCCGGTCGCGTTCCACGCCGTAGATCCGGTTGGCGCCGCGCTCGATCTGGGCCATGGTGGTGGTCAGCGCGACCAGGCCGGTGAGCAGGCCGAGGCTGAGCGCCAGTTCCCCGGCGCGTTCGGTGCGGTCCCCCTCGCCGAGCAGTTCGGCCACCATCGGCTCGCTTGCCCCGGGGGTGAGCGCGAGCACCGTGTCGGCGACCACCCGGCCGCCCTCCTCCACGCCGAGTTCGCTGATCAGGCCCGTCAGCGCGATCAGGAACGGCACCACGGCGAGGCAGAGTTGCAGCGCGAAGGCGCGCGAGTGGCTGAACCCGTCGCCGTAGCGGAACCGGATGAACGCGTCCCGCAGCAGGTGCCAGCCGCCCTGCCGGCGCAGTGTGTGCCAGGCGTCGTCGGCGTTGAGTTCCTCGTCCGACATCAGCCGGGTCTCCGGCACCATCCGGGTGCTACTCACGGCGCGCTTCCTCGACGAGCTGCTCACCGCGCTCGGCGGCCGCCCGGGCGTCCTCGGCCAGGTCGGGATCCTGCGCCGGCTGCGGCACGCAGAGCCACAGCGCCCGCCGCCGGATCTCGGCCTTCAGGGTGCGGCCAGGCTCGATGAGATCGCCGTCGAGCTCCCGGGGCTGGGGCCGGTTGCTGGTGATCTCCACCCGTCGGGCCCGGAAGACCTCCATCCGGGGCACGCTGTCCTGCCGGCGTACGACCGCCCAGCCGAGCGCGAGCCAGTGCCGCAGCGTACGCGGGGTGAGCACCGCGACGTCGAGGTAGCCGTCGTCCGGTTCGGCGTCGGTGAGCAGGCGCACGCCGCCCTGGAGGCGGCCGACGTTGGCGACGAGGACGGAGCGGGCCCGGCGGCGGATCGGCTGTTGGTCGTCGATGCGGATGGAGACCTTCATCGGCCGGTCGCGCAGGTGCCGGGCGGCCCCCACGACGTACGCCGGCCAGCCGATCCGCTTCTTGGTGGTCTCCGAGGTGTCGGCGAGCATCTGGGCGTCGAAGCCCATGCCGGCCATCACCGTGAAGTACTGGTCCTCGACCGCGCCGACGTCGAGCAGCCGGCGGCCACGCTCGACGGCGACCTCCAGCCCGGCGGCCAGGTCACCCGAGAGGCCCAGGTTGGCCGCGAGCAGGTTGCCGGTGCCCTGGGGCAGCACGGCGAGTGCCACGTCGGTGCCGACCAGGCCGCTGACGCAGGCCATGACGGTGCCGTCGCCGCCGCAGGCGAAGACGAGGTCCACGCCCGCCTCGACCGCCTCCTCCGTCTGGCCCCGGCCCGGGTCCTCGACCGTGGTCTCGAACCACAGCGGCTCGGGCCAGCCGGCCGCGGCGAGGACGTCGTGGACCGTACGACGCAGCTCGTCGAGGTCTGCCACCTTCACCGGGTTGACCACCACGGCGGAGCGCAGACCGCCGTCGTGCGTCGTGCGTCCCTTGTCCTGTCGAGGCTCCACGGCGCCAGTGTGCAGCAGATCCGGCACGGCAGCGACCCGACGACGCGGTGACGTTACGCGCAGGGCAAACGGGTTTGCCGAACGCCCCCACCGCTCCGCCGCCCACCCGACCACCCACCCCCGGCTGCGCCGGGCCGTCCTGGCCCCCGTCGATCATGAGGTTGACGGTGGTTCCTGAGATCCACTTCGCCGCCAACCTCATGATCGACGGACGGGGCGGGGGTGGGGTGGGGTGGGGGTGGGTCAGGCCGGGGTGCGGAGGGCGGTCTCCACGCGGCAGCGCAGGTCGTCGAGGTCCGCTCCCGCCTCGGTGAGCACCAGTGCGCCCAGCCCGTGCCCCTCGCGGAGCACGCCGAGCAGGATGTGCTCCGTGCCGATGTGGCGGTGGCGCAGACGCAGCGCCTCCCGCAGCGCCAGCTCCAGCACCTTCTTGGCGCGCGGGGAGAAGGGGCCGCCCGCGTACCGCCTGCGACCCCAGCGGCGGCGCGGCGCCGGCGCGGCCTCGCGCAGCGCGTCCGGGCCGAAGGACTCCTCGATCCGGGCCACGATGGCGGCCAGGTCGATGCCGATCTCGCGCAGGGCGGCGGCGTCCGCGTCGCCGAGGCCGGTGGCTCCCCGCTCGGCGTGCCGGCGGACGCGGGCCCGCAGGTCGTCGGCGCGCAGACCGGCGTCGGCGAGCACCCGGGCGGCGAGGCTGTCGCCGTCGGCCAGCAGGGCGAGCAGCAGGTGCTCGGTGCCGACGGGCCGTCGGCCCTCGGTCCGGGCCTCGTCCCGGGCGTGCCGCACGACCGTGCGGGCCCGGTCGGTGAACCGTTCGAACATCACGCCTCCCAGGAGGATCCGACCGCCGGACGCCCGGCGTGCTTCTTGTGGACCGCCTGCCGGCTGACCTCGAGCTCGTCGGCGATCTCCTGCCAGGACCAGCCCTGTCGACGGGCGTTGTCCACCTGGACCACCTCGAGCCGCTCGAGCAACCGGCGCAGCGCGCGGACGGCGCGCAGCCCGACCCGGGGGTCGGTGCTGCCGGCTGCCGCCGCGAGTTCCGTTGCCTGACTCATGTCGTCAACTTACGTTGACATCGGGACAGCGTCAACCCATGTTGACACCCGCGTACGGTCGGCCCGGTGCTACCGTCCGCCGGTGCCCCTCTCCCGCCGGCCGCCGCGCCGAGGCCACCATGCCTGGTGAGATGCGTCGCCTCCCGCTCGGCGAGGCCACGCTGGAGTTCGCCGGCGGCAGCGTGGTCGGCAACCGCTACCCGGCCAACTTCGACGTGCTGCACGTCGACCCCGCCCTGCCGTTCGCCGCGGTCGCCGACGGCATGGGCGCCGGCGAGGGCAGCCGCCGGGCCGGCACGACGGCCATGGGCACCCTCGTCGCGCGGGTCAGGGCCGCCTGGCCCACGGTCGACCCACGCCGGTTGCGCGCCGCCGTGGCCCACGTCCAGTCAGCCGTACGCGCCGCCGGCGCGGAACTGGCGGAGCTGACCGGCTGCACGCTGACCGCCCTGCTCGTGGAGCCCGACGGCGGGCAGGGCTGGCTCGTCCAGCTCGGCGACTCCCGCGCCTACCGGCTGCGCGACGGCCTGCTGGAGCTGATCACCGTCGACCACACGGCGGCCTGGCTGGGCGTGCTGCACGGCTGGTACCCGGCCGACTCCCCCGACGCCGCCCGCGCCCGCTACCAACTCACCCGCTACGCCGGCCACCCGGACGAGCCGGAGGCGGACCTGCTCGCGGTGTCGCTGCGCCCCGGCGACGTCTGGCTGCTCTGCACCGACGGCGTCAGCGACCAGGTCGACTACCACCTGATGCGGGAACTCCTCGCGGCGCCGCGCCCCGAGGAGGCGGTGCGGGACCTGCTCGACGGCACCCTGGAAGCCGGCGGCGACGACAACGCCAGCGCCGTGGTCGTCCGGGTCCACGCCGCCGCGCCCCGCTGATCGGCGCTGTCGAACGCAGACGCCGCTGAAGGCGTCCGCCGGCACGGACGCCGCTGAAGGCCCGGCTCCGGACATGCGTCTGGCCGGCACCCCGGGGTGGGGTGCCGGCCAGCGGCGTCATCGCTTGCGGGGTCAGCTGTTCCAGTGCTCGGCGACGAGGTCGGCGGCCTGCTGCTCCCACTGGGCGTAGTGGTCGGGGTACGCCGAGACCTGCACGGTCTGGGC
>NZ_JBFABA010000044.1:0-47214 GCF_040640115.1 Micromonospora sp. NPDC023644 | reverse complement strand
GCCGCCACGGGCGCCGCCGCCGGCCGGCGCGGGACCGCCGCGCCCACCACCGGCCGGGCCGCCGTACACCCCGCCCGCCGGCGCGCCGCCGTAGACACCGCCCCGCCCCCGGTCGCCCGGTGGGAGGAAGCCGTCGTCCGCCGGCCCAGGCCGGTCGTCGTCGAGGACGTCGTCCCGGTCCGGGCCGTCGTCGCCGCGGGGAGGCGCCGGCTTGCGCCGGGCCCGGAGGATGCCGAAGACACCGGCCGCCACCATCAGCGCGCCGATCACCCCCACGGCCGCGATCAGGTAGGTGATGTCACTCAGGCTCAGGCCGTCGAGCCAGGACTGGCCGGCCTTCTTCGGCGCGTCGCCCCCGCCGGCCACCGGTTTCGCGCCCTCCGTGGAGGGCGTGTAGCCGAGGATGTCGATCGGCGCGTCCTCGTCGAGCTGCCCGCCGTCGGAGACGGTGAGGAAGGTCTTGCCGTCGGGGCTGTAGCTGATCGCCTCGCCGAACGGGTCGGCGAGCGCCGTCACGCGGGGCGTGCCGCCGGTCAGGGCCGCCACGACGTTCCCCTCGGTCACGTCGTACTCGAAGGCGTCGGCGTAGGTGCGCACCACCACCCGGGAGCCGTCGGGGGACCGGGCCGCGCCGGTGATCGCCATGCGGCCCGGGGCGCCGAGCCGGTTGTCCGTGTCGGTCTCCGGCAGGCTGATCTCGCCGACCTTCTTCATCGGCACGGCCGGGCTGTCCCCGCTCTTCATCTTCTCGGCGGGCGTGAAGATCTGGGCCTTGCCGGACATCACCTTGGTGATGATCAACGGGTTGCCGTCGTCGCCGATCAGCAGCGCCTCGGCGTCGTGCCGCTTGCCCTCGGGGTAGGAGAGGCGGTGCAGCGCCGGCCGCTTCGACCCGCTGACCGGCATGCTCCACAACGCCACCCGTTCGCGCCGCTTGCTGTTGTCGCCGATGTCGGCGATCCAGAGCGTCTTGCCGTCCGGCGAGAGCGCCAGGTCCTCCGTGTCGAACGGCCCCTGTCCCGAGTAGCCGACCGGCTCCTTCGTCATCTCGCACTTGGCGTCGAGGAAGAAGACCCGCTTGCGGCTCTCCACCTCGGTGCCGTCGTTGATCACGATGTAGCCGCTCCTGGTGGCGACCAGGCCCGACAGCTCCCGCAGCCGTTCGTCGGTGACCGTGCACCGCTTCTTGCCCGGGGCGGCCGCGAGCGTGGACGCGGCCGAGGCGGGCGCCGCTGCCAGGGCGACCCCGGTACACGCCACGGTCGCCCCCAGCAAGCCGAGGGCGACCGTGACCGAAGAAACAGCGCGGCGCATTGAATCAGTGTCGCATGCCGGGCGTTTCCGACGCGTGACGCCGGGAGGGCGTCACCGCGCGCCGGCGACGGCCTGGCCCTCCTCCGCCCGGAACGGCGCCAGCTCGGCGGCGAGCGCCTCGCCGACCCGGACGTGCACGAGGGTGCCCTCCGGCAGGTGGGAGGTGCTCAGCACCTCGCCCTGGCGGTGCACCCGGGCCACCAGGTCGCCCCGGTCGTACGGCAGCACCGCGCGGACCTCCACGGCCGGGCGGGGCAGCCGCGCCTCGACGGCCTCGCGCAGCCCGTCGATCCCGCGGCCCGTGTGCGCGGAGACGAAGACCGCCTCCGGCCAGAGCCGCTTGAGCCGCAGCAGCGTCTCCTCGTCAGCCGTGTCGGTCTTGTTGACCACCAGCAGCTCGGGCAGCCGGTCGGCGCCCACCTCGGCGAGCACCTCGTGGACCGCCCGGACCTGCTCCTCCGGGTCCGGGTGGGTGCCGTCGACGACATGCACCACCAGGTCGGCCTCGGCGACCTCCTCCAGGGTCGAGCGGAACGCCTCGACGATCTGGTGGGGCAGGTGCCGGACGAACCCGACCGTGTCGGAGAGGGTGTAGAGCCGCCCGTCGGCCGTGGTGGCCTTGCGGGTGGTCGGGTCGAGGGTGGCGAAGAGCGCGTTCTCGACCAGCACGCCCGCCCCGGTCAGCCGGTTGAGCAGGCTCGACTTGCCGGCGTTGGTGTAGCCGGCGATGGCCACGGCCGGCACGGCGTTGCGGGAGCGCCGGGCGCGCTTGGTCTGGCGTACCGTCTTCATGCCCTTGATCTCCCGGCGCAGCCGGGCGATGCGGTGGCGGATCCGGCGCCGGTCGGTCTCCAGCTTCGTCTCACCGGGGCCGCGCAGACCCACGCCGCCGCCGGCGCCGCCGCCGCGACCGCTACCGCCGGTCTGCCGCGAGAGGGTCTCACCCCAACCGCGCAGGCGCGGCAGCAGGTATTCGAGCTGGGCGAGCTCGACCTGCGCCTTGCCCTCCCTGCTCTTGGCGTGCTGGGCGAAGATGTCGAGGATCAGCGCGGTGCGGTCGACCACCTTGACCTTGGTGCGCTGCTCCAGGTTGCGCAGCTGGGACGGCGACAGCTCACCGTCGCAGATCACCGTGTCGGCACCGGTGGCGAGGACGACCGCGCCGAGGTCGTCGACCTTGCCCCGGCCGACGTAGGTGGCGGGGTCGGGGCGGTTGCGCCGCTGGATCAGCCCCTCGAGCACCTGCGAGCCGGCGGTCTCCGCCAGCGCGGCCAGCTCGGTGAGGGAGTTCTCGGCGTCGCTCTGCGAGCCCTCGGTCCAGACGCCGACGAGGACCACGCGCTCCAGGCGCAGTTGGCGGTACTCGACCTCGGTGATGTCCGCGAGCTCGGTGGAGAGGCCGGGGACCCGCCGCAGCGCCTGCCGCTCCGACAGCTCGAACTCACCGGTGGTGGCGTCGAGCTCGTCGTCCTCGTAGGGAAGAAGGGTCTCCTGGTTGTGCAAGCCGGTCTCCTGTCCGTTCTGTCACGTACCGAGCAATCCTGACATGTGCCAACGCGGAACGCACCCGCTATATGCCCGCTCGAACGGGCCACAAAAGTGGGGGCGGATGCCGGAGGGGCCCGTAGGGGCGAGTAGAAATGCGGGGCGAGCCGTTCAGCGTCGACGGAGGGATCCCGTGGCCATCACCCGACTTCCAAGTGCCGGATTCTCGATCACGATTCGGATCGCCGTGCCGGCGGACGCGTCCTCGATCGGCCGGCTGACCACCTCCGTGGGTGAGGCCGGGGCGATCGTCACCGCGCTCGACGTGGTGGACTCCGACCCGACCCACGTGCTCGTCGACCTGACCTGCGACACCGCCGACGCCAGCCACGCCGACCAGGTCGTCGACGCGCTGACGGCGCTGGACGGCGTGGACGTGCGCAAGGTCTCCGACCGGACCTTCCTCCTGCACCTCGGCGGCAAGATCGAGGTCAGCTCGAAGGTGGCGCTGCGCAACCGTGACGAGCTGTCCCGGGCGTACACCCCGGGGGTGGCGCGGGTCTGCATGGCGATCGCGGAGAACCCGGCCGACGCCCGCCGCCTGACCATCAAGCGCAACACCGTGGCCGTGGTCAGCGACGGCTCGGCCGTGCTGGGCCTGGGCAACCTCGGGCCGGCGGCGTCGCTGCCGGTGATGGAGGGCAAGGCGGCGCTGTTCAAGCGCTTCGGCGGGGTGGACGCCTGGCCGGTGGTGCTCGACACCCAGGACACCGACGAGATCGTGCAGATCGTCAAGGCGATCGCCCCGGCGTACGGCGGGATCAACCTGGAGGACATCGCCGCGCCCCGCTGCTTCGAGATCGAGGCGCGGCTGCGCGAGGCGCTGGACATCCCGGTCTTCCACGACGACCAGCACGGCACCGCGATCTGCGTGCTGGCCGCGCTGACCAACGCGCTGCGCGTCGTGGGCAAGCAGCTCGCGGACGTCCGGGTCGTGGTCTCCGGCGCGGGCGCGGCCGGCACCGCGATCATGAAGCTGCTGCTGCGCCAGGGCGTCGGCGACATCATCGCGTACGACCGCCAGGGCGCCCTGCACCGCGGCCAGAGCGGGCTCAACCCGGCGTGGCAGTGGCTGGCCGAGAACACCAACAGGGAGAACTACTCCGGCGACCTGGCCGGGGCGGTACGCGGCGCGGACGTCTTCATCGGGGTGAGCGCGCCGAACCTGCTCACCGGCGACGACATCGCCACGATGGCCAAGGACTCGATCGTCTTCGCGCTGGCCAACCCGGATCCGGAGGTCGACCCGCGGGAGGCGCGCAAGCACGCCGCAGTGGTCGCCACCGGCCGCTCCGACCAGCCGAACCAGATCAACAACGTGCTCGCCTTCCCGGGCGTCTTCCGGGGCATGCTCGACGCGCACGCCGAGGAGTTCACCGAGGAGATGGCGATCGCGGCGGCCCGCGCCATCGCCGACGTGGTCGGCGAGGACAAGATCAACCCGACGGTGATCGTGCCCAGCGTCTTCGACTCCCGGGTCTCCCCGGCGGTCGCCGCGGCGGTCCGCGCCGCCGCCCAGAACCCGGCCCCGGCCCCCGCCGCCGACCCGGGCCCGGCCGACCTCCCCGAGATCGCCGCCGGAGCCAGCGCCACCCCCTGACCCCCACCCCCCACCCCCGCACCCCCCGTCGGGGTCGATCATGCAGTTGCGGTGCCCCGCAAATGGGGCACCGGAGGGCAATGTGCCCACCACAACTGCATGATCGACCGATAAGGGAGGGCGGAGGGGCGGGGCGGGTCAGGGAGCGGTGGTGAGGGTGGTGGGGTCGAGGGTGCCCGTGGCCACCAGGGTGGCCGGGCCGGCCAGCCAGCAGGAGTCCTCGGTCACCGTGACCGACAGGCGTCCGCCGGGGACGTCCACCGCCAGCACGCCGGTGTCCCGGCCGGCGTCGCGCAGGGCCACCGCGGCCACCGCGCAGGCACCCGTGCCGCAGGAGAGCGTCTCGGCGGAGCCGCGCTCGTGGACCCGCATGAGCACGTGGCCGTCGGTGCCGTCGACCGGCTCGCCCGGCGCCGTGAACTCCACGTTCACGCCGGCCGGGAAGACCGCCGGGTCGACGTCGGGGGCCCGGGTGAGGTCGAGCGCGGTCAGCTCCAGCCCGGCCGGCAGCGCGCAGACCAGGTGCGGGTTGCCCACGTCGACCGCCGTGCCGGGCAGGGTCAGCCCGCCGAGGGTGGCGGTCGCGGTGTCGTACAGCCGGGGGCGGCGCATCTCGACGGCGACGGCGTCGGCCGTGACCAGCGCGCGCACGACGCCGGCCCGGGTGACCACCGGCAGCGCCCCCTCCTCCGGCTCGGCCAGCCCGGAGGCGACCAGGTAGCGGACGAAGACCCGGGCGCCGTTGCCGCACATCTCCGCGAACGACCCGTCGGCGTTCCAGTAGTCCATGAACCACTCGGCCTCGCCGGACGCCCCGGCGCCCTCCGGATGCGCCGCGGCCCGGACCACCCGCAGCACGCCGTCGCCGCCGAGCCCGCGTCGCCGGTCGCAGAGGGCCGCGACCAGCCCGGGTGTCAGGTCGAGCCGGTTGTCCGGATCGGGCAGGATGACGAAGTCGTTGCCGGTGCCGTGGCCCTTGGTGAACTGCACGCCCCCATCATCGCGCAGCGGCGGGGAGCAGGCGCAGGGCGGCCGGGATCAGGTCCGGCGCGGACGAGTCCAGCCAGTGGATCCGCGGGTCGCGGCGGAACCAGGAGCGCTGCCGCCGCACGAAGCGCCGGGTGGCCCGCACGGTCTCGTCGTGCGCCTCGGCCTCGGTCAGCTCACCGGCGAGGAAGCGCAGCACCTGCTGGTAGCCGAGCGCGCGGCTGGCCGTACGCCCCTCGGGCAGGCCACGCCCGACCAGGCCCCGGGTCTCGGCGACCAGGCCGTCGGCCCACATCCGGTCCACCCGCAGCGCGATCCGCTCGTCCAGCAGCGCGGTGTCCAGGTCCACCCCGAGCTGCACCGAGGGGTAGTACGGGGTCGGGTCGGGCAGCGAGGCGGTGAACGGCGCCCCGGTCAGCTCGATGACCTCCAGGGCGCGGACGATCCGCCGGCCGTTGCCGGGCAGGATCCCCGCCGCGGCGGCCGGGTCGGCCTCGCGCAGCCGGGCGTACAGGGGCGCGGGGCCGACCTCGGCCAGCTCCCGTTCCAGCCGCTCGCGCACCGCCGGGTCGGTGCCGGGGAACTCGAATTGCTCCAGCACCGCCCGCACGTAGAGGCCGGAGCCGCCGACCAGCAGCGGCACCCGGCCCCGGGCCAGGATGTCGTCGACGGCGGCGCGGGCCAGCCGCTGGTACTCCGCGACGCTCGCCGGCTCGGTGACGTCCCAGATGTCCAGCAGGTGGTGCGGCACCCCCTCGCGCTCGGCCGGGGTGAGCTTGGCGGTGCCGACGTCCATGCCCCGGTAGAGCTGCATCGAGTCGGCGTTGACGACCTCGCCGTCGAGGGCGTGCGCGAGGGCGATGCTCAGCGCCGACTTGCCGGCCGCCGTCGGCCCGACCACGGCGACGACCGTCCCGGCCGACGGACGGTCGGTCACGCCGGCGCCCAGGACGACACGAGGTAGGCGACGCCGTAGGGCGCCGAGTAGTGGCGCAGCTCGCCGCGCCAGTCGCCGCCCGTCGCGCGGACCGCGCCGGCCAGCACCTGCCAGGGCGCGCGGCCGGCGGCCTTCAGCTGCGCCGACAGGACCGGGTCCAGGTCGAGCAGGGCCTCGGCGTCCGCGTCGGCCAGGGCGCGGGCGACCCCGTCGTCGTACGCCTCGGCGCGCGGGTCGTCGTAGCCGGGCGACTTCGGGCCGCGGCAGGCCGACCCGTCCCCCGTCACCAGCAGCGCGGTACGCGGCTCCGTCGCCGCGCCGAGCGCCGCCCCCAGCTCGGCGCACTGCACCGGGGACGCGTCGGTCGCGACGGAACGGGCCAGCCGGGGCAGCTCGGTGCGGGAGCGCCCGACCAGCCACGCGCCGATGGTCAGGCTCAGCGGCAGCCGCTCGCCGCCGGCGCAGTTCACCTTCCACAGCCGCACGTCCCGGTCGAGGCCGAAGTGGCGCAGCGAGCCGCGGTCGGCCGCGTTGAAGCGGGTGGTCTCCGGCCCGCCGCCGACCAGGACGATCACCTCGGGCCGGGCGGCGAGCAGGCCGGCGACCGCGGCGTCGCAGGCGGCACGGAGCTCGTCCAGCTCGGGCGCGGCGGCGCCGGCCAGCTCGGGGACGATCAGCGGCGGGTGGGGGCAGACGGCGGCGGCGACCAGAGGCACCCGGCAACGGTATCGGCACGACGGCGCCCGGCGTCCCGCACCCGCCCGACGACGGCCGCCGCGTCGGGGCGCGCCGTACGGTACGCCGTACGCCGGATTCCGACACTCCTCCCAGGAAGCCTGTCCGCGGGCGCTAGGACACCGTATGGTCACGGTCGGCGATAGGCGCTCGACGGGAACGGGGTCGCACCTGTGACAATGCCGGGGGAAACTTTGCTGCGCCGTGGCGGCGATCGCGGGACTGCTCCCCGACGCCGGGAGAACGAGGATGGGCACATGAGCGACTGGACTGCCTTCGGACGGGTGGACGCGGACGGCACCGTGTACGTCAAGACCGCCGACGGCGAGCGGGTGGTCGGATCCTGGCAGGCGGGAGCGCCCGAGGAGGGGCTGGCCCACTTCGCCCGCCGCTTCGACGACCTGGTGACCGAGGTCAACCTGACGGAGGCCCGGCTCAACTCGGGTGCCGCCGACGCCGGCCATTCACTGACCACCATCCGGCGGATCCGCGCGTCGCTGGCCGAGGCGCACGTCGTCGGCGACATCGACGCCCTGGCCGCCCGGCTGGACCGGCTCGCCACGGTCGCCGAGGAGAAGGCCGGCGAGGCCAAGGCCGCCCGGGAGGCCGCCCGCGGCGAGGCGCTCGCCCGCAAGCAGGCCCTCGTGGAGGAGGCGGAGAAGCTGGCCGCCGAGTCGACCGGCTGGAAGACCGCCGGGGACCGGCTCAAGGAGATCCTCGACGAGTGGAAGACCATCCGCGGGGTCGACAAGAAGACCGACGGCGAGCTGTGGAAGCGCTTCGCCGCCGCGCGGGACGGCTTCACCCGCCGCCGGGGCGCCCACTTCGCCTCCCTCGACGCGCAGCGCAAGCAGGCGCAGACGGTCAAGGAGGAGCTTGTCGCCGAGGCCGAGAAGCTCAAGGAGTCCACCGACTGGGCGGCCACCGCCAACCAGCTCAAGGACCTGATGAACCAGTGGAAGGCCGCCCCCCGCGCCTCCAAGGAGGCGGAGCAGAAGCTCTGGGAACGGTTCCGCGCCGCGCAGGACGAGTTCTTCACCCGGCGCAGCGAGGTCTTCTCGGCCCGCGACAACGAGCAGCGGGGCAACCTGGAGCGCAAGCAGGCGCTGCTCGCCGAAGCCGAGGCGCTGGACGTCGACGGCGACCCGAAGGGCGCGCAGGCCAAGCTGCGGGAGATCCAGGCCCAGTGGCACGAGGCCGGCCGGGTGCCCCGTGAGGCGGCGGCCGGGCTGGAGCGCCGGCTGCGCGCGATCGACGAGAAGGTCCGCGAGGTGATGGACTCCGCGTGGCGGCGCACCACCAAGGAGGACAACCCCCTGCTCGCCCAGATGCGGGCGCAGGTCGCCGAGGCCGAGGAGCGGCTGGCCCGGGCCCAGGCGGCCGGGGACGCCCGGCGGGTCAGGGAGGCCGAGCAGGCGCTGGCCTCCAAGCGGCAGTTCCTCCAGCTCGCCGAGCAGGCCGGCTGAGCCGGACGAGCCACCACGACGGCCACCGAGCCACCTCGGGCCGAGCCACCACGGAAGCCCCCGGTCCGCCACGGACCGGGGGCTTCCGGCTGTCCGCCCGGGACCGTCCGCCCGGGCACGGGGCGGTTGACGCATCGAGGCGCGCTGATCAGAATGAGCGGCGGAGCCAGGTCCGGCACCGGTGCGAGGGCACCGAGGGCGCACACCGCGTCGTCGGGGAACGCCGGTGGTCCCCGCGAGCGGCCGCATCCCGCGTGGCACGTCCCGTCGCACCCTGTCCGCGTACTCCTTCAGGGAGCGTGACGGCCGTCGCCCGGTTCCCGCCCGCGCCACCTGGGGTGGCGGCGGGCAGTTCGAACACGCTGCGCGTCCCGTACTCGAACGACGCGTTGAAGCCGGGCGCCACGGCCAGCGGCATCAACGACTTCGTCAACCCGGACCTGGTCGGGCTCTCCCCGCTACAGATCCTCGACAAGGTCATCGACTACGCCGGCGGCAAGGGGATGCGGGTCATCCTGGACCGGCACCGGCCGACCTCGGCTGGTCAGTCCGCGCTCTGGTACACCCCGACGGTCTCCGAGGCGACCTGGATCGACGACTGGAAGATGCTCGCCCGGCGGTACGCCGGCAACACCACCGTGATCGGGGCGGACCTGCACAACGAGCCGCACGCCGAGGGGACCAACCCGGCGGCCACGGGCGCGTGCTGGGGCTGCGGCGATCCGGCCCCGGGACTGGCGGCTGGCCGCCGAGCGGGCCGGCAACGCGATCCTCTCGGTGCAGCCGAACTGGCTGATCTTCGTGGAGGGCGTGAGCTGCCCCAGCGGCGGCCTCTCCAACGTCTGGGACAACGACCCGGGCAACGACGAGGACTGCGGCTGGTGGGGCGGCAACCTCACGAAGGCCAAGGACTTCCCGGTCCGCCTCGACGTGCCGAACCGGCTGGTCTACTCGCCGCACGAGTACGCCACCTCGGTCTTCGAGCAGGCCTGGTTCAAGAGCCCGGACTTCCCGGGCAACCTGCCGGGCATCTGGGACAAGTACTGGGGCTACCTGCACAGGCAGAACATCGCGCCGATCATGCTGGGCGAGTTCGGCAGCACCCTGGCCGATCCCCGGGACAAGGTGTGGCTGGAGAAGCTGATGGCCTACACCGGCACCGGGGTCGACGGGATGTCCTTCACCTACTGGTCGTGGAACCCGAACTCCGGCGACACCGGGGGCATCGCGCTCGACGACTGGACCAGCATCAACACCACCAAGCAGGCCATCCTCCAGCCGTACCTGATCCCGCCGGTCGGCGGCGGGGGCGGCCCCACGGGCACGCCGACGGCGACGCCGACCTCGTCGCCGCCGCCCACCGGGGGCTGCACCGCCGCGTACCGGCAGGCCAACGCGTGGCAGGGCGGCTTCCAGGGGGATTTGACGGTGACGAACACGGGCACCGCGACGGTCGACCCGTGGCGGGTCACCTGGAGCTGGCCGGCCGGGGTGACCCTGGCCAGCGGCTGGAACGCCACGGTGACCCAGTCCGGCGCGACGGTGACGGCGGCGGCCCCGACCTGGGCGGCGGCGCTGGCGCCGGGCGCATCGGTGACCGTCGGCTTCACCGCCAACGGCCCGTCCACCGCGCCGGGCACGGTGCGGCTCGACGGCGTCGCCTGCTGAGCCACCCTCCGATCGGCGGTCGTCCCTGCCTCGGGGACGGCCGCCAATCCTCGTGCGGGCCGGGGCCTTTACATCGATGGGGGTCTGTGTTTATATCAGGAAAGCGCTTACCTGATCGCTCGGCAGCGCCAGCACGGGAGCCGCAACTTCGCGCAGCCAGTCCGCACCTCCGGGGCCGCAACCCGCCGTCCCCGCCGACCAGACGCCACCGGGCACGGCGTCGCAGGGTCGGCCCGCGGTCCGCGAGCCCGCCACCACCGAAGGGAAGCACCATGCGTACGTCCCGACGTCGCACCATCCTGCTCACCGCCGCCGCCAGCGCCGCGCTGCTCGCCGCGGGGGCGCTGACCGCCGCCACCGCACCCGCCTCGGCCGCCCCCACCGGGCTGGTCGGCTGGGCCACCCAGAACGGCGGCACCACCGGCGGCAGTGGCAACCCCGTCACCGTGACCACCGCCTCCGCCCTGACCAGCGCGGTCGGCTCCAGCAGCGCGGCGGTGATCCGGGTCTCCGGCACCATCTCCTGCTCCGGCATGCTGCGGGTCCGGTCCCACAAGACCATCCTCGGCAACCCCGGCGCGACCATCTCCGGCTGCGGCTTCAACATCAGCGGCGACCGCAACGTCATCATCCGGAACCTGACCTTCCGGAACTGGAACGACGACGCGATCAACGTGCAGGAGTCGGCCACCAACGTCTGGATCGACCACAACAGCTTCACCAACGGCTACGACGGCGCGGTCGACATCAAGCGCGGCTCGGACTTCATCACCGTGTCGTGGAACCGGGTCTACGACCACGACAAGTCGATGCTGCTCGGGCACAGCGACAGCAACGCCAGCCAGGACAGCGGCCACCTGCGGGTGACCTACCACCACAACTGGTTCGACGAGAGCAGCCAGCGCCACCCCCGGGTCCGCTTCGGCAACCCGGTCCACGTGTTCAACAACTACTACGACAGCAACAGCGGCTACGGCGTCGCGTCCACCGAGAACGCCGGGGTGCTGGTCGAGGGCAACTACTTCGAGAACGTCGAGGACCCGTACCACCTCGGCGAGGGCGACTCCGGCCCCGGCACGCTGGTGGCCCGGAACAACCACTTCGTCAACTCCGGCAGCGGCCAGGCCGGCGGCAGCGTCCGGAGCATCCCGTACTCGTACAGCATGGACGCCGCGAGCAGCGTGAAGTCCATCGTGACCGCCGGCGCGGGCGCGGGTCGGATCTCCGTCTGACGGCCTGAGCGCACCGGCCGGGGTCCGCGTGCGGGCCCCGGCCGGTCGCGGGTCAGTGCGCGGCGCAGCCGGTCGTCGGCGCGGGCGCCACGGCCGGCACGCCGATCGTGGGCAGCCCGAGCAGCACCCCCGGCGTACGCGGGGCGCGCCCCGCCTCGGCGGCGTCGCCGGCCCGCGTGCGCCGGTGCGACAGCGGCTCGCCGTCGGCGTTGAGGTGGTGCGGGGCGGCGTAGGTGATGGTGGTGTGCACGATGTCGCCCGGGCGGATCCGTCCCGCCGGGGAACCCTCCTCGCCGGGCCGGCCGTCCGCGCCGGTGGCGAAGTGGACCAGGCGGCCGTCGCGGGCGCGGCCGGACATCCGGCCCGTGCGCTCGTCCTTGCGCCCCTCGCCGACGGCGACCAGCACCTCGACGGTCTCCCCCACGAGCTTCCTGTTCTCCGCCCAGGTGATCTCCTCCACGCAGGCGATCAGCCGCTCGTAGCGCTCCTGCACGACCTGCTTGGGCAGCTGGCCGTCCATCGTGGCGGCCGGCGTGCCGGGGCGCTTCGAGTATTGGAAGGTGAACGCGGAGGAGAAGCGGGCCTCGCGGACCACGTCGAGGGTGCGCGCGAAGTCGGCCTCGGTCTCGCCGGGGAAGCCGACGATGATGTCGGTGGTGATCGCCGCGTCCGGCATCGCCGCCCGGACCTTGGAGATGATGCCGAGGTAGCGGTCGGCCCGGTACGAGCGGCGCATGGCCCGCAGCACGTCGTCGGAACCGGACTGGAGCGGCATGTGCAGCGAGTGGCAGACGTTGGGCGTCTCGGCCATCGCGGCGATCACGTCGTCGGTGAAGTCCTTCGGGTGCGGGCTGGTGAACCGGACCCGCTCCAGCCCCTCGATGTCGCCGCAGGCGCGCAGCAGCTTGCCGAAGGCGAGCCGGTCGCCGAACTCGACGCCGTAGGAGTTCACGTTCTGCCCGAGCAGGGTCACCTCCAGCACGCCCTCGTCGACGAGCGCGCGGACCTCGGAGAGGATGTCGCCGGGGCGGCGGTCCTTCTCCTTGCCCCGCAGGGAGGGCACGATGCAGAACGTGCAGGTGTTGTTGCAGCCGACGGAGATCGACACCCAGCCGGCGTACGTGGACTCGCGCCGGGTGGGCAGCGTCGAGGGGAAGACGTCGAGGGACTCGAGAATCTCCACCTCGGCCGCCGTGTTGTGCCGGGCCCGCTCCAGCAGCACCGGCAGCGACCCGATGTTGTGCGTGCCGAACACCAC
This sequence comes from Micromonospora sp. NPDC023644, assembly GCF_040640115.1. Lineage (NCBI taxonomy): Bacteria > Bacillati > Actinomycetota > Actinomycetes > Micromonosporales > Micromonosporaceae > Micromonospora > Micromonospora sp. NPDC023644. The sequence continues at coordinate 34,472 of NZ_JBFABA010000044.1, read as the reverse complement.
GTCGACCCAGGGCGCCTTGCGGACGATCTCGCCCCGGTCCTTCTGGGCCAGGCAGCCGCCCACGGCGATCTGCATCCCGGGGTGCCTGGCCTTGACGGGGCGCAGGTGACCGAGGTTGCCGTAGAGCCGGTTGTCGGCGTTCTCCCGGACGGCGCAGGTGTTGAACACCACCACGTCCGGGTTGTCGTCGGCTTCGGCGGCGCGCACGTAGCCCGCCTGCTCCAGCAGGCCGGAGATGCGCTCGGAGTCGTGCACGTTCATCTGGCAGCCGTAGGTGCGCACCTGATAGGTGCGCGGGCTGCTCGCCGCTGCGGTAGTCATGACCCGGACAGCGTATCCGCCGACCACCGACCGAACTCAACGAGGAGCAGCCGTGTGCCGGAGCATCAAGACCCTGCGTGAGCCGTACGCCGCCGAGGTGACCCCGGCCGACGTCGACGCGGCGGCGTTGCAGTACGTCCGCAAGATCTCGGGTTTCCGCAAGCCCGCCGCCCACAACGCCGCCGCCTTCGACGCGGCCGTCGCCGCGGTCGCCGCGGCCACCGCGACCCTGCTCGCCCAGCTGGAGGTACGCGGCGGCCGCTCCGCCGGCCCGGCGAGCTGACCCCGCCGCCGGGCCGGTGGGCGGACCTCACCCCGCCGGACCCGGCGCGTCGGGCGGGGTCAGGCGGCGGCGAGCGCCGGGAGCACCGAGTCCGGTGCCCAGCGCGAGCGGTGGCACTGCGACCAGCCGCGACAGCGGGGATCCGCGTCGGTGCACAGGCGCTGGTCGGCCAGCAACTCGCCGTCGTCGGTCTCCCGCACGTCGAAGTGCACCGGCCGGATCGTGCCGTCGGGCGCGACGAGCAGGTGCCGCCCGGCGTCGAGCGTGTCGTCGCGCAGCAGGCAGTTGCGGTCCAGCAGCCGCGCCAGCGCGGCGATGCTGCCGTGCTCGGAGAGGCGCTCGGGCACCCCGTAACAGTCCACGATCGTGGCGAACTCCCCCGGCGCCTGCCAGACGTCGCAGATCACCGCGTACGTCGGCAGGCGGGCGGGGTCCGCCGCCGCCAGGGGCATCACCACCCGGCCGAGCGCCTCGGCCAGTGCCGGGTAGACCTCCACCGGCCGTACCTGCTCGATTCTCCAGTTCCACAGCTCGGTCATGCCGCCTCCTCGCTGTGCTCGTCCCACCGGCCTCCGGATCGGGCCTTAATGACGATGGTGGGGTGCATATGACCTCAGCCGGGGGCAAGTTACCGGTCTGTGACCATTCCGGGCAAAATTTCCTCGAGCGCCATTGCTCCGAGTAGCGGAAAGGTGACAGTTTATCGGGTACGGTGGCCGGCCCGGCGCGCCACCACGCCGGTCGGGTTGCCCCTCAGCGCACGACCACCCGGTGCTCCCCCAGCGGCAGCAGCTCGCCGACCACGGTGGCGCCGGGCAGCTCGCCGGCGACCAGCAGGCCGCCCGAGGTCTGCGCGTCGGCCAGCAGCAGCCGCTCGTCCTCGGCCACCCGGCCGAAGTCGGTCCACGGCGTCACCCACTCCAGGTTGCGCCGGCTGCCGCCGCTGACGTGCCCGTCGCGCACCGCCTCCCGCGCCCCGGCCAGGTAGGGCACCCGGGCCGCGTCGATCGCCACCGTCAGCCGGCTCGCCCGGGCCAGCTTGGACGCGTGCCCGAGCAGGCCGAAGCCGGTCACGTCGGTGCCGCAGCGGACGCCGGCCGCCACCGCGGCCCGCGCCGCGTCGCGGTTGAGGGTGGTCATCGCGGCGACCGCCTCGGGGAAGCTCTCGCCGGTGGCCTTGTGCCGGGTGTTGAGCACCCCCACGCCGAGCGGCTTGGTCAGCGACAGCGGCAGGCCCGCCCGGCCGGCGTCCAGGGTGATCAGCTCCTCCGGCCGGACCACCCCGGTGACGGCCAGCCCGTACTTGGGGCCCTCGTCGTCGACGCTGTGCCCGCCGGCGAGGTGGCAGCCGGCGTCGCGGGCCACGTCCTGCCCGCCGCGCAGCACCTCCCGGGCCAGCTCCAGCGGCAGCACGCCGCGCGGCCAGCAGAGCAGGTTGAGCGCGACGAGAGGGGTGCCGCCCATGGCGTACACGTCGGAGAGGGCGTTGGTGGCGGCGATGCGCCCCCAGTCGTACGCGTCGTCGACGACGGGGGTGAAGAAGTCGGCGGTGGTGACCAGGCCGGTGCGCTCGTCGAGCCGGACCACCGCGGCGTCGTCGCCGTGGTCGAGCCCGACGAGCAGCTCGGCGGTGCCGGTGGCCGGGCCGAGCCCGGCGACCATGGTCTCCAGTTCCCCCGGGGGGATCTTGCACGCGCAGCCGCCACCCCGGGCGTACCGGGTCAGCCGTACCGGTTCGGTCATCCCCACATGATCTCCGGGCCGCCCCGGCCCCGCCACACCGGCCGTCCGGATCGCGGTCAGAATCGGACTCTTGACCCCGATCCCAACTGGTGTTATCGCTCCGTGACCAACTGAGTTGCGTACCGCCACATCCCCCCGCCTACAGTTGCCCAACCGGGGGTCACCCGACCCCGCGCGACGACAGGGACGGTGAACGACGTGACGACGGGCGAACCGCTCATCGTGCTGGACTCGGTCAACAAGTGGTTCGGGCCGCTGCACGTGCTGGACGACGTCTCACTGTCGGTCGGACGCGGCGAGGTGGTCGTGGTGATCGGCCCGTCGGGCTCCGGCAAGTCGACGCTGTGCCGCACCATCAACCGCCTCGAACCGATCAGCTCCGGCACGATCACCTTCGACGGGCAGCCACTGCCGGCGGAGGGCAAGGCGCTGGCGAAGCTGCGCAGCGAGGTCGGCATGGTGTTCCAGTCGTTCAACCTCTTCGCGCACAAGACGATCCTCGAGAACGTCACCCTGGGGCCGGTCAAGGTCCGCAAGGAGAAGCCGGCGGCGGCGCGCGAGCGCGGCCTGGCCCTGCTGGACCGGGTGGGCATCGCCAACCAGGCCGACAAGTTCCCGGCCCAGCTCTCCGGCGGCCAGCAGCAGCGGGTCGCGATCGCCCGGGCGCTGGCGATGCAGCCCAAGGCGATGCTCTTCGACGAGCCGACCAGCGCGCTGGACCCGGAGATGGTCGGCGAGGTGCTGGACGTGATGACGTCGCTGGCCCGCGAGGGCATGACCATGGTCGTGGTGACCCACGAGATGGGCTTCGCCCGGCACGCGGCGAACCGCGTCATCTTCATGGCCGACGGGCAGCTGGTCGAGGACGCGCCGCCGGCCGAGTTCTTCGCCAACCCGCGCAGCGAGCGGGCCAAGGACTTCCTCTCCAAGATCCTCACGCACTAGGCGTCCGTACCTGGAGCGCGCCGTCCCCCGGCGGGTTCCGTCGAAGAAGGAGATCAACATGCGTATCACGCGCGTAGCGGCGCTCGCGGCGGCCGCCACCCTGGCGCTCGGCATGACCGCCTGTGGTGGCGACGACGCCGAGAAGGGCACCGGCGCCGGCAGCAAGTCCTTCGCCGCCGGCAGCACGATGGAGCGCCTCAACAAGGCCCAGGCCATCAAGATCGGCACGAAGTTCGACCAGCCCGGCTTCGGCCAGAAGGGCCTGTCGGGCAAGCCGGAGGGCTTCGACGTCGAGGTCGCGAAGATCATCGTCAAGGAGCTCGGCATCCCCGAGGACAAGATCGAGTGGGTCGAGGCCCCCTCGAAGGTCCGCGAGGACGTGATCGTGAACGGCACCGTCGACCTGGTCGCCGCCACCTACACGATCAACGACAAGCGCAAGGAGCGCATCGCGTTCGCCGGGCCGTACTACGAGGCCGGCCAGAACATCATGGTGAAGAAGGACGACAGCACCATCACCGGCCCGGACTCGTTCAAGGACGGCGCCAAGAAGGTCTGCTCGGTCACCGGCTCCACGCCGGCCGAGGAGATCAAGAAGTACGTCAAGGACGTCGCCACCCAGCTGGTGCTCTTCGACACCTACGACAAGTGCCGCGACGCCCTCAAGGGCGGCCAGGTCGACGCCGTCACCACGGACAACGTGATCCTGCTCGGCTACATCGCCAAGGACGAGGCGTCGTTCAAGCTGGCCGGCGACAACTTCACCAAGGAGCCGTACGGCCTCGGGGTGAAGAAGGAGGACACCGACTTCCGCAACTTCGTCAACGACACGCTGGAGAAGGCGTTCGCTGACGGCAGCTGGAAGAAGGCCTGGGACGAGACCGCCGGCAAGTTCGGTGCCGAGCTCGGCTCCGCGCCGACCGTCAACCGCTACTGAGCTGATCCGTTGATCTGGAGGGTGGGGAGGAAGACCGGCCCGTGAGTGTGCTCATCGACAAGTTCGACGTCTTCGCGGGTGGTTTCTGGCTCACCCTCCAGATCTGCGTACTCGCTGCGGTCGGCGCCCTGATCCTGGGCGCCGTCCTGGCGGTGCTGCGGATCTCCCCGGTGCCGCCGCTGCGGGCGGTCGGCACCGGCTACGTCAACGTCTTCCGCAACATGCCGCTGACCGTGGTGATGTTCTTCGCCGCGTTCGGCCTGCCGGCGCTCGGCTCCAACGCGGACTTCCTGCGCGTCCCCGGCCTGGACGCGGTGTTCAGCCGGCTCGACACCGATCTGCCGTACTTCCGCTTCGCGCTGATCGCACTGGTGCTCTACACCGCGGCGTTCGTCTGCGAGGCGCTGCGCTCCGGCGTGAACGCCGTGCCCGCCGGCCAGGCGGAGGCCGCCCGGTCGCTGGGCCTGACCTTCGGCCAGAACCTGCGCTACGTGGTGCTGCCGCAGTCCTGGAAGGCCTCGGTGGTGCCGCTCGGGTCGGTGATCATCGCGATGATCAAGAACTCGGCCCTGGTCGGCTTCTTCGGCGTGGTCGGCGACCTCTCGCAGACCGCCGACCAGCTCACCTCGGCCGAGGGCTACGCCTTCGTCCCCGTCGCCATCGGCATCTCGATCGGATACCTGATCATGACCGTCCCCCTCGGCGCACTCCTCGACCGGATCGAGAAGCGGCAGGCGGTGGCCCGGTGAGCCAGCAGAGCGTCCTCTACGACGTACCCGGCCCCCGGCAGCGCCGGCTCACCCTGGTCGGCAGCGTGGTGGCGACGGTGCTGCTGCTCGTCGCCGCGTACTTCCTGATCTACCGCCCGCTGGACGACAAGGGCCAGTTCTCGATGGAGCTCTGGGGGCCGCTGATCGACCCCTCCAACGAGAACTTCTCACTGGTGTGGGACCGGATCGCCCTCGGCTTCAAGAACACGCTGACCGCCGCCGCCCTGGCGATCGTCTCCTCGCTGGTCGTCGGCACCCTGCTCGCGGTGCTGCGGATCCAGCTCAAGAGCCTGACCCGGCGCCGGTTCACCGGGCTCGCCACGCCGCTGGCGTACCTGCTGCGCGGGCTGAGCCTGTTCCTGTCGGCGGTCACCCGGGTCTGCGTCGAGGTGTTCCGGGGCCTGCCCGTGGTCATCACGATCTTCTTCGTGGCCCGCGGCTTCCCCGAGTTCGGCGTCTCGTTCGACACGCTGTGGTACCTGGTCATCGGCCTGACCATCTACAACTCGGTGGTGATCGCCGAGATCCTCCGCTCCGGCATGGAGGGGCTGCCCGGCGGGCAGGCCGAGGCGGCGGCCGCGATCGGCCTCTCCCCGGCGCAGACCACCCGGATGATCCTGCTGCCGCAGGCGTTCCGGATCATGCTGCCGGCGCTGATCAGCCAGCTCGTCGTGGTGCTCAAGGACACCTCGCTGGGCTTCATCATCAGCTACGAGGAGACCCTGAACATCGGCAAGCAGATCATCGGCGTGCTGGACAACCCCATCCAGGTCTACGTCGTGATCGCGGTGCTGTTCATCCTGGTGAACTACTCGCTGTCGAAGCTGGCCCAGTACGTCCAGCGCCGGCTCTCCCGCGGTCGCAAGACCGCCGGCACCCCGGCCCAGAACCCGCCCCCGGCCGCGCTCACCGCGCAGGCCGAGGGCACCGGCGGCGCCTGATCCCCCGACCGACGACGAAGGGCCGGCCCGATATCGGGCCGGCCCTTCGCGTTGCGCCGTCAGCAGGCGGCCCCGGTGCCGTCCGTGGACAGCCTCGGATCCGACGAGCCCGCCGCGCTGACAGGGGCGGGCCGGACGGTACGGCCCGTCGCTCGTGCGGGCGGTAGGCGCGGCTGACGGGCCGCGTCGCGGCTCGGTGGACCTCACCGAGCCCTCACCGCACCGCCCGGTCAGCGGGCGATCTCGGTGACCCGGGACTCGCGGACCACGGTCACCCGGATCTGCCCCGGATAGGTCAGCTCCTCCTCGATCTGCTTGGCCACGTCCCGGGCCAGCACGGCCGCGCCGATGTCGTCCACGTCGTCCGGCTTGACCATCACCCGGATCTCCCGGCCCGCCTGCATGGCGAAGACCTTTTCCACGCCGAGCTTGCCGGCCGCGATCTCCTCGATCCGCTCCAGCCGCTTGACGTACGCCTCCAGGCTCTCCCGCCGGGCCCCCGGCCGACCGCCCGAGCAGGCGTCGGACGCCTGGGTGAGGACGGCCTCGATGGTCTGCGGCGGCACCTCGTTGTGGTGCGCCTCGATGGCGTGGACGACGTCCTCGCTCTCGCCGTACTTGCGGGCCAGGTCGGCGCCGATGATGGCGTGGCTGCCCTCCACCTCGTGGGTGAGCGCCTTGCCGATGTCGTGCAGGAACGCCGAACGCTTGATGAGCGGCACGTCCAGCCGCAACTCGGCGGCCATGATGCCGGCGATGTGCGCGGTCTCCACCAGGTGCTTGAGCACGTTCTGCCCGTACGACGTCCGGTAGCGCAGCCGGCCGAGCAGGGTGACCAGCTCCGGGTGGATCTCGGTGATGCCGACCTCGACGAGGGCGTCCTCGGCGGCCCGCTGGCAGAGCTCCTCCACCTCGTGCCGGGCCAGGTCGTAGACCTCCTCGATGCGGTGCGGGTGGATCCGCCCGTCCAGGACCAGCTTCTCCAGGGTCAGCCGGCCGACCTCCCGGCGCACCGGGTCGAAGCAGGAGAGCAGCACCGCCTCGGGGGTGTCGTCGATGATCAGGTTGACTCCGGTGACCGATTCGAAGGCGCGGATGTTGCGGCCCTCCCGGCCGATGATCCGCCCCTTCATCTCGTCCCCGGGCAGGTGCAGGACGCTGACCACGCTCTCCGCGGTCTGCTCGCTGGCGACCCGCTGGATGGCGTCCACGACGATGTGCCGGGCGCGCTGCTCGGCGGTGCCACGGGCGTCGGACTCGATGTCCCGCACCAGCAGCGCGGCCTCCCGCTTGGCCTGGACCTCGATCGCCTCGATCAGCTCCGCCCGGGCCGCGTCGGCGGTGAGGCCGGCGACCCGCTCCAGCTCGCGGCGCCGCTGCTCCTCCGCCTCGGCCAGCTCGGCCTCGCGCTGGGCGAGCGCGGCCTCGCGGGCCGACAGGGCCGCGCTGGCGGCGGTGAGCTGCCGCTCCCGCTCGGCGAGCCGCTCGACCTCCTCGGTGTGCAGCCGCTCGCGCTCGTCCATCCGGGCCGCCCGCCGCTCCACCTCGGCGGCCTGCTCCCGCGTGGTGGCCGCGAGCACCGCGACCTCCCGCTCGCCGCTGCGCCGGGCGGTGGCCCGCAGCTGCTCCGCGTCGGCCTCGGCCTGCTTGTGGGCCCGTTCCAGGACGGTGTCGGCCTCCGCCCGGGCGTCGTCGAGCACCCGGCGGGCCTCCGCCCGGGCCGCCTTCGCCTCGGCCTTCGCGGCGGCCGCCTCGGCGCGCGCCGCCGCGGCGGCCGACTTCGCCACGTCGATCGTGCTGTTGGCCTCGTCGGCGGCGGTGCGCAGGGCCGCGAGGGACTGCTCCTGCCGGTCCTTCTCGGCGATGAAGGCGGGGTCCTCGGGCGCCGGCGCCGCATTGAACCGACGCAGCGCCCGTACGCCGAACAGCACCGCCCCGAGCACGACCACGGTCAGGACCAGCACCACGGCGAGGATCACGACGTCGAACCCGCTCATGCCGGCGCCCCGGCCCGCCCGATGCCCACGGGCCCGCGCCCGATGCCCACCGGCCCCTGCCCGGCGACCGGCGCGCTCATGTCGGCACCCCGGTGGAACTGCGCCGCCTCGCCATGGCCGCCTCCCCTGAACGTCGGGACCGCAGCGACCGTGCCGATGGGCACGCACCCTGCGGCTGTGGACGCCCGACCGGAGCGACTGGCCGTGGGGTAGCTTCCGTCGGCGGTGCCCACGCGGGGGCATCGCCGACGGCCGGGTGCAGTTGTCGCGCCAGCGCCGGACCGGCCAGTCCGAACTGCCGCCAATGACCGATCGGATCGGTCAAAGTGATGCTGTTCCGTTACGCGATCTATGTTGTGCGCTTAGCCTGCGCTTGGTCGGGCAAGTTGAGCCTGTATGGCGAGGCTAGGTCTCCCGGGGGGCTCTGGTCAAGAACTCATGATCAAACCCCCCGAACGGAGAGAAGTTGCCGCGTCACGCACCGCTGATGCCTGCCCGGACACCGGGGGACAAAACGGCAGCGGATCCGGTCGCCCCACACGTCAGCCCTGCTCAGCCCGACCCCTGCGGACGCACCCGCCCCGGCCGTCCGCCCGGCGGGCTGTGACGCAACCGTCGGCCCAGGGGGCGCCACCGGAGCCCAGCAGGCAGCCGCGCGTGCGTTCCCGCCTTGATCGTCTGTTGCCGAACCGGTGGTTCGGGGCGTCCGGGACCGGTTCCCCGCCAACCGATCAGGAGCACCAGCCGGGGCGGCGTGGCCGGCGCACGGTACAGGCGCCGGGCGAGGCCGGCACGCCGTGAGGGCCGGAGCGGGGCAGCGGGCGAGGCCGGCACGCCGCGGGAGGGCCGGGCGGGTCAGCGGGCGCCTGCGGCCAGCGCCGCCGTCACCAGTGCGGCGTTGTCGGGCGCGGTCGAGCCGTCGGGCAGCGACAGCGTGTCCTCCAGCCCGACGCGGCTGTGCAGCCCCCGGCGCACCGCCTCGGCCAGCACCGCCCAGGTCGCCGGCCCCTCGGCGTGCAGCAGGATCGGCGGGCCTCCGGCCGCAGGGGGCGGCAGCGCCGCCAGCATCGCGGCGGCGTCCGCCAGCGCCACCGCCGGGTCCTCGGCCATGCACTCGATCAGGATCCGCCCGGCCGGCACCCGCCAGCGCGCGTACGCCCCGACCGCGTCGACCGTCCAGAGCCCCGCTTCGACCATGACGCCCCGCTCGTGCAGCGCCGCCGCCACGGCCTCCGCACCCGGCTCGTGCGCGTTGACCGAGGCGAAGTCGGGCAGCACCCGCCAGGCCCGGACGGCGGCCACCCGGGCGGCCGGCTCCGGCGCGATCCAGGCCCCGGTGCTCACCCCGACCGGCAGCCCCGGCCGGGCGGCCCGGATCGCGTCGAGCGCGGCGGCGACCACCGACGGGTGCAGGGACTCCCGGCCGACGGCGTCCCGGGGGTGCACGTGCACCGCGCCGGCACCGCGCCCCGCGCAGCGGGCCGCGTCGGCCGCCAGCTCGGCCGGGGTGACCGGCACCGCCGGATGCTCGGCACGCCCCCGGGCCCCGTTGAGACACGCCTTCAGCATGGAGGCCTCCCTCCGGCCCGCTTCAGCATCGCAGCCTCCCCTCTGGCCCGCTTCAGCATGGAGGTCTCCCGCAGCCAGCCTCGGCGGACCACGTCACGACGCGCCTCCGGTGCCGAGTCCCGCTGCGGTCGGGTGCGCAGAGCCCCGACCGATCGGGCCGCCCCGCTCACCCGAGGGAGCGGGTGTCCCGGTCCAGCTCGCCCTCGGCGTCGGCGAGCGCGTCGGCGTCGATCTGCTCGGCGAACTCGGCCGCCTCTGCGCTCTGCGCGGCGAGCGCGTCCTTCACCGCCCGGATCGCCACGCCCGGCGGGTAGCCCTTGCGGGCCAGCATGGCCACCAGCCGCCGGAAGACCGCGTCCGGCTCGCCCCGGGCGGTGCGCAGCTTGCGCTCGACCAGGGCGCGGGCGGTATCGGCCTCGGTCTCCTCGTCGAGCTCGCCCAGCGCCTCGCTCGCGACCTCGCCGTCCACCCCGCGCTGGCGCAGTTCGTTGGCGAGGGCCCGGCGGGCCAGGCCCCGGCCGGAGTGCCGGCTGGCCACCCAGGCCCGGGCGAACGCGGCGTCGTCGATGATGCCGACCTCGTCGTAGCGGTCGAGCACCCCCGCCGAGACCTCGTCGGAGATGCCCCGCTTCGCCAGCGCCCCGGCCAGCTCGGCCCGGGTGCGGGGCCGGACGGCGAGCTGGCGCAGGCAGATCTCCCGCGCCAGCTCGGCCTCGTCGCGCGGTGGGGCCGGGGGCGCCTCGGGGTCGGTGTCGTCGGTCCGGCCGCGCCGGGCCCGGCGCGGCCGGGGCGCGCTGTCGTCACCCGTGCGGGCGGGGCTGGCATCCCAGCCCCGCCCGGTGCGGGCGCGTCGTCCTGCCACGGGTCAGGGACCGGTCAGAAGTCGACCGGCGGCAGCTCCGGGCCACCGGCGGCGTCGCCCGCGCCGACCCCGACGCCGAGCTTCTCCAGGATCTTCTTCTCGATCTCCGCGGCGACGTCCGGGTTCTCCCGGAGGAACTCGCGGGCCTTCTCCTTGCCCTGACCCAGCTGGTCGCCGTCGTAGGTGTACCAGGCGCCGGACTTGCGGATGATCGCCTGCTCGACGCCGACGTCGATCAGCGAGCCCTCGCGGGAGATGCCCTTGCCGTACATGATGTCGAACTCGGCCTGCTTGAACGGCGCGGCGACCTTGTTCTTCACGACCTTGACCCGGGTGCGGTTACCGACCACGTCGGTGCCGTCCTTGAGGCTCTCGATGCGGCGCACGTCGAGCCGGACCGAGGCGTAGAACTTCAGCGCCCGGCCACCCGTGGTGGTCTCGGGGCTGCCGAACATCACGCCGATCTTCTCGCGGAGCTGGTTGATGAAGATCGCCGTGGTGCCCGTGTTGTTGAGCACACCGGTGATCTTCCGCAGCGCCTGGCTCATCAGCCGGGCCTGGAGACCCACGTGGCTGTCGCCCATCTCGCCCTCGATCTCGGCGCGCGGCACCAGCGCGGCCACCGAGTCGATGACGATGATGTCGATCGCGCCGGAGCGGACCAGCATGTCCGTGATCTCCAGTGCCTGCTCGCCGGTGTCCGGCTGGGAGACCAGCAGGGCGTCGGTGTCGACACCGAGGGCCTTGGCGTATTCCGGGTCGAGCGCGTGCTCGGCGTCGACGAAGGCGGCGATGCCGCCGGCCCGCTGGGCGTTGGCCACCGCGTGCAGGGCCACCGTGGTCTTACCGCTGGACTCCGGACCGTAGATCTCGACGACCCGGCCCCGGGGCAGACCGCCCACGCCGAGCGCCACGTCGAGCGCGATCGAACCCGTGGGGATCACCGAGGTCTGGACGACCGGCCGCTCCCCCAGCCGCATCACCGAACCCTTGCCGAACTGCTTGTCGATCTGAGCGAGAGCAAGGTCGAGTGCCTTCTCCCGGTCGGGCCCTGCGGCCATGTTTGCCACCCCTGCCTTCGCCGGCGTCTTTCCTGAGCTTCGCGTCACGCGGACACGCTAGGCGCTGGGTCCGACAGAAAACCAGCCGACCGGCCGTGAGCTGTGGACGAGCACCCCGCTGTGGACAATAGCCGAACAGGTGTACGAGGCGACAAGCGACACGCGGAAGCCGCGAACCGGCTGCTCAGCGTAGTCGCGCGGGCACCCGGTCGGGATAGGCGGCGCAGACCGCGCGCCACACCACGTGGGTCTGCTCACCCGACGCCAGGGCCTGTTCGATGGTGCGCCCACCGAGCTGCGAGAGCACCTGGTCGCGGGCGATGCTGGCCGCGTAGCCGGGGCCGAACGCCTCCTCCAACCGGGACCAGAAGTCGGTCAGCCGCACGTGATCAGTCCTCCTCGTCCGGTGCCCCCACCGGCACCGGCCGCAACGCTAGCGTCACCAGGGGCAGCACCGCGACCGCCGCGAGTCCGGTCAGCACCGGATAACCTGCCGCCTCCACGACAAACCCGCTCACCGCCCCGGCGGCGGCGCCGGCCAGCCCCATGGTCAGGTCGGAGAGGCCCTGGACGCTCGGCCGGATCCCCACCGGCACCGACTCCGACAGCAGCGTCGAGCCCGCGACCATGGTCCCCGACCAGCCCAGGCCGAGCAGGAACAACCCGGCCGAGAGCCGGGCCGTGTGGTGCCCGGCCGTGCCGGCGACCGCGCACGCCGCGAGCAGCAGCCCGACGCCGCCGAGGATCACCGCCCGGCGGCCGACCCGGTCGGTGAGCCAACCCGCCACCGGGGCGAGGGCGTACATGCCGGCGATGTGCAGGCTCAGCACGAGACCGACCACCCGCAGCACGTCGGCGTCGTCGTGCCACTCGTGCAGGCGTACCGGGGTCATCACCATCACCGCGACCATGACCAGGTGGCCGACCGCCACCGCCACGATGCCGAGCCGGGCGGCCGGCCGCGCGCGTACCACCGTCCAGGCGGCCCGCATGCCCGCGGCGCGCCGGGCGGTCGACGGCGGCGCGACGACGGGGGTCGCCGTGGCGCCGGCCGGGCCGGCGGCCGCCAGCCGGCGCGCCGTGAGCAGCGGGTCCGGCCGCAGCAGCGCCAGGATCGCCCCGGCGGCCAGCACGAGCGCGACGGCGCTGAACGCGAACGGGCCGGCCAGCGTCGGCAGCCCCCAGCCGCTGGTGGTGCGGTCGGCGAGCGAGGCGAAGTTCGGCGCGGCGACCGCGCCGATGGTGGTGGCCCAGACGATCAGCGAGAGCTGGCGGCCCCGGCGCGCCGGGACCGCCAGGTCGACCGCCGTGTAGCGGGCCTGGAGGTTGGCCGCGTTGCCGCCGCCGAACAGGAGCATGCCGAGGAAGAGCAGCGGCACCCAGCGGGTCACCGCGGCGAGGACCACCAGAGCGCCGCCGGCCGCGCCGGTCAGGTACGCCACGACCAGGCCGGGCCGCCGGCCACGGACGGTCATGATCCGGGTGACCGGCACGGCGAGCAACGCCCCGCCGACCACGGCGGCGCTGCTGACCAGGCCCGCGACGGCGGTGCCGGCGATGTCGGAGGCGAGCAGCGCCCCGACGGCGACGCCGATGGTCACCCCGATCCCGCCGATGATCTGGGTGACGAAGAGCAGCCGCAGGGTACGCCGCTGGATGGGCGCGACGTCGGGCGCGGCGAGCGGCGCGGCGAGGTCGGTGGCCATGGCGGCTCCTTCGAGGTAAGGGGCGAGGTGCCGTTCCATCCTTGCGCACCCGCCCCGCCGCCGGGCAGTCGGTCGGGCTAGAGCCCGAGGCCGCGGCCGATGATCTCCTTCATGATCTCGGTGGTGCCGCCGTAGATCGTCTGCACCCGCCCGTCCAGCCAGGCCTTCGCCACCGGGTACTCCAGCATGTAGCCGTAGCCGCCGTGCAGCTGCACGCAGCGGTCGGCGACCCTGTTCTGCAACTCGGTGGTCCACCACTTCGCCTTGGCCGCGTCGGTGACCGAGAGCCGGCCGGCGCCGTACTCCGCGACGCAGTGGTTGACGAAGGTGCGGGCGATGGTGACCTCGGTGTCCAGCTCGGCCAGCAGGAAGCGGTTGTGCTGGAACGCGCCGATCGGCCGGCCGAACGCCTGCCGGGAGCGGGCGTGGTCGAGGGTGAGGGCGAGCAGCCGCTCGGCGGCGGCCACCGCCGCGACCGCGATGCTGAGCCGTTCCCGGGGCAGGTTGGCCATCAGGTGGTAGAAGCCGTGGTTCTCGGTGCCGATCAGGTTCTCCGCCGGCACCCGGCAGTCGTCGAAGAACAGCTCGGCGGTGTCGTTGGCCTTGAGCCCGACCTTGGCCAGCCGCCGGCCCCGGGAGAAGCCGGGGGTGCCGCTCTCCACCGCGATCAGGCTCACCCCGTGCGCGCCCTGGTCCGGCGCGGTACGCACGACCACGACCACCAGGTCGGCCAGTTCCCCGTTGGTGATGAAGGTCTTCTGGCCGTTGAGCACCCAGCTGTCGCCGTCCCGGACCGCGCCGGTGCGGATCCCGGCCAGGTCGGAGCCGGCCCCGGGCTCGCTCATCGCGATCGCGGTGACCAGGTCGCCGGAGCAGAACCCGGGCAGCCAACGCTTGCGCTGCTCGTCCGTGGTCAGCTCGGTCAGGTACGGCGCCACCACGTCGTTGTGCAGGCCGAAGCCGAGCCCGGTGCAGCCGGCGGCGATGATCTCCTCGTCCAGCACGGCGTTGAACCGGAAGTCGCGCTGCCCGCCGCCGCCGTACTCCGTGTCGATGTCCATGCCCAGCAGGCCGGCGGCCCCGGCCCGGCGCCACACCTCGCGGTCGACGATCCCGTCGGCCTCCCAGCGCTCGTGGTGGGGCACCGCCTCGCGGGTCAGGAACTCGCGGCACAGCTCGCGGAACTCCTCGTGGTCGCGCTCGTAGAGATGCTGCTCCATGGCGGCAAGTGTGGCACCGCTCACCCGCCCTGCCCAGCGTCCGACGGGCCGGAAGCGGCGGCTCAGCCTGCGAGGGCCCGGGCGGCCACGGTGAGGTCGGCGACCAGCCCCTCGTACGCCTTGTCCTGGTCGTCCGCGCGCAGCACGGCGGACGGGTGGATGGTGGCCAGCAGCCGCGCCGGCGGCGCGTCGGCGACGCCGCCGCGCGCGTCCACCGGCACCCGCCGGAAGTCCTCCGGGTGCTGGGCCGACTCCGGCCAGGGCAGCAGTTCGCCCCGCTGCCGGGTGACCCGGAACGTCGGGCCGAGCAGGGCCTTGGCGGCGGTGGCGCCGAGCACCACCACGACCTCCGGGCGCAGCTGGGCGAACTCGGCCACCAGCCAGGGCCGGCAGGCCGTGATGTGCACCCGGTCCGGGGTCTGGTGGATCCGCCGCTTGCCGCGCTGCTCGAAGCGGAAGTGCTTCACGGCGTTGGTGAGGTAGATGTGGCCGGGGTCGAGCCCGGCGTCGTCGACCGCCCGGCGCAGCAGCCGGCCGGCGGGGCCGACGAACGGCAGGCCCTTCTGGTCCTCCATGTCGCCGGGCTGCTCGCCGACGAAGACCACCCGCGCGCCGGCGTCGCCGCGGCCGAAGACCGTCTGCGACGCGTCGCGGTAGAGCTCGCAGCCCTGGCAGCCGGTGGCGGCGGCACGCAGGTCGTCGAGGGTGTCGGCCCGCGGCGGGATGAACCGCTGCGCGCCCGGCGCGGTCTCGGTCTGCTCGGCCATGGCGACTGTTCTACCCCGCGCGGGAGGGAACACGCGCGGGGACCCGCCGCGACGGGACAAGCGGGCCCCGGACCGCCGGGAAGTGGCGGAGCCAGGCGCCCGCGACGGGCCCGGCTGGCTCACGCGGCGAAGCCCCCGGGCGGGGTGGGCCGGACCGCCCGGGCCACCGCCTCGGCCAGGTCCGGGATCTCCGCCTCGTCCAGCGAGCTGACGGTGATCCGCAGCGCCGGCGGGCCGGCGATGCGGTGCAGTGCGCCGGGGGCGACCGCCCAGCCGGCGTCGCGCAGCGCGGTCAGCACGCTGGTCTCGTCGTCGACCGGCAGCCAGACGTTGATGCCGCTGCGCCCGTGGGCGGCCAGGCCGTGGCGGGCGAGCGCGCCGATCAGCCCCACGCGCCGCCGCTCGTAGCTGCCGGCGGCCCGGTCCACCAACTCGGCCACGGCGGGGTCGCGCCAGAGCGCCAGGACCAGTCGTTGCAGCACGGTGGAGACCCAGCCGGCGCCGACCCGCGCCCGGCCGGCCACCCGGGCCACCGTGGTCTCGTCACCGACCAGCACGGCCAGCCGCAGGTCCGGGCCGAACGGCTTGCTCACCGAGCGGACGAAGGCCCACGTCGGGGTCGCCCCGGCGAGCGGGTGCAGCGGTACGCGGGCCAGCTCGGCGGCGTGGTCGTCCTCGATCAGCAGCAGGTCGGACCGCCCGGCGAGCAGGGCGCGCAGCTCCCCGGCCCGCTCGGCGGAGACCGCCGCGCCGGTGGGGTTCTGGGCTCGGCTCGTCACGATCAGCGCCCGCGCGCCGGCGGCGAGCGCGGCGGCGACCCCGCCGACGAGCGGGCCGTCGTCGTCGACCGGCACGCCGATCGGCCGCAGCCCGAGCGCGGCGAC
This sequence comes from Micromonospora sp. NPDC023644, assembly GCF_040640115.1. Lineage (NCBI taxonomy): Bacteria > Bacillati > Actinomycetota > Actinomycetes > Micromonosporales > Micromonosporaceae > Micromonospora > Micromonospora sp. NPDC023644. The sequence goes on along the minus strand of NZ_JBFABA010000044.1, from coordinate 18,466 downwards.
CAGGTCGAGCAGGTTGGCCCAGCCCGGGTCCTCGAGGGCGACCGCGTCCCCGGGGCGCAGGTGCGCGCCGAGCAGGCGCTCGATGCCGTCCAGCGCGCCGCCGGTGACGGTCAGCTCCGTCGCCGGCACGCCGTCGGCGGCCAGCCGCTCGCGGGCCGCCTCGGCCAGCTCGGGCAGCACCCCGGCCGCGGGGTAGCCGACCGGCGGCCCCGCGGCGGCGGCCAGGCCGGCCAGGTGCTGCCCGAGGGGTGGCAGCAGCCGCACGTCCGGCTCGCCCCGGGAGAGGTCACGCAGGCCGGGTGCGGTCGGCGGGCGCAGCGCGGAGCGGCGGGCCGCCACCGGCGGGCGGGGACGGACCCGGGTGCCGTGCCGGCCGGCGGTGACCACCAGGCCCCGCTGACGCAGCTCCTGGTAGGCCCGGGCCGCGGTGGCCGGGCTCACCGCGAGCTGGGCGGCGAGCTCCCGCACCGGCGGCAGCGCGTCGCCGGGGGCGAGGGCGGCGCAGCGGATGCCCGATTCGATGCTGGCCGAAATCTCGGCGGCCGTCGTACCGACGACCTGATAGCGTGCTGACACAAATCAGGGATTGTACTAGAACAAAGGTCGAGCCATGTACGCACCCACCGACCGGACCACCGCCAGCCGCTCCCGGGACCGGATGAGCTACGACGAGGCCGCCGCGCACGCCGTCCTCGACGAGGCGTACGACTGTGCGCTCGGGTTCACCGTCGACGGCGAGCCCCGGGTGCTGCCCACCCTGCACGTGCGCGTCGGCGACACCCTCTACCTGCACGGCTCCACCGGCAGCCGGCCACTGCTCGCCGCCCGGGGCGACGGGCTGCCGGTCTGCGTGGCGGTCACCCTGCTCGACGGCCTCGTCTACGGCCGCTCGCAGTTCCACCACAGCGCCAACTACCGCTCGGTGGTCGCGCACGGCACCGCCCGCCTGGTCACCGACGAGCGGGAGAAGCTGCGGATGCTGACCGCCCTGGTGGAGAAGGCCGCGGCCGGGCGCAGCGCCGACAGCCGGCCCCCGTCGCGCCGGGAGCTGGCCGAGACGGCCGTGCTGGCCCTGCCGCTGCGCGAGGTGTCGGTCCGCGCCCGCACCGGCGGCGTACGCGACGAGGAGGCCGACCTCGCCCTGCCGCACTGGGCCGGCGTGGTGCCGCTGCGGCTGACCGCCGGGCCGCCCGAACCCGACGCCGGGGTGGCCGTGCCGGTGCCGGCGTACCTGCGGCCGGAGACGTCGCCGTGGCTCGACCCGGCGGTGCTGCGCGGGGAGCACGTGCTGCTGGAACCGCTCGACCTCGCGCACGCCGACGAGCTGCACGCCGCGACCGCCGACCCGGAGGTCTGGCGGCACCTGGGCAGCCCGCTGCCGGCCGGCCCGGCCGGCACCGCCGAGCAGGTCGCCGCCGCGCTGGCCGCGCACCGGCGGGGCGAGCGGGTGCCGTGGGTGCAGCGCTGCGCGGTGACCGGCGCGGTGGTCGGCACCACCTCCTTCTACGAGGTGGACCCGGAGCGCCGGGCGGTGGCGATCGGCTACACCTACCTGGGCCGCCCCTGGTGGCGCACCGGGATCAACACGGAGGCGAAGCTGCTGCTGCTCACCCGCGCCTTCGAGGAGCTGGGCGCGGTGCGGGTAGTCTGGCACACCGACATCCGCAACGAGCGTTCGCAGCGGGCCATCGAACGCCTCGGCGCGTCCCGCGAGGGGGTGCTGCGCCGGCACCGGCTCCGCCCGGACGGCTCCTGGCGGGACACCGTGCAGTATTCGATGACCGTCGACGAGTGGCCGAACGCACAGGTCACGCTCCGGGAAAGGCTTCGCCGGGCGGCACCCGTGGCCTCATGATGGCGGGCGTGCTGGGCATCACCGACATCTGGACGTACGTGCTGGGCACCGTGGCGATCGTTCTGCTGCCCGGGCCCAACTCCCTCTTCGTGCTCTCCACCGCCGCGCAGCGGGGCGTGGCGGCCGGCTACCGGGCGGCCGGCGGGGTCTTCGTCGGCGACGGGGTGCTGATGTTCCTCTCCGCCGCCGGCGTGGCGTCGCTGGTCCAGGCGTACCCGCCGCTCTTCCTGGTGATCAAGTACGCCGGCGCCGCGTACCTCGGCTATGTGGGGTTGACGATGCTGCGCGGCGCGTGGCGCCGCTGGCGGACGCGCAACGACCCGGACACCCCGCGGCTCATCGACGCCGCGCGGCCGGCGGCGATGCGCAGCCCGTTCCGCAAGGCGCTGGTGATCAGCCTGCTCAACCCGAAGGCGATCCTCTTCTTCGTCTCGTTCTTCATCCAGTTCGTGGACCCGGGCTACGCCTGGCCGGCGCTGTCGTTCCTGCTGCTCGGGCTGATCGCCCAGGTCACCAGCGTGCTCTACCTGACCGCGCTGATCTTCACAGGCACGTTCCTGGCGGCCCAGTTCCGCCGGCGCCACCGCCTGGCGGCCGGCGCCACCACGGGCGTCGCCGCGCTCTTCCTCGGCTTCAGCCTCAAACTGGCCACCGCCACCGCCTGACCCCGGCCGGGTCAGGTGCCGTCGCCGCCGCCGGAGCCGCCGGAGCCGCCGATGCCGGCTCCGCCGGCGGTGCCGCCCAGCCCGAAGCCCGGGTGGATCGGCTCGTCCGGCGGGCGGCTGACGTGCGCCGACCCGGAGAGGGTCGCGGACCAGTCGGCGTGCGCCGCGGCGGCGGCGTGCCGGTTGATCGCCGCACGCAGCCAGGCGTCCACGATCGCGACCCAGTCCCGCTGGTCGGCGCCGGTGTGCCAGACCCGGAACCGGCTGATGCTCTGGTGGGTGATCCCGGCCAGGGCCAGCCGCCGGTCCATCCAGAGGATCACCTCCAGGCCGGCCGGGTCGGCGATGAAGATCAGCTCCAGCTCGGTGATCGGCCCGGCGTAGAGCGGCGCCACCCAGTAGCCCAGCCGCTGGTGCAGCGGCAGGGTCTGCGCCACCCCGGGCAGCCGCCCGTCGACCAGGCCGGCCTGGCGCATGCTGAAGCCGAGCGTGTCGAGCGCCGCCAGGACGTGCGCCTGGGTCGGCAGCGGATGCACGAAGACCGGCACCATGGCGCCCTGGTCGAGCCGGGGCTCGACGGCCACCTCCGTACGCAGTCCCATCCGCAGGCTGAGCAGGGGTACTCCGCCGAACACGGTCACCGGGGTCTCCCACGGCAGCGGGAACTCGAACGGGATCGACCGGCCCCGCCCGGCCCGCAGCACGAAACCGTCGGCCACCGTCGCCTGGTGGAACTGCACCAGGCGACGGGGCGCGTCCGGATCGTCCGGCTCGGCCGTGGTGACCAGGCCGAGCCGGACGTGCAGGACGGGTACGTCGGTGGAGCCGGCGATGACGGTGACCCGCCCCGGCAGGCGCAACCCGGGGCGGGTGCTCGGGTTGGCCAGGGCCGTCCGCACCGACAGGCCGGTCCAGCCGGACTCGGGTGACACTCCCGTCAACCGCACGGCACTCCCCCGTCCGCCACCGGGCCGGGCCCGCTCAGCCGCCCGCGAGCCCCGCCGGCCGGGACCGCGGCGACCGCCGCGGACCTCGCACGCGGGGCCACCCCCACGGTCGCGGACCTCCCGCGGGAGGGGCACCCTCCATGGTCGCGGACCTCGCGCGTGGCCGCCCCGACTTCCGCGAAGAGCGGCCACCTATCCGATTTCATCTCATACGTCGCCCGCGCGGCACCGGGTCGGTCTCGTCGTCGAACTCGCCGATGACCTCCTCCAGCAGGTCCTCCAGCGCGACGAACCCGATCGGCCGGGTCGGCCCGCCGCCGTTGCGCACCAGCGCGAGCTGGGACTGCCGGGCCCGCATCTCCGCCACGGCCTCGGAGACCGAGGCCGAGGCCGGCAGGGTGAGGGCGTTGGTCATCAGGTCGGCGGCGGTGACCGTGCGGCCCCGGGTGGTGGCGCGCACCGCCTCCCGGACGTGGACCAGGCCGCAGACGTCGCCGTGGGCGTCCAGCACCGCCAGCCGCGACCGGCCGCTGTCCCGGCTGACCTGCTCGATCCGGTCGGCCCCGTCGTCGCGGCGCACCGTCACCATCTGGTGGAACGGCTCCATCACCTGGGCCACCGTGGTGCCCTGCAACTCCAGCATGCTGGTCAGCATCTGGTGCTGCTCGGCGCCGAGCAGGCCGTGCTCGCGGGACTGCTCCAGCAGCATGCGCAGCTCGTCCGGGCCGTGCACCTGGGCGAGCTGGTCCTGCGGGTTGACCTTGACCAGCCGCAGCATCGCGTTGGCCAGCGCGTTCATCACCGACAGCACCGGCCGGGCGACCCGCGCGAAGGCGCGGAACGGCAACGCCAGCAGCACCGCCGAGCGCTCCGCGTCGGTGATCGCCCAGGACTTCGGCGCCATCTCCCCGACCACCAGGTGCAGGAACGTGACGACGCTGAGCGCGAAGACCAGCGCGACCACGTGGCTCGCGGCGTCCGGCAGCCCGACCGCGTGCAGCAGCGGGCTCAGCAGGTGCTCGATCGCCGGTTCGGCGAGCGCGCCCAGGCCCAGGGTGCAGAGGGTGATGCCGAGCTGCGCGCCGGCGAGCATCAGCGACAGCTCGCGTACGCCGTCCAGCGCCGCCCGGGCGGCCCGGCCGCCACCGGCGGCCGCGTGTTCCAGCCGGTAACGCTTGCTGGCCACCAGGGCGAACTCGGCGGCCACGAAGAAGCCGTTCAACGCCAGCAGGATCACCGACGTGAAGAGTGCGATGCCGGGGCTCACGCGGACACCTCCCCCGGCTCGGCGATCCGCAGCCGGACGGAGTCGGCCACGTGCCGGTCGACGGCCAGCACCTCGACCAGGGCGCGCGGCTCGTCCGCGCCGTCCTCGCCGTCGGCCGGCAGGCTGATCTCCAGCCGGTCACCGACCTCGGGGACCCGCCCCAGCTCCCGCATGACCAGGCCGGAGAGCGTGTCGTACTCCGGGGCCTCGGGCAGCGAGATGCCGGTGCTGTCGGCGACCTCGTCGATGCGCCAGCGGGCCGGCACCACCCAGGAGCCGTCCTCCTGCCGGGCCGGGGCCCGCTCCGGCGGGTCGTCCTCGTCCCGGATCGGGCCGACGAGTTCCTCGGCGATGTCCTCCAGCGTGATCACGCCGGCGAAGCCGCCGTACTCGTCGACCACGCAGGCGAGCTGCCGGTGGCCGGAGCGCAGCCGGTCCAGCACCGTCGGCAGCGGCAGCGTCTCCGGCACCAGGAGCGGGGGTCCGGCGACCGCGCTGACCGGGGTGGTCGCGCGCCGCTCCGGGGGTACGCCGAGCACGTCGGCGATGCCGACGACGCCGACCAGGTCGTCGACGCCCTCGGTGCCGCGCACGGGGAAGCGGGACTTGCCGGTGTCCAGCAGCTCGACCACCCGGCTGAGCGGTTCGTGCGCGCGTACGGTGTGCACGTCGACGCGCGGCACCATCGCCTCGCCGGCGGTCAGCTCGCGGAAGTCGAGCCCCCGGTCGAGCAGCGTGGACATCTCGGCGGTCAGGTGCCCCTCCTGGCGGGACTCGGCGATGATCTGCTCCAGGTCCTGCGGGGTGGCGCCGCTGGGCAGCTCCTCGATCGGCTCGATGCCGACGCGGCGGAGCAGCCGGACCGCGGCCCGGTCGAAGAGCTTGATCAGCGGACCGGCGACCTTGAGGTACATCAGGGTGGAGCTGCTCAGGGCCTTCGCGAGGGGCTCGGGCCGGGCGATGGCGAGGTTCTTCGGGGCCAGCTCGCCCAGGACCATCTGCACCACGGTGGCGATGGTCAGGGCCAGGGCGACCGAGAGCGGCAGGCTGACGGCCGTGGAGACGCCGGCCACCCCGAGCAGCTCGGCCAGCCCGGCGCCGAGGAACGGCTCGGCGACGTAACCGACCAGCAGGGCGGTGACGGTGATGCCGAGCTGCGCGCCCGAGAGCATGAACGACAGCCGCCCGGTCACCTCCAGCGCCCGGGCGGCGGCCTTGTCGCCGTCGTCGGCCAGCTGCTTGAGCCGGCCCCGGTCCACGGCGACGTAGCCGAACTCCTGAGCCACGAAGTAACCCGTGGCGACGGTGAGAACGATGATGAGAAGAAGACCAACGACGATCAACACGGGTCGCTCAGGGCTCCCGGGGACGTCGGGGTCGGGGTACGCCGGGCACGACCCGGCTGGCTACTGCTGCCCTCCTGGGCAGAAGAGTCGATCATGCGGCCCATTTTATCGGGATCGGCTGGATATCCGCTGAAGGTGTGCGGAAGGCCCTCCGGCGTCCGGGGCCGCCGGGTCGGCGGAGGGCCTCCGGGGCGTCAGCTCTGGGTGATCCGCACGTCGTCCACGGCCGCTTCCACGAGGCTGGCGCCGCTGGCGGGCGGTCAGCGGTCGGCGAGTTCGTCGGCGTCGAGCAGCGCCGGGTCCACCCGCCCGGTGCGGTACGCGGCCCGGCCGATCATCTGGGCCGCCACCGGGGCAGTGGCCAGCTGGAAGACCCCGACCAGCGCCACCATGCCCAGGTCGGCCGGGGCGCGCAGCCGCAGCGCCAGGCCGAGCAGCAGGAGCAGCACCCCGAGCACCTGCGGCTTGGTCGCGGCGTGCATCCGGTCCAGCGTGCTCGGGAAGCGCAGCACCCCGATCCCGGCGGCGAGGCTCAGCAGGGCGCCGACCACCAGGCAGCCGCCGCCCAGCCAGTCGGCCAGGGTGCCCCACATCAGGCCTCCCCGTCCTCGCGGACGGCGAAGCGGACCAGCGACACCGAGCCGACGAAGCCGAGCATGGACAGCACCACCAGCACCGGCAGCGTGGTGGCGTGGCGGTTCACCGCGGCCTCCGCGCCGACCGCGCCCAGCATGGTGGCCAGCAGCATGTCGGCCGCGACCACCCGATCGATCAGCGACGGCCCCCGGTAGAGCCGGATCAGGGCCAGCAGCGCGGTCACCGAGAACAGGGCGGTGAGGGTGACGGCGAGGAACGTGGTCACGGGTCAGGGTCCCCTCTCGACGGGATCGGCGCTCACCCGGCGGACCTCGGCGACGGAGCCGACCGCGCGGACGAGCCGCCGCTCGACCGCGAGGATCCGCTGCCGGCTGCCGCTGAGGTCCCGCGGGCCGTGGGTGTCGAACACGTGCACGTAGAGGGCTCCGACGTCCCGGTCCACCTCGAGGATCAGCGTGCCCGGCACCAGCGAGATCGCCTCGGCGGTGAGCGCCAGGTTCAGGTCGGTGCGGATCCGCAGGCGGACCGCAATGATGGCGCTCCGGGGCTGGTAGCCGGGCTGCACCGCGACCCGGGCGACGTGCGCGCTGGCGCTGACCAGCTCGCCGACGAAGCGCAGCGCGAAGACCAGCAGCGGCCCGGGGCGCAGCCGGCCGCCGAAGCTCACCGGCGGCAGCGGGAAGAACAGCAGCACGGCGCCGGCCACCAGCGCCCCGCCCGTTAGGTTGCCCCAGGAGAAGTCCCCCCAGAGCAGGCTCCAGACCAGCACCAGCCAGCCGAAGGCGATCAACTGGTCGCGCCGCCGCCCCCGCCCGCGCGGCGGCGCCTGCGGGGCCGGGGTCACGGGGCACCGGCCGGCAGCACGGAACGGATGTACGGGGTGCGCTCGCGCAGGTCGGCCGCCGCGTCGGCGGTGACGTCGAACAGCGGCCCGGCGACGACGGTCAGCGCCAGCCCCAGCCCGACCAGCGCGATCGTCGCGCCGACCATCAGCGCGGGCAGGCGGACGACCGGCTCGGTGGCGGCGAGCTGGGGAGCGCGCCAGAAGGCGATGTTCCACACCCGCGAGGCCACGTAGAGGGTGAGCAGGCTCGTCACCGTCCCCGCCGCGACCAGCACGCCGGGCAGCGGCTCGCCGGCCGCGACGCCGGCCTGGAGCAGGCCGAGCTTGCCGAGGAACCCGGAGAAGGGCGGCACGCCGGCGAGGTTCATGGCCGGGACGAAGAAGAGGACGCCGAGCAGCGGGGCCGCCCGGGCCAGCCCGCCGATGCGGCGCAGGTCGGTGCTGCCGGCCCGCTCCTCGACCAGCCCGGCGACCAGGAACAGCGTGGTCTGGATGGTGATGTGGTGCACCACGTAGAAGATCGCGCCGGAGAGCCCGGCCACGGTGCTCAGCCCCACTCCGAAGATCATGTAGCCGATGTGGCTGACCAGGGTGAACGAGAAGAGCCGCTTCATGTCGGACTGGGCCACCGCGCCGAGGATGCCGACCACCATGGTCAGCCCGGCCACCACCATCAGCGGCCCGGCGAGCCGCCCGCCGGGGAAGAGCAGCGTCTCGGTGCGGATGATCGCGTACACGCCGACCTTGGTGAGCAGGCCGGCGAAGACCGCCGTGACGGGGGCCGGCGCCGTCGGGTAGCTGTCCGGCAACCAGGCCGAGAGCGGGAAGACCGCCGCCTTGACCCCGAAGGCGAGCAGCAGCATCAGCTGCAGGGTCAGCCGTACGCCGTCGGGCAGCGCGTCCAGCCGGTGCGCCAGCTGGGCCATGTTCAGGGTGCCGGTGGCCGCGTACACCAGCCCCACCGAGGCGAGGAAGATCATCGAGCTGAGGATGCTGACGACCACGTACGTCGAGCCGGTGCGGATCCGGGTCTCGGTGCCGCCGAGGGTGATCAGCACGAAGCTCGCGGCCAGCAGGATCTCGAAGCCGACGAAGAGGTTGAACAGGTCGCCGGCGAGGAACGCGTTCGTCACGCCGGCGGTCAGCACCAGGTAGGTGGGGTGGTAGATGGTCACCGGGGCGGTCTCGCCGACGTCCCCCTGCCCCTGGCCGACGGAGTAGAGCAGCACGCACAGGGTCACCGCCGAGGAGACCACCAGCATCAGCGCGGCGAGTTGGTCCGCGACCAGCACGATGCCCACCGGCGCCGGCCACCCGCCGACCTGGACCACCACCGGCCCGTGCCGGTACGCCTGCACCAGCAGCACCGCCGCCACCGTCAGCGTGGCCACCAGGCAGCTCACGCTGACGACCCGTTGCAGCCCCGGCCACCGGGCCAGCAGCAGGGTCAGCGCCGCGCCCAGCAGCGGCACCACCACGGGCAGCGGCACGAGCCGGTTCATCGGGCGCCCCGTCCCGCGTACCCGGTCATCCGGGGCCGTCCCCGCGCCGGAACCGGCCCGGCGGCTCCGGGTCGACCTGCTCGGGGTCGGCGTCCGGGCCCTCACCCCCGAAGTCGGCGGCGGCCGGCTCGTTGCGCTCGGCTGCCTGCCTGACCTGCCGGTCCTCGATGTCGTCGGGCACCTCGTCGTCGCCGGTCAGATACCAGCTGCGGTAGCTCACCGCCAGCAGGAACGCGGTCAGCCCGAAGGTGATCACGATGGCGGTGAGGATCATGGCCTGCGGCAGCGCGTCGCTCAACGTGCCGGCGGGCGCCGTGCCGACCAGCGGGGCGCTCCCCGCGCGGCCGCCCAGCAGGATGAGCGCGTTGACCCCGTTGCCGAGCAGGATGACACCGAGCAGGATCCGGGTCAGGCTGCGTTCCAGCAGCAGGGTGACCCCGCAGCCGACCAGCACCCCGGCGGCGACGACCAGCATCAGGGTCGGTCCCGCAGCGCCCGTCCTCACGTCCGCTCCCCCTGCCGGTCGACCCGCAGCCCGCCGCCGGACTCGCCGGCCGCCTCGATGTGCCGGTCCACCTCGGCGCCGAGGCTGCGCAGGATGTCCAGCACCAGCCCGACCACCACCAGGTAGACGCCGACGTCGAAGAAGAGGGACGTGACCAGGTAGAACTCGCCGATCACCGGCAGCCACAGGTCGATCCGGGCGCTCTGGAGCACCGACCCGCCCGCGAACAGGGCGACGGCCCCGGTGCCGATCGAGACGAGGAGGCCGGCGCCGAGCACCGTGCCCGCGCCGACCGGGGCGGCCTCGGCCAGCTCGTAGCGGCCGCCGGCCAGGTAGCGCACGGCCAGCGCCAGGCCCGCCACGAGGCCGCCGGCGAAGCCGCCGCCCGGCGCGTTGTGGCCGGAGAAGAGCAGGAACAGGGAGAAGACCACCACCGTGTGGAAGACCAGCCGGGTCACCACCTCCAGCACGATCGAGCGCTGCCGCTCGTGCAGGGTCGCCCCGCCGCGCAGCCAGACCCGGTGCCCCGGCCGCTGCACCCGGCTCGGCGGCTCCGGGCGGCGGGGGCGGGGTCCGGTCCGGGACCGCTGGAAGACCAGGCTGGCCACGCCGGTCGCGGCCACCACCAGCACCGACAGCTCGCCCATGGTGTCCCAGGCCCGGATGTCGACCAGGGTCACGTTGACCACGTTGCGGCCGTACCCCTGGGTGACGGCGAGGTCGGGGAACGCGTCGGAGATGGTGGGCGCCCGCCGGGCCGAGGCGGCGGTGAGGGCCAGCCCGCCGACCACCACGCCGACGGCCAGCCCGATCGCCCGGCGCACCCACCGCCGGCGTTTCGGGCGGGCCGAGAACCGCTCCGGCAGCCGGCGCAGCACCAGCACGAACACCGCGATGGTGGCGGTCTCGACGAGGAACTGGGTCAGCGCCAGGTCCGGCGCGCCGTAGACCACGAAGAGCATCGCGGTGCCGTAGCCCGTCATGCCGACCAGCAGCATCGCCGTCAGCCGCCGGCGGGCGCCGACCGCGAGCACCGCCGCGACGGTGACGATCGCCACCACCAGGACCTGCAACGGGCTGTCCCAGAGGGCGATCCGGTCCTGCCACGGACGGGTGGCCAGCATCGCCCCGCCGGGCACCACGGTGAGCACGAGCAGGATGACGCCGAGGTACTGCGGCAGCGAGCCGCGCTGGGTGGCGCCGGTGACCTCGATGGCGAGCCGGTCGAAGCGGCGGGTGAACCACTCGTACCCCTGGTTGCCGCTGACCGGGACGTGCAGCCGGGCCAGCACCGGGGCGAGCGGCCCACGCAGCGCGAACAGCGCCGCGCCGCCGGCCACGGCCAGCGCGGAGAGGCCGAGCGCGGGGCTGAGGCCGTGCCACAGCGCCAGGTCCTTGCCGACGACGCCGAACAGCTCGGCGTACGGGCGGAGCATGCCGTCGAGGATCCCGGCGGCCGGGCCGGCGACCAGCCCGACGGCGGCCAGCACGGCCGGCGGGGCGAGCATCGACGCGGGGACCCGCCCGAGGACGGTCGGTTCCACGCCCGGTCGGGTGGCGAACGCGCCCCAGACGAACCGGGCGCTGTAGGCGACGGTGAGCGCGGTGCCGGCCACCAGCACGGCGACGACGGCGGGCCGGTCGGTGAAGGCGGCCAGCACGGCCTCCTTGGCGACGAAGCCGACCAGCGGTGGCAGCCCGGCCATCGACGCGGCGGCGAGCACCGTCACGGTGACGAGCAGCGGGGCCCGGCGCCCCAGCCCGGACAGTTCCCGCAGGTCGCGCGTGCCGGCGCCGTGGTCGATGATGCCGACGACGAGGAAGAGCGGCGCCTTGAACAGGGCGTGGGCCAGCAGCATCGCCACCCCGGCCAGCGCGGTGTCCGGGGTGCCCGCCCCGACCGCCACCGCGATGAGGCCGAGCTGGCTGACGGTGCCGTACGCCAGCAGCAGTTTCAGGTCGGTCTGCCGCAGCGCGGCCCAGCCGCCGGTCAGCATGGTGGCCAGCCCGGCGACCACGACCACCGGCCGCCACGGCCCCGTGCTCGCCAGCGCCGGGGCGAGCAGCCCGATCAGGTAGACGCCCGCCTTCACCATCGCGGCGGCGTGCAGGTACGCGCTCACCGGCGTGGGGGCCGCCATCGCCACCGGCAGCCACGAGCTGAACGGCAGCAGCGCCGACTTGGACAGCGCCCCGGCGAGGATCAGCCCGACCGCCGTGACGAGGTACGCCCCGCCCGGCAGCGGGGCGGCGGCGATCTCCGACCAGCGGTAGGTGCCGGCGCTTTCGCCGAGCATGATGAACCCCACCAGCATCGCCAGCCCGCCGAGCGTGGTCACGGTCAGCGCCTGCGCCGCCGCCCACCGGCTGGAGCGCCGCTCGGCGCTGTGCCCGATCAGCAGGTACGAGAAGATCGTGGTGAGTTCCCAGCAGACGTAGAGCAGTAGCAGGTCGTCGGCGAGGACCAGGCCGAGCATCGCCCCCGCGAAGGCCACCAGCACGGCCGCGAACCGGGCCACGCCGATGGACTCCCGGCCGAAGTAGTGCGCGCTGTAGACCAGCACCAGCGCGCCGACGCCGCCGACGAGCAGGGTCATCAGCCAGGACAGGGTGGTCAGCCGCAGTGCCAGGTCGACGCCGAGCTGACCGATCCACGGGTACGTCTCGACCACCGCGCCGCCGTCGCGGACGGCGGGGGTGCGGGCCAGCGCCCACCCGAACGCGGCCGCCGGCGCCAGCGCCAGCGGATAGCAGGCGCGGGGACCCCACCACCGGACGAGCAGGGGCGCGACGAGCGCCGCCACGAAGTGGAGGATCAGCAGTACGAGCACCCGCGCTCCCGGTCGAGGTGGCTGCGGCGCGCGCCGGAGGTGGGACGGCACCTAGGTGCGATCACACGCCAGTTCGTCGCCCGGCGGGCGGTTTTGCGCGAATTCGTCCCTGTTGCCGGGCGCGGCCGGTCAGCGAACGGCGGCGGAGCCGGCGGTCAGCGAACGGCGCCGGAGGCGGGGCGGTCAGCAGCACGGCGACGGGGCCAGCGGTCAGTGAACGGCGAACGGCGGCGGGGCGTGCGATCAGCGAACGGCGGCGGGCGGGCGGCCTGCCCGACGGCGGCCGCAGGGCGGCGGTCAGCCGACGGCGACGTCGGCGGTGACCGTGGCGGTGGCGGTGGCCGTGGGGGCGACGGGCTCCCGGGCGGGGCGTTCGCGACGGGGCTCCACCAGCAGGTCGGGACGGCCGAGCTGGACCACGACCTTGTTGACCACCCGCTGGGCGGCGGCGAGGGAGCGCACCGGTAGCAGCCGGCCCCGGCTCTCCCGCCGCAGCACGAAGTAGTGCACCGCGGCGCGGACCTGGCCCCGGTCGGCCGCGCTGGCCTGCGCGGTGGAGACGACCAGCTCGCGCAGCGCGGCGGCGAGCCGCTCGGCCAGCTCCAGCTCCGGGCCGGACAGGCCGGTGCGGACGGCGGCGAGGTGACTGTCGACCTTGCGGATGAGCACGTCGGTGCCGGGCTCGAAGCTCCGCTGCTCGACGGCCAATCCGATCCCCTCCACCCCCAGGCTGACGCTCCGGGTGAAGTTACTTTATGTTGTGGGATACAAGCAAGCAGTTAAGTAAGACTTAACGGATTGACCGCGCAAACATCGCGTATGAGCCGGAGCAGGGCACTCCGCCCCTGCCGGAGGCCTGGATGTCGCACCGCCGGGGCAGGATGGATGGCGTGACGGAGGCGATGGCGGGTTTCGGCGCGGCCACCCGGGAGTGGTTCGGCGCCGCCTTCGCCGCGCCCACCGCCGCCCAGACCGGCGCCTGGGGTTCCGTCTCCGCCGGGCGCAACGCGTTGGTGGTGGCCCCCACCGGTTCGGGCAAGACGCTGGCCGCGTTCCTCTGGTCGCTCGACCGGCTGGCCCGCGAGCCGGCCTCGGCCGACCCTCGGCACCGGTGCCGGGTGCTCTACGTCAGCCCCCTCAAGGCGCTCGCGGTCGACGTCGAGCGCAACCTGCGCACCCCGCTCACGGGCATCCGGCAGGCCGCCACCCGCCTCGGCGTCGCCCCACCGGACATCACCGTGGGGATGCGCACCGGCGACACCCCCGCCGACGAGCGGCGGGCCTTCGCCCGCACCCCGCCCGACATCCTCATCACCACACCCGAGTCGCTGTTCCTGCTGCTCACCTCCGCCGCCCGCGACTCCCTGCGCGGCGTCGAGACGGTGATCGTCGACGAGGTGCACGCGGTCGCCGGCACCAAGCGCGGGGCCCACCTCGCGCTCTCCCTGGAACGCCTCGACGAGCTGCTGCCCGCCCCGGCGCAGCGGATCGGCCTCTCCGCCACCGTCCGGCCGGTCGACGCGTGCGCCCGTTTCCTCGGCGGCGCCCGCCCCGTCGACGTGGTCGCGCCACCCACCGCCAAGACGATCGAGGTCAGCGTCCAGGTCCCGGTGGAGGACATGACCCGCCTCGACGAGCAGGAGCCGCCGGAGGACGACCTCGGCGGTCTCGGCGGGCGGCGGGCGTCCATCTGGCCCGCGCTGGAGGAACGCGTCTTCTCCCTGGTCAGGGCGCACCGCTCGACCATCGTCTTCACCAACTCCCGGCGTTCCGCCGAGCGCCTCTGCGCCCGGCTGAACGAGCTGGCCGGGCAGGAGCTGGCCGCCGACGCGCTGGCCGCCCCGCCCGCGCGGCCCGACGGTGCGCTGGCCGCACCACCCGCAGGTCCCGGCGACGCGGGGGCCGAGTTCGCGGGACGCGGCGCCGAGGCCGAGGCCGGGCCCACGCCGGGCGGCGCGGGCGAGTGGGGCGGGCCCGTGGGGCCGGTGCGCGTCGGCCGCCCGCCGGCGGAGCTGATGGCGCAGGCCGGCGCGGCGGCCGGGGCGCCGCCGGTGATCGCCCGCGCCCACCACGGCAGCGTCTCCCGGGAGGAGCGCAAGCACATCGAGGAGGCGCTCAAGTCCGGCCAGCTGCCCGCCGTGGTGGCGACCTCCAGCCTGGAGCTGGGCATCGACATGGGCGCCGTCGACCTGGTGGTGCAGATCGAGGCGCCGCCCAGCGTGGCGGCCGGGCTGCAACGGGTGGGCCGGGCCGGGCACCAGGTCGGCGCGGTCTCCCGCGGGGTGGTCTTCCCCAAGCACCGGGGCGACCTGCTGTCGTGCACGGTGGTGGCCGAGCGGATGGCCGAGGGCGCCATCGAGGAGCTGCACCACCCGCGCAACCCCCTCGACGTGCTGGCCCAGCAGATCGTCGCCATGGTGGCGCTGGAGCCGTGGCGCGTCGGCGACCTGGCCGTGCTGGTGCGCCGGGCGGCGCCCTTCGCCGAGCTGCCCGACTCGGCGCTGCACGCGGTGCTCGACATGCTCTCCGGCCGCTACCCGTCGACCGCGTTCGCCGAGCTGCGGCCCCGGCTGGTCTGGGACCGCGCCACCGACACGCTCACCGGCCGGCCCGGCGCGCAGCGCCTCGCGGTGACCAGCGGTGGCACGATCCCCGACCGGGGCCTCTTCGGCGTCTTCCTCGCGGGGGCGGAGCGGGCCGCCCGGGTCGGCGAGCTGGACGAGGAGATGGTCTACGAGTCCCGCGTCGGCGACGTCTTCCTGCTCGGCTCGTCGTCCTGGCGGATCGAGGAGATCACCCCCGACCGGGTGCTGGTCTCCCCGGCACCGGGGCAGGCGGCGAAGATGCCGTTCTGGAAGGGCGACCAGCTCGGCCGACCCGTCGAGCTGGGCCGGGCCATCGGCGCCCGGGTGCGGGCCCTGCTCAAGCAGGACGACGAGACGGCGGTCGCCGCGCTGCGGGCCGGTGGCCTGGACGACTGGGCCGCCGGCAACCTGATGGCCTACCTGCGCGAACAGCGGGCCGCCACCCGGTCCCTGCCCGACGACCGCACGGTGGTGGTCGAACGGTTCCGCGACGAGCTGGGCGACTGGCGGCTGGCCGTGCACAGCGTGCTCGGCGCCCGGGTCAACGGGCCGTGGGCGCTGGCCATCGGCCGCCGGCTCGCCGAGCGCTACGGCGTGGACGCCCAGGTGATGCCGTCCGACGACGGCATCGTGGTCCGCCTGCCGGACACGGCGGACGAGCCACCCGGCGCCGACGTCGTGGTCTTCGAGCCGGAGGAGATCGCCCAGCTCGTCGAGGAGTCGGTCGGCACGTCCGCGCTCTTCGCGTCCCGGTTCCGCGAGTGCGCCGCCCGGTCGCTGCTGTTGCCCCGGCGCGACCCGCGCCGCCGCCAGCCGCTGTGGCAGCAGCGGCAACGCGCCGCCCAGCTGCTCGACGTCGCCCGCGAGTACGCCGACTTCCCGGTCACCCTGGAGGCCGCCCGGGAGTGTCTCCAGGACGTCTTCGACCAGCCCGCGCTGGCCCAGCTGATGCGCGACCTGGCCGCCCGCAAGGTGCGCCTGGTCGAGGTGGAGACCCCCCAGCCGTCGCCGTTCGCCCGGTCGCTGCTCTTCGGCTACGTCGGTGCCTTCCTCTACGAGGGCGACGCTCCGCTGGCCGAGCGCCGGGCCGCCGCGCTGGCGCTGGACTCGACCCTGCTGGGCGAACTGCTCGGCCGGGTCGACCTGCGGGAGCTGCTCGACCCCGCCGTGCTGGCCGAGACCGAGCGGCAGCTGCGCTGGCTGACCGAGCAGCGCCGCCCGCGCGACGCGGAGGACGTGGTCGAGCTGCTCCGCGTGGTCGGCGACCTCTCCGAGGCGGAGCTGGCCGAGCGGGGCGCCTCCCCCGGGTGGCTGACCGAGCTGGCGGCGGCCCGCCGGGTGCTGCGGGTGCGCGTCGCCGGCGAGGAGCGCTGGGTGGGCATCGAGGACGCGGCCCGGCTGCGCGACGCCCTCGGCGTGGCCCTGCCGGTCGGGGTGGCCGAGGCCTACCTCGCCCTGGTCGCCGATCCGCTCGGCGACCTGGTCGCCCGCTACGCGCGTACGCACGGGCCGTTCGCCGCCGCCACCTGCGCGGCCCGCTTCGGGCTCGGCGTCTTCGTGGTCGAGCAGGCGCTGCGCCGGCTCGCCGCCACCGGTCGGGTCGTCGCCGGCGAGTTCACCCCCGACACGGTCGGCAGCCAGTGGTGCGACGCGGAGGTGCTGCGGCTGCTGCGGCGCCGGTCCCTGGCCGCGCTGCGCCGGGAGATCGAGCCGGTGCCGCCGCGCGCGCTGGCCGCGTTCCTGCCCCGCTGGCAGCAGGTGGGCTCGTCGGCGCGGGGGGTCGAGGCGCTGGCCGCCGCCGTGGAGCAGTTGCAGGGGGCGGCGGTGCCGGCGTCGGCGCTGGAACGGCTGGTGCTGCCCGGCCGGGTCGCCGACTACTCCCCCGCCCAGCTCGACGAGCTCTGTGCCAGCGGCGAGGTGCTCTGGGCCGGCTCCGGGGCGATCTCCGGCGGCGACGGCTGGGTCACCCTGGCGTACGCGGACGTCGCCCCCCTGCTGCTTCCCCCGCCCGACGAGGCGCTCACCCGCACCCCGCTGCACGACGCGGTCCTGGACGCGCTCGGCGACGGGCAGGCGCTGTTCTTCCGGTCGCTCTCCGACCGGGTCGGCTCGACCGACGACGCCGCGCTGACCGCCGTCGTGTGGGACCTGGTGTGGGCCGGTCACCTCACCAACGACACCCTCGCCCCGTTGCGCGCGGCGCTCGGCGGCGGCGGGGCGCACAAGTCCCGGGCCACCGCGCCGCGCACCCGTTACCGGCGCCCCGGGCGGGTGGCCCTGCCGACGCGTGGCGGCCCGCCGACCGTCGCCGGCCGCTGGTCCCGCCTGCCGGACCGCGACACCGACCCGACCCGCCGCGCCGCGGCCCTCGCCGACGTGTTGCTCGAACGGCACGGTGTGGTGACCCGGGGCGCGGTGATGGCCGAGCAGGTGGTCGGCGGCTTCGCCGCGGTCTATCCGGTGCTCTCCGCGCTGGAGGAGCGCGGCGCGGCCCGGCGGGGCTACTTCGTGGAGGGACTGGGCGCGGCGCAGTTCGCCGTGCCGGGCGCGGTGGACCGGATCCGGGCGCTGGCGGACCCCACCGACGGCGGGCGGGGGCGCGGCGGGCCCACCCTGGTGCTCGCCGCGACGGATCCGGCCAACCCGTACGGCGCGGCGTTGCCCTGGCCGGAGCGGGTGGTCGACTCGGGCGACGGGGCCGCCCCGGCGACCGGGCACCGGGCGGGGCGCAAGGCCGGCGCCGTGGTGGTGCTGGTCGCCGGCGACCTGGTGCTCTACGTCGAACGCGGCGGGCGGACGATCCTCTCCTTCACCGACGACACCGACCTGCTGGCGGCGGCCGGCAAGGCGCTCGCCGACGCGGTCCACTCCGGCGCCCTGGGCGCGATGTCGGTGGAGCGGGCCGACGGCGAGGCGGTGCGCTCCTCGCCACTGCGCGACGCCCTCACCGCCGCCGGCTTCCGCGCCACCCCGCGCGGCCTGCGCCTACGCGGCTGAGTCGCACCGGCACGACCGACCCGACCCACCACCGCCAGTCCCCGGGCGGGGCCGCCGACGCGGGCGGGTGCGGTTCAGCGCGGGGATCCGGCCCGGACGGTCAGCGCAGGCTGGTGAGGACCTTCTCGTACCTGGCGCGGTCGGCCGCGGGGGTCTTCGCCTCCAGGTAGTTGAGCACCACCGTGCCCCGCCGGAACGACTGGCCGCCCCACGTCTCGGCGATCTCGCTGGCGCTGGTCTCGTCGGGGAAGACGTAGACCGTGACGGCGTCGGTCGCGACCAGCTCGGAGCAGCCCAGGCCGAGCCCGTCCGGGCCGCAGTCGACCGACCGGTCCCGGGGGTTGGGCACCTTCAGCCCGGCGGCCTTGAACGCGTCCACGACCTGCCGGGCGCCGGGCGTCCCGGTCGGCTTGACCGGGAGCTTCACCGGCGGCGGGCTGGCGGGGCGGCGCTCGGGCGCCCCGCCGGCGCTCGGACCGGCCGGGCCCGCCCCGGTCGGCCGGGCGGCCGGCGGCGTCGCCGTTG